>NZ_CACSIS010000002.1:0-349020 GCF_902705905.1 Klebsiella sp. 18074 | reverse complement strand
TGTTCGGGTTATGATTCAGGAAATCACGCCACAGGACTTCGGCAATGTCAGCCATACCCATCGGGGCACCCGGGTGGCCGGATTTGGCTTTCTGTACCGCGTCCATGCTCAGCGCACGAATAGCGTTAGCAAGCTCTTTACGTGAGGACATTTTGACTCCAGTTCGGACTGTTGAAGGCCATACCCTTAACGACTTGACGAGAGCGCGTTTTGGGCTACGCCGGAAAAAAGTGACAACAATGTAACCCAAGCGACAAAACATGTACATGGAGCATCCTTTTGTGGTTTAAGAAATCTCCGGAACAGGTTGTGCTGCCCCGGAATCCTCTCGCCCGTAACTCGCAATACTCTTTATAATTTGTGCAGGATGCGACATGCTTACCGTCGCCTTTTTCAGACAAAAAATCGTAAGATTGTGGAAGATAAAAAATGAAAATTCGCTCAACTATTCTTGCCCTTGGGATTGCAGCAACGCTTACCGGATGTCAGAACATGGACTCCAACGCCCTCCTCAGCTCCGGCGCCGAGGCTTTCCAGGCCTACTCTCTGAGCGACGCGCAGGTCAAAGCGCTCAGCGACCAGGCCTGTAAAGAGATGGATAGCAAGGCGACTATTTCGCCCGCCGGCAGCGAATACAGCAAGCGCCTGAATAAAATCGCCGCCGCGCTGGGCGACAATATCAACGGCCAGCCGGTTAACTACAAAGTGTATGAAACCAAAGACGTTAACGCGTTTGCGATGGCCAACGGCTGCATCCGCGTATACAGCGGCCTGATGGACATCATGAACGATAACGAAGTGGAAGCGGTTATCGGCCACGAAATGGGCCACGTTGCGCTGGGTCACGTGAAGAAAGGCATGCAGGTTGCACTCGGTACCAACGCCGTGCGCGCCGCCGCCGCGTCTGCGGGCGGTATCGTCGGCAGCCTGTCCCAGTCTCAGCTGGGCGATCTTGGCGAAAAGCTGGTGAACTCGCAGTTCTCCCAGCGCCAGGAGTCCGAAGCGGACGACTACTCCTACGATCTGCTGCGTAAGCGCGGAATTAATCCGTCAGGACTGGCCACCAGCTTCGAAAAGCTGGCCAAGCTGGAAGCCGGGCGGCAGAGCTCAATGTTTGACGATCACCCGGCATCGCAGGAGCGCGCTCAACACATCCGCGATCGCATGAAGGCCGACGGCATTAAATAATCCCGACTCCCCTCTCTGCAACGCCAGAGAGGGGAAAACGGCTTAATACAGCGTTTTCTGCGGCGGCCCGGCAAAACGCAGCGCGCCAATCTGCCCCATTTTGACCTCCACCACCGACGGCCCCGGCATCGCCAGCGCTTCGGTCATGACCGACTGGAAATCCTCCGCCCGCTCAACGCTCCACGCCTGCAGGCCGATGGCCTGCGCCAGCAGCGTGAAATCCGGAGTATGCAGCTCGTTGTAATACTGACGCCCGCCGAAATACTTATCCTGAATCCCGCGCATCACGCCGTAGCCGCCATCGTTCATGACAATCAGCGTGACGTTAGCCTTTTCCTGCGCCAACGTCGCCAACTCCCCCAGATTCAGGCTCAGCCCGCCGTCGCCGACGAGGCCGACCACCTTCCGCTGCGGGTTAGCAATCGCCGTGCCGATCGCCATCGGCAGGCCCATGCCAATGGCCCCGGCCAAGGAGTGGATGTTCATTAACGGGCCGTGAGCGCGGAACAGACGGCTCCCCCACAGGCTGCCGGAAACGGTGATATCGCGCACCAGGATCCCGTCGTCAGGCAGCGCCTGCGCGATGGCATCGTTCAGCTGCGCGTAGGCGCCGCACTGCTCGCGCAGCCCGCTATCCGCCAGCACGACCGCCTCTTTGACCTGCGCATCCCACTGGGCATTGCCCCATTCACGCCCCTGCGCTTTTTCCGCCAGCGCCGCCAGCAGGCTGGCACAGTCGGCAATCAGCGTGTTATCCATCAGATAGTTACGACTGGCCGCCGCCGGGTCGATATCAATCTGCACCCTTGGCGACGGCAGCTCGAGGGTCCAGGAGCGGGTTTCATTGCTGCGCAGGCGCGAGCCCGCCACCAGGGTAAAATCGCACTGCACCATCAGCGCTTCAACGGACGGTGAATTGTGGAAGGCGCGCAGGCTGGCGCGATGCGCGTCCGGCAGCACGCCGCGGCCGTGGGTGCTGGAGATCACCGTCATCCCGGCATCGGCCAGCTTTTTCACCGCCGCCGCGCTGCCGATAGCCCCGCCGCCCAGCCACAGCAGCGGTCGTTTAGCCTGGCGGAGCTGCGCCCACAGCGCATCAACGGTGGCGCTATCGGCCTTCGCCGCCGGGGCCGCTTTCAGCGCGGCGGTCACCAGCGAGGCCGGGATTTTCGCGCCCTGAATATCAATCGGGATCTCAACCGAGACCGGCCCGCACGGCGGCGTTTGCGCCTCCTGAATCGCCTTATGCAGGATAGCCAGCGCCTGGCTGGCATTGCTGATGCGGTACGCGCGCTTCGAGCTGGCCTTCAGGAAGGTCAGCTGGTCGCGGGTTTCGTGAATAAAGCCGGTGTCGGCATCAAGCCAGGCTTTCTCCACCTGACCGGTGAGGTGCAGCAGCGGCGTACAGGCGTTCATCGCCTCCACCAGCGCCCCTACCGCGTTGCCGGCCCCTGCGCCGGTGCTGGTCAACGCCACGCCCAGTCCGGAAAAGCGCCCGTGGGCGTCGGCCATGGTGACCGATCCGGCCTCACCGCGCGCCGGAACAAAGCGGATATTTCCGCGCTGGCCTACCGCATCGGCGATCGGCAGGTTGTGAATAGAGATGACGCCGTAAATAGCCTCAACGTTGTACTGCTCCAGCGTTCTGGCGATGGCTTCGCCGACGGTTATCATTTCGCTCATTGCACACCCTTCTCTTAGTCGCACCAGTGGTTGACGCTATTACCCGTCGCCAGATAAATGCTCTTTTGTTGCATCCAGGCCTTTAGCCCCTGAATCCCTTTTTCTCGGCCCAGGCCGCTCTCTTTAAAGCCCCCGAACGGGGTCGAAATGGAGAAAACCTTGTAGGTGTTGATCCACACCGTTCCGGCTTCCAGGCGATCGCTTAAGCGCAGGGCGCGTCCGCTGTCTCGCGTCCAGATCCCGGCCGCCAGGCCGTAAACCGAATCATTGGCCTGCTGGATCAGCGCGTCTTCATCGCTGAAGCTCATCGCCACCAGCACCGGGCCGAAGATCTCCTCCTGGCAGGCGCGGGCCGTGTTGGTCAGCCCCTCAACGATCGTCGGTTGAAAATAGCTGCCTGCCGCCAGCGCCGGATCCGCCGGGATCTCGCCGCCGCAGAGCACCCGCCCGCCTTCGCGTTTAGCCAGCTCGACGTACTCCAGCACGCTGTCGCGGTGCTTTTCATTAATCAGCGGTCCGACGTGGGTCTCCGCGCTAAACGGATGGCCGATTCTGAGCCCGCGGGTCAGCTCCAGCAGGCGCGCCATCAGCTGCGGATAGACTTTTTCATGCACAAACAGCCGCGAGCCGGCGATGCAGGCCTGGCCGCCGGAGCTAAAGATGCCGTAGCAGATGCCCCGCGCCGCCTGCTCAACATCGGCATCTTCCAGCACGATAGTCGGCGATTTGCCGCCAAGCTCCAGCGACGCCGGGATCAGCTTTTCCGCCGCCACGTGCGCCAAATGACGTCCGGTGCTGGTGCCGCCGGTAAACGAAATTTTGCGCACCAGAGGGTGGCGGGCCAGCGCGTCGCCAATCACCGATCCTTTCCCCGGCAGGACGCTGAGCAGGCCCGCCGGCAGGCCGGCCTGTTCGAAGATCCGCGCCAGCTCCAGCGCCATCAGCGGCGTGGCTTCCGCCGGCTTGAGGATCACCGCGTTACCGGCGGCGATCGCCGGGGCCACTTTTTGCATCTCGCTGGCGATCGGCGAGTTCCACGGCGTAATCGCCGCCACCACGCCCAGCGGCTCGTAGCGGCTGAGCGTCAGCAGATCCGCATGACGCGGGGTCGGCAGTTCGCCCTCCAGCAGCTCGCAGGCGGCGGCAAAGTAGCGGGCGCTGCCCGCGGCGCTCATCACCAGGCCTCGCGCCTCCGCCAGCGGCTTGCCGTTGTCGCGGCTCTGCATCCGCGCCAGCTCCTCAAGACGGGATTCGATAATATCCGCCGCTTTATGCAGGATCTTTGCCCGCAGATGGGGCAGCATGTTGCGCCACGCCGGCTGGCGCCAGGCGCTTTCGGCCAGCGCGATCGCCTCATGCAGATCGTCAAGGCTTGCCGCATGCAGCGTGGCATTGACCGAGCCGTCGGCCGGAAACAGGCTGTGCATCAGGTTGCCGCCGCCGTAGCGCCAGCGACCGCCGATAAAAATCTTTAACTCATCCATCGCCGCCTCTTTGCGCTATGCCAGTTCGCGACAGGCGCGAACCGCGCTCAGTGCCGCCAGGGTGGAAGTTTTTGGGTTGCTGGCGAGCGGTAATCCGCTGAGCTCCAGGTGGAACTCGCCAAACGCGCCCTGTACGTGCAGCGTGTGGGTATTGCGCCGGGTCATCGGATCGACCATCAGCTGTACCCGGGTATCGTCCATCCCGATGCCGCCCAGCGCCACGGTTGCCGCAACGTTGGCGTTCGCCGGAAACAGGCGTGCCGCTTCGCGCGCGCTGCCTTCAAAAAAGATTTTTGCTTCACTGACCGCATTGAGGTCGATGAGCATTTCCGCATAGCTGCCGCGCCAGCTAGCCGGGCTTTTGCGCGACCGGTAGGTCACCTGCTCAAGACCGCCCTCTTTCGCTGCCGCCAGGCCGTCGATACCGGCCACCGCTCCGGAAAGCAGGGTTAGCCGGCCTCCGGCGCCGTTGAGGCGTTTTTCCAGCTCGCTGTCCGCCAGCGCGCCGGTAGAAACTACCGCCAGATGCCAGCCGCGCCTGAGAATGGCTTCGCCAAACTGCGCCACCGCCTGCTGGCTGGCGCACTCCAGCACCAGATCCGGGGTTTCCGCGCAGGACTGCGGGTCGTCCAGCACCGCTACCGCATCGCCGAAGCGCTGGCGGATCGCCGCGTGGTGCGACTCGCGCGCCACCACCCAGCCCAGAGCGACCTGCGGCGGCAGCCGTTCAATCACCGCCTGCGCCATCGCGCCATAGCCGATGAGCATGATCTTTTTCATCTCAACTCCTTACAGATGACGGCAAAAGCCGCCGGAGACATCCAGCGCCGCGCCGGTGGTAAACGATGCCAGCGGCGAGGCGAGGAACAGCAGCGCCTGCGCCGGCTCCTGCGGCCTGCCGAGGCGCGCCATCGGGATCCCGCGCTTGCGGGCGATATCCGCCGTCCACTCGGGCCAGTTCTGGCTCCTGTCCGTGCGATTCTCAAAGCGCCGCTGCCACTGTCCGGACTCCACCATGCCGAGCAGAATGGAGTTCACGCGAATGCCTTTGGCAACCAGGTCCTTCGACAGCGTCAGGGTCATGTTGAGCAGCGCAGCGCGCGCCGCGGAGGTGGCAATCATGTGCTCCTCCGGCTGCAGCGCCAGCAGCGAGTTCACGCAGGTGATCGAGGCGATATCCGAGCGCTCGAGCTGCACCTGAAAGGCTTTCACCGGGTTAATCACCCCGAACAGCTTGAGCTCAGCTTCATGCAGCCACGCCTCCCGCGGCGTATCGGCGAAGTGCGCCACGTACCCCTGGCCGGCGTTATTAATCAGCATGTCGGCACCGCCAAAGCGGGCCGCTACCGCGTCGGCAAAGCCCTGCACCTCGTCTTCTTTCAGCACGTCGCAGCGGTAAGAGAAGACGTTCGCTCCCGGATATTCGTTTTGCAGCGCCGCATGGGCGCTGGCGAGCCGATCCGGATTGCGGCCGCAGAAGGCGACCTTCGCCCCTTCTCCCAGCAGCAGACGCAGCGTTTCAAAGCCAATTCCTGACGACCCGCCGGTGACCACCGCTACGCGTCCCTCAATTTGTGCATTCATCGCGCACCTCTTCCCCTACCCGTAAAAGCTGTTGATTGAAAAATGTGTCGTTATCGAGATAGCTGGCGTGCCCCGCTCGCGGGATGCCGACGTACGGCATGCGGTAGCGCAGCGCCAGACCGTGCACCAGCTCAGGCTGGGTAATGGCGTCCTGCTCACCGCACCACGCCTCAAAGCGGCCGCGGAAATCGCCAAGCCAGCGGTGAATATCGTCATGAGCCAGCATCCACGCCGCGGCAAGGTAGCCCTCGGCGCGCAGCCTGCGCATCCCGGCGGCAACGACGGCAACGTTGGCCCCATCGGTACAGGGGTGCAGCAGCTTCGCCGCCCGGCCCTGCGCCATCGCTTCGCCGCCGGCGGCCATTTGCTGCTGGCGGCCCTGCCAGATTTTTTCACGCTGCACGGCATTTGCCCGGCCGTAGCCCTGAGCGGCATCGGCCAGTACCAGGCGCAGAACGCGCCCGGGGTACTTTGCCGTAAAGGCGCTGGCCACCAGCGCGCCGAGCGAGTGGCCCACCAGCACCGCCTGCTCAACGCCGGCGTGGTCGAGCAGCCGCGCCAGCGCCTCGGCATAATCGCCGGCATCCGCACGCTCGGCCGACAGCATCGGGCTTTCGCCATAACCGGGCATATCCCAGGCCAGCACGCGGTAGCCGGGCAGCGCCATCTGCTTATGCCAGGAGGCCGCGCCGGAGCTGATGCCGTGCAGCAGCACCAGCGGCGTGCCGCTCCCCTGTTCACGAAAACCCGTCATCATGTTTCCTTAACCCCGCTTCACTTTCGACAGGGGATGATCTTGCGGATAGGTCGGGATATTCGGCTTGCGGGTGCCGAGCATCACGCACATCAGCGCTTCCTCTTCGCCGTGGTTAAACAGCCCTCGATAGATGCCCGGCGGGACGGAGATCAGGTCACGTTCGCGCAGCACGGTTTCGGTGTAGCTATCGCCGTCCTGAACCATCAGGGTTATCTGCCCCTTGAGCATGAAAAACACCTCTTCGACGTCATCGTGCAGGTGCAGCGGCCCTTCGCACTTCGCCGGCAGCACCATGGTGGAGAAGGTGAAGTTCTCCGCCGCCACGGTATTGGTATCGCTGGCGACGCCGGTGGCGCCGGTGCCGATGTAGCGCATCTGGGCGCGGCGGTATTTCGGGTCGAAATCGGCCTGGAACTTCAGCGCGTTCCAGTCATATTTGCGCCCCTCAAAGCGCGCGATACGCGACTCAATCCACTCTTCCATCGTCAAGTGCTCAGGCTTGAGACCCTGTTTTGCAGTTACGCTTGAATCTGTCATCGTCTTCTCCTCAGTAACGTCTTAGCAGCGGCAGCAACAGGAGACAGCCTACGACCGCCATCACCGCCAGAAAGATCAGTCCGGAATCCATGCTGTGGGTGAAGGCGATCAGCGCGCCCATCACCGCAGGCGACAGGGCGCCGGCAAAGTTTCCCAACCCGTTGAAAATCCCGCCCGCCGTGGCGCTGACCCGGGGATGGGTCGCCTTCGCCAGCAGCGCAAAAATATTGGGGGCGCCGGTTCCCCACATGAAGGTGCTAAAGCTCATCGCCGCGATAACCGTCAGCGGACTGGTGAAGTGCATCACCGCCGCGAGGCCCACCGCCGCTCCGGCCAGCGAGATAAAGCAGGCGGCCGCGCGTTTATCCACCCGGTCCGAAAGCAACGCCCCGATAATTTCGCCGAGCAGCATGGCGATAAACGGCATCGACGACAGCCAGCCGGCGTGCTCCAGGTGGATACCCTTGCCCTCAATCAGATAGCCCGGAAGCCAGCCGTTGATGCCCCACAGATAGGTCAGGAAGGCAATATTGAAGATGCAGATCATCCAGAAGTGCGGGCTGACAAACAGCTCCCGACGCGCGTTACGCCGCTCTTCCTGCGAGCTGGCAGCCGCGGAGGTTTTGCCCTCCAGCTGGATCCCGCGCAGGCCGATACGGACAAAAATCAGCACCGGTACCGTCAGCATCGCCATCGCAAAGAAGGTGCTTTGCCAGCCGAAGGTGCTGAGCAGCCAGATGGAGAGCGGGAAGCCGATGGCCGCGCCGACCGGCGTGCCGAGCAGCCACAGCATGGTGGCGCGTGCCTGCAGACGCTGCGGGAAGGTGTGGCGCACGATAGCGAAGGCCAGCGGAAACAGCGGCCCCTCGGCGATACCGAGCAGCACGCGCAGCACGATCATGGTGCTGTAGCTGTGGGTGAATCCCATCATCACCATCAATACGCACCACGCCACCATCATGCCGGTGAGCAGGCGCAGCGGCGCGATACGATCGCCCAGCCCGCTGAGCAGAACCGAGGAGAAGCCGTAGCTCAGTAAAAAGGCGCTCATCAGGATGCCGAGGCGCGTGGTATCAAAACCGATGCCCATCGCCTGCTGGAAGTGGCTATCGGAAAACAGCGCCGCAATGCTGATTTTATCGAAGAACGCCAGCAGTACGCAGGCCAGCAGCGCGAGCGGAATAGCCCAACGAACAGCTTTTTCAGGCGCGTGGACGCCCTCACCGCCCGCCACGGAGGGCGCGGTGTTTGTCTCTAATGTGGTCATCTCTCCCCCTTAAGGGTGTGCGGGTGTTATCGCAATGACATCAGCGAAAAGGTCAGATCGTCGAGCGGCACGGCGGAAAGATCTCTCCCCGCCGCCATCCAACGCTTCGCCAGCTTGACGGTGCGCGCATCGTTAAACGCCACCAGCTGGCTGAGCCGGCCGTCGCTATCGAGCGAGAAAAACAGCGGCCCTTTGGCATCGCGGCGAATCACCGTCCGGGTTCCCGGCTGGGGGATCCCGAGGATCTGAATATTGTGCGCGTATTGATCCGACCACAGCCACGGCGCTTCGTCGTAGCCCTCGGCCTGCGGATCGAGCATCGCCTTCGCCGTCGCTACCGCCTGATTCTGGGCAAAGGCCCACGACTGAATGCACAATCCGTACTGGTGATGGCGGGCAACATCGCCGGCGGCGAAAATAGCCGGATCGGCGGTTCGCCCCTGGGCATCGACCACGATCCCGCGATCGACGGGCAGGCCCGCCTCCTGCGCCAGCTCCAGATTAAGCTCGACGCCGATCCCCACCACCACCGCGTCGAAGGTCTGACGTCGGCCGTCGCAGCGGATCACCGGCAGGCCGTCGCTATCTTCGAGGCCCAGCGCGCCGCACCCCGTGCGGACGTTGACCCCCCGATCGCGGTGCAGCCATTCCAGCTCCTGCGACACCTCGCTGCTTACCGAGCGCATGCACAGCGCCTGCTGCTGTTCGTAGAGCGTGACCTCGACGCCGCTTTTACGCGCCGAGGCGGCAATCTCGAGGCCAATCCAGCCGCCGCCGACGATCGCCAGCCGGGTGCTGGCCGCCAGACGCTGCTTCAGGCGCCGGGCATCCTGCCAGTGGCGCAGGGTGTAGACCTGGGGATGCTGCGCCCACGCCTCGCCGGGTAGGCGGGCGCGGCCGCCGGTAGCGATCAGCAGGCGGTCGTAGGCCAGCCGCTCGCCGCCGCTCAGGCGCACGGTTCTCGCCTCACGGTCGATGGCTTCCGCGCGCTGCGGGCGATACCACTTCAGGTTCAGCGCCTGCTGAGCTTCTGCGCTAAACAGACGCGGCAGCGCCGGTTCGGCCTCCAGCAGCGCCGCCTTCGACAGCGGTGGGCGCTCGTAAAAATCCCACTCCTCCTCGGCGATGATGCAAATCTCGCCGTCAAAGCCTTCATCACGCAGCGTTTTTGCCGCCCAGCCGCCGGCCTGGCCGCCGCCGATAATCACTATCCGCACCGTCATACCGCCTCCGGCTTTTTCTGCTGGCGGCGGGTGTCGTGGTCGATACCGCCCTCCACCGCCCACTCGGTAAAGGAAACCAGGGAGTGTTCCAGCTCGCGCGGCTGCCAGTTTTCCGTCAGATAGTCGTCGTTGGTGTAGTACTCGAACGCGCCGCCGGTCGGGCTGTTGACGTACCAGAAGTAGGCCGAAGAGACCGGGTGGCGGCCGGGGCCGATAAAGGTGCTCCACTGGCTTTTGTTCATCGCGATCCCGCCGCCGATCACTTCGTGGATATCGCGCACCGTAAAAGCGACGTGGTTAAGGCCGCGCCTGCGGGTCGGCAGCTGTAATAAGAAGAGATTGTGATGCCCGCCGCGCACGCCGCAGCGCAGGAACACCGCGCGGTTGATATAGCGATCGGACACCTGGAAACCGAGCACCTCGCGGTAGAAACTCTCTACCGCCGCCAGCTCCTCAACGAAGAACACCACGTGGCCGATGTTGATCGGCTGGGCGCGCTCGTAAACCGGGCTCGGCGTATCAATTCGCCGCACGTCGCCCCACTGGTTTATCGGCTCGACGTCCAGCTCAACCGGCGTCTGCTGGCTCACCTGAACCCGCAGCGTCATGCCGTTCGGATCCTGGCATTCGAGGGCGCCGTCCACTTCGCGAAAGGCCGGCTGCTGCGCCAGCTTCGGCCGCAGCGCCTCCAGCGCCGCCCGGTCCGCTACGCCCCAGGTCATCCGGCGCAGGGTATTGCCCGCCTCAAAGGCGGGCGGCAGATCCGGGCTGTTTATCGAGTTGAGCATGATCTGGGCGCCGCTCAGGGTGGTAAAACCCCGGCCGCCGGCATCGCTCGTCAGGCCAAAATCACGCATAAATTTGGCGCTGTGGGTCAGGTCGTCGACGCCAAATTCCAGCTTTTCAATTCCGGTTACACTCATCGTTCGTTGCCTCTTTACCGTTCGGTCGCCCGGATTTGGGCGTAAAACATGCCCGACGCACCCAAGCGCCTGCATTTAACGTATTGATTTAAATAGCCTGAGCTAAATGCCCGAGGAAGCCAGAAATTTTGTCCGCCGCCATGCTGACATCGTTTTGCAGCCGCTCGCGATCGGCCTGCGGGATCTCATCCGACGGCACCAGAACGCTCACCACCGCCGCCACCTGTCCACTGCGATCGTAAACCGGGTAAACGATGGAGGAGATGCCGTGACGGTAGAAGGACTCGCCGATCACAAAGCCCCGCGCCTTATCCTGCTGCACCATCTGCCACAGCGCTTCGCGGTCGTGAATTTGCCCTGGCGTATTGCCCGGCAGCCGCTCGTCAGGGAACAGCTGCTCGAACTCGCGGCGGGAGACATCGGTTAGCAGCATGCGGCCAAGCGAAGTGCAGTGGACCGGCAGGCGGGTGCCGATGCTGACCTGATTAATGCGCGAGCCGGCGGCGCTGACCCGGGCGATGTAGATAATGTCCCGCCCGTCGCGGATCGCCAGGTGGCTGCTGCACTGGCTGGTATCGCGCAGCTGCTCAATCACCGGCTGACCGACCTGCGCCACATCCAGCGAGGCGATGTATTCAAAGCCAAGACGCAGGACGTTCATCCCGAGCGAAAAGGTATTGGTGCGCGGATTGCGCTCCAGAAAGCCCATATATTCCAGCGTCTGCACCACGCGATAAGCGGTCGCTTTCGGCATATCCACCAGCCGATGCAGCTCGGAGAAGGTCAGATCGCGATGCTGCTCGCCAAACGCCAGCAGCAGCTCCAGCCCCCGCTCCAGGCCCGGCACCAGATACTTCACTTCCCGCTCGTTTGCCATACCGCCTCGCCTCTTTAGTTAAAAACAAATCCGCCGTTGACCGGAATCAGTTGCCCGGTGATAAACCGCGACAGCTCGCTGAGCAGCCACACCACGCTGCCGGTGACATCTTCCGGCTGCTGTGCGCCGCTCAGGGCCCGGCCGTTCTCATACAGCTGATGACGTTCAGCCGGAACGTACTCGGTGGCCTCCACGCGGGTCAGCCCCGGGGCGATAGCGTTAATGCGGATGCGCTTCTCCCCGAGCTCCCGCGCCATTGAGCGGGTCATGGCGATCACCGCGCCTTTGCTGGCGACGTAGGCCATCAGGCGCGGCGCGCCCCACAGCGCGGTGTCCGACGCCACGTTAACGATCCCGCTGCCTTCACGCAGCAGCGGCACCGCCGCCCGGGTCACCAGCCACGTGCCCTTGACGTTAACCGACATCACCCGATCCCACAGATCCGGATCGTAATCGATCATATTTTTGCCGCCGACGCCGGTGGCCATCGCGGCGTTATTCACCAGTCCGTCAATGGGACCTCGTTCGCCAATCGCGCTAAACGCCTGCGCGATTGAGTGCGGATCGGCGAGATCGATAACGCAAGACTCGATGGCAAAACCTTGTTCACTGAGCCCATGCGCGCGCTCGGCCAGTTCGCCCTCGAGGATGTCGCACATCACCACCTTCGCGCCCTGCTCCGCACAGGCTTTGGCGAAGTGATAGCCCAGCCCGCGCGCGGCCCCGGTCACCACGATACGTTTTCCGTTCAGCAGCCCGTTCATCAGGCGGCGCCCTGCTGTTCTTCGCGCGCCGCCAGCTGCTCTTTAGCCGCTTTTTGCATCATGCGGCGCAGGCGCGACAGTCCGACGTCGTGCTGATAGAGATATTCGTGGTCGCGGGCGTTCGGCGCCAGGCTCTCCAGCACCACGCGATCCTGCTCGAGCACTTCCCAGTGCAGTTTTTCCAGGCGGTTGCGGTACATGAAGCGCCACATATCGCGCTGCCAGCCCTGCACGCCGCGGATACGCCAGAAAAAGACCCGACAGTTGTCGTTATCTTCCGGCACCACCATGCCGACGATAAAGAAGTGGCCTCCTGGCCCAAAGCGTTTCTGATACGGGATCGACAGGCGCATCCAGCAGGCGCCGCTGTTGCCGAGCTCTACCCAGTCAAAGTTGACGCCGCTCTGCCCCTTCTTCTCAAAAATAAAGCCGGTTTTGGTCGGCTGAAGCACCATGTCCGCTTTACGCTCCCCTTCCGCCATCGAGTGCGAAGAGGAGTGCAGATAGGTACCGTGCATCGGATCCATGACGTTTTCCAGCGCGTACTGATAGTTGCATTTCCACGCGGCGGTGCAGAGGAAGTTGCTGTATTTGTCGCCGTTAGCCAGCTCTTCCGGGAAGGTCAGCTCCTCCGGCTGCTGGTTCGCCGTGGCGCCAAACCATAAGAAGATCGCCCCGTGCGCTTCCTGGACGTTGTAGCTACGTACGCACTGCTGGCCCACCAGCGGGCATTTATCGACTGCCGGTACATCTTTCACTTCGCCGTTGCCGGCCACTTCCACCCCGTGATACCAGCAGGCAATCCGATCGCCGAGGTTCCAGCCCATCGACAGGCGCGCGCCGCGGTGCGGGCAGCGGTCTTCCAGCGCCTGCAGCTGGCCGTCTTTATTACGCCAGATAACGATCTGCTCGCCGAGGCGGGTGATGCCTACCGGCGCGGACTGCACCTCCCAGCTTGCCAGCACCGGATACCACAGGCCGCGTAAACCTTTATCGAGATAGTTTTGTACCGTTGTCGTCATCGCTATGTCCTCAGTATCCGTTTACCTGCAAAAAAGCCTCGAAGCTGGCCTCGCTCCACGGTTCGCCCTGCTGGTCGTGCATTCTCAGGTCGTTCAGCCCGTCTACCAGCTGCGCCAGGCTCTCTGCGCCCTGCTCAAACAGCCCTTCAAGGGTGGCGATAAGCTGCAGCTCCCAGTTTTCCGGGACGCGGCTGCGGGTTTGCCAGATAAGGTTGTGATAGTCGCCCGGCTTATGAATGTTGCCGTTCCCGCCTTCTGCAGGTGGCGTAAACTGGCGGCTTTCCGGCAGCGCCGGGTTGAAGTTCAGGGTTTCGCTCATGCCACGCTCTCCTCGATAAAAGTAATCTGAATCTGATTGTCGAATACCCGCACCGGGTAACGATTGAGGCTACGACCGCCCGGACCGTGCAGGCATTGACCGGTTTTCACATCGAATACCGCTTCATGCAGCGGGCATTCAACCTTGCCGTCTTCCACAAAGCCCTGGCTTAACAGCGCATAGGCATGGGGACACACGTCCTCCAGCGCGTAATACTCGCCATCAATCAGATAAATGCCGATCTCTTTACCGTCGATATTGCCGCTATAAGGGAAATCTTCCTGTACCTGCTCTGCGTCACATACGCCTATCCAGCTCATCACGATCCTCCAGGCTTTGTTTCATATATGAAACTCTGTTTCTTATTTAATACGGTCAATATAAAAGCGTTCAATCTTTCGTCAAGCGGCAATGTGAAGGATTTGTTAACCGACCGTGATTTAATTATCTAAGTGTGCAATCGATCACGAAAAATTGCGGTAATATGAAATTGTGATATTTAAAAGGTGGGCGTGAAAATAAATTCAGCAGGCGCTTAACTTTTCGAAAATGACTATTGACTTCTTTTCCATACAATCATTAAAAATGATAAAGCCGGCTAAACATAAAGTTTCACCGGTGAAACAACTTTCAATAAATTCTTTTTAAAACAACGAGTTTCACCTGTTAACCATTTTACATCCGTAACTATCACCGTTATTTAAAAACAGCGTCCTTGATTCATAATTGACCGGGAGAAAAGAATAATCATGACCGCAAGATGGCAGGGAACAATCGCGCTGATGTTGTTAATTATCATCTCTTATATTGACCGGGTAAATATCTCAGTGATGATACTTAACCCCGAATTTGCGGCCCACTTTCAGCTAAATGAAAACAGAATGTTACAGGGAATGCTGATGACCTGCTTTCTCGTGGGCTATGGAGTGTCGGCACTACTCTTAACGCCGGTGATTGAAAACCGGCTGCACTATCGGCAGGGGCTATTAATCAGCATCGCTATCTGGGCCGCGGTGTGCGCCGTTTCTCCGCTGCTCGGATCGCTGTTCGGGATGCTGATCGCCCGCGTTATCCTAGGTATTGCGGAGGGGCCGCTGTTTTCGCTCAAAACGCGGTTTATCAGCGACAGCTTCGCCGCCGACGAGATCGGCAAACCGAACGCGGTCACCGCGCTCGGGGTCTCGCTGGGGCTGGCGGTGGGCTTCCCGCTGGTCACTTTTTTAATCGGGCATCAGGGGTGGCAGGGCTCTTTTTACAGCCTGGCCGCGCTGAACCTGCTGCTCGGCGGCGGGCTGATCTGGCGCTTCCTGCCGGCTCCTGCTGCGACGACGCAAAGGTCTCGCGCCGGCTTTAAGCAGACGTTTCAGCTGGCCTGGCGTACGCCGCTCCTCGGCTGGATCCTGCTGGTCGAGATCGCCACCCTCAGCTATCTGTGGGGCAGCAGCGCCTGGCTGCCGGCGTGGCTACGCGATGAGCATCACTTCTCGCTACAGGCCACCGGCGTTCTGGCGGCGATCCCCTTTCTGCTCAGCCTGGGCTCTAAATTTCTGGGCGGCGTGCTGCTCGATAAAATGCGTCCCGAGCAGGCTCCGCTGCTGTTTATAAGCGGCGGCCTTCTGACGGCCTGCTCGATACTGGCGCTGATGCTCAGCCACCAGCCGGCGTGGCTAGCGCTGTTTATGCTGTCGGCCAATATATTCTGGGGGCTTCAGGGGGCGGCGATACCGGCGGTGGTGCAGCATCACGCGGCGAAGGGGGCGGTAGGCAGCGCCTACGGCATCATTAACGGTATCGGCAATATCTGCGCGGCGTTTATCCCGCTGCTGATGGGGCTGGTGATGAAGTCGGTCGGGTCGGTCAGTTCAGGATTTTCGGTACTGGTGGCGTCACAGGTCGTTACCCTGCTTGCCGGAGGCGTGCTGCTGCTGCGCATGCGTCGCGCAGCAGCAGTGAGCGCTTAGGGCTTATTCGCCCTTTTTCGCCGCCTGGATATAGAGCATTTCCAGCGCCAGGGTCGCCGCCGCCAGGGCGGTGATCTCGGACTGATCGTAGGCCGGGGCCACTTCCACCACGTCCATCCCAACGATGTTCAGATCCTTCAGGCCGCGCACCAGCTTGATCGCGCGATCCGAGGTCAGCCCACCGATCACCGGCGTACCGGTACCCGGCGCAAACGCCGGATCCAGGCAGTCAATGTCGAAGGTCAGATAGACCGGCATATCGCCAACGATCTGTTTGATCTGAGCGATAACATCGTCAGCGGTGCGATCGTTAACCTGGCCCGCATCCAGCACGGTAAAGCCGTTGTCTTTGTCAAACTCGGTGCGGATACCGATCTGCACCGAGTGGTTCGGGTCAATCAGGCCTTCGTTCGGCGCGGTGTAGAACATGGTGCCGTGATCGAACTCACAGCCGTTGGCGTAGGTGTCGGTATGGGCATCGAAATGTACCAGCGCCATTTTACCGAAATGCTTAGCGTGCGCGCGCAGCAGCGGCAGGGTGACGAAGTGATCGCCGCCGAAGGAAAGCATACGTTTCCCGGCCGCCAGCAGCTTCTCAGCGTGGGCCTGCAAACGTTCGCTCATGTCGCGCGCGTCGCCGAAGGCGTAAACCAGGTCGCCGCAGTCGACAACGTCCAGACGCTCGCGCATGTCGAAGTTCCACGGGAAGCGGTTGCCTTCCCAGGCGAGGTTGGTGGAAACCTGACGGATCGCCGCAGGACCGTGACGCCCGCCCGCGCGGCCGGAGGTTGCCGCATCAAAAGGAACGCCGGTGATCACCCAGTCGGCGTCGCTGTCGTACGGCTGGAAGTTCAGCGGCAGACGCAAAAAACCAAACGCGTTAGAGACCAGGGAATTATCGTATTGATGACCTAAAGTGCTCATGGGTGTGACCTCTTTTTACAGGCGATAGTATTAAAAATGCACATAAAAAAACCCCTCCGCGTCGTTAGGCCCGACGAGGAAGGGTTTGAATAGGGTAACTGCTTGTTGGGCGAATTATCGCCGTTAATGCATGCGGGTTCAAGTCGGTATCGCGTTTGCGTGACCTGTTGCCCCCTCCTTCACCAGAGAGGGCGCGCAGCATGTTACTCGTCTTCCAGATAAGTGTAGCCGTACAGGCCCGCTTCGAACTCTTCGAGGAACTGCTGCTGCAGCGCCTCGTCGAGACCGGAGTTTTTCACCTGATCGCGGAACTGGGTCAGCAGCGTGTTCGGATCCAGCTGCACGTACTGCAGCATATCGGCCACGGTATCCCCTTCGTCGGAGAGCTCAACTTCAACGCTGCCGTCAGGGAAGACGAACACGTCAACCGCTTCGGTATCACCGAACAGGTTATGCATGTTGCCGAGGATCTCCTGGTAGGCGCCGACCATAAAGAAGCCCAGCATCGGCGGGTTATCAGGATCGTATTCCGGCATCGGCATGGTGGTAGCGATCCCGTCACCGTCGACGTAGTGATCGATAGCGCCATCGGAGTCGCAGGTGATATCCAGCAGCACCGCGCGGCGCTCAGGCACCATGTTCAGCCCTTCCAGCGGCATCACTGGGAACAGCTGATCGATACCCCACGCGTCCGGCATCGACTGGAACAGCGAGAAGTTGACGTAAATTTTATCCGCCATCCGCTCCTGCAGCTCGTCAATGATTGGACGGTGCGCGCGGTTGCTCGGATCGAGCTGTTTCTGCACTTCGTGACACATGTTCAGATACAGCTGCTCCGCCCACGCGCGCTCCTGCAGGTTGAAGGTGCCGGAAGAGTAGCCGGTGTGAATATCGTGCAGGTCCATCTGACTGTCGTGCAGCCATTCGCGCAGCGAGCGGCGGTTGCCGGTCTCGTGCATCTCCTGCCAGGTTTCCCACATGCTCTGCAGCGGGCGCGCCGCATCTTCCGCAGGCGGAGTTGCCTCGGTGTATTCGTTACGCTCGACGCCGATAATATTGGAGACCAGCACGGTATGGTGCGCGGTGACCGCACGCCCGGATTCGGTAATCACCGTCGGGTGCGGCAGGCCGTTCTCTTCACAGGCGTCGCCGATCGCCCAGATAATATTGTTCGCGTACTCGTTGAGGCCGTAGTTCACCGAGCAGTCGGACTGCGAACGGGTGCCCTCATAGTCCACGCCCAGGCCGCCGCCGACGTCAAAGCACTGGATATTGACGCCCAGCTTATGCAGCTCGACGTAAAAGCGTGAGGATTCGCGCACGCCGGTGGCGATATCGCGAATGTTGGCCATCTGCGAGCCAAGGTGGAAATGCAGCAGCTGCAGGCTTTCCAGATGCCCCGCCGCGCGCAGAATTTCAACCAGCTGCAGAACCTGCGTCGCCGCGAGGCCGAACTTGGATTTCTCGCCGCCGGAGGACTGCCATTTACCGGAGCCCTGCGAGGCTAAACGCGCGCGGACGCCAAGACGCGGCACCACGTTCAGGCGCGCGGCTTCTTCCAGCACGATGGCGATTTCCGACATCTTTTCGATGACCAGATAGACCTTGTGGCCCATCTTTTCGCCGACCAGCGCGAGGCGGATATATTCACGGTCTTTATAGCCGTTACAGACGATCACGCTGCGGGTCATGCCCGCGTGCGCCAGCACCGCCATCAGTTCGGCCTTTGAACCGGCTTCCAGGCCCAGCGGCTCGCCGGAGTGAATCAGCGACTCAATCACGCGACGATGCTGGTTAACCTTAATCGGGTAAACGAGGAAATAGTCGCCGTTATAGCCGTAGGACTCGCGCGCACGCTTGAAGGCGGCGTTAATCGAGCGCAGGCGATGCTGCAGGATCTGCGGGAAGCAAAACAGTGCAGGCAAGCGCTGCCCCTGCGCTTCACGCGCTTTAACTAATTCGGCAAGATCGACGCGCGCTTGCGGTACGTCAGGATCCGGGCAAACGCTGATATGGCCCAGCTCGTTGACGTCGTAGTAGTTATTACCCCACCAGGCAATATTATAAGTACGTAGCATTTTGCTAGCTTCCTGGGAGCTCATCGCCACCTCCTGCATAGAACGTAGTACACCGTGTTCGCCTGCTGACGAAGGCGAAACCATAGACATGTCGTCAGACATAGCGAACCTCAATTTTTAATAATAAGTGTAAGACAGTTAACTACTATCGCAGTCCAAAGACGCGATAACAACCCATGAACAGTCCTAAACCCCAGCAGATAGTGCTGGCGCTGCGGCTGCGCGACCGGTTTCTTCTTCATATGATAATAAAACACGTACCCGAACCTAATGTGACAGTCCGGAGAAACCACGAGAAAACCCTTGCGATAGCGGCAAGAGAGCCCTTGTTCAGTTTTCTGACGACCTTCCGGCCCTGGAATCCTGAGAAGCGCCGAGATGGGTAGAACATCGGCAGGTGTGCATGAAAGAGATGCAGATTGCGGGATAGTGACGCGCGACGGAACGACGCGACGAATCAGGTGAAAAACGTGGGTTCATTATCTGGTATCACCTCCACACTGCCCCGAAACGGGCCAGCGACAAGCCAAAGCTATCTATCTGGCAGCAGGCGCAAAGGCCGCTGCGGGATTCTGTCAATACAGAGTGCTTAACCCGGCTGGAAGTGGCGTCACGAGGTACTCTTCGTGCGCTGTCATAATGAGCCGTGCGCGGCGTTTTATACCGAGAAGCAGGCTAAAATGCAAAATAAAAATATGCGCGTTGCCGCATCTGGCAGGAAAAATTTCCACCGGCTATTACGCATAAATGCGATGCGCATCAAAAAAGTCTGGAAATGGGATTAAGACTTGACCTAAAATAGCCGTCCAGAAGTTAATCCATCTATACTGATTAACACTCAGACTGCTCGTGTCACTACCTGCAGGCTTTGGTAGAATCATCCACCAAAGCTAATCCACACAACAGTATGAGCTATACGAATACTCCACAGGTAAAATAAAACATGGCAAAACACCTTTTTACGTCCGAGTCCGTATCAGAAGGGCATCCAGACAAAATTGCTGACCAAATCTCCGATGCCGTGCTTGACGCGATCCTGGAACAGGATCCGAAAGCCCGCGTTGCGTGTGAGACCTATGTCAAAACCGGCATGGTTTTGGTTGGCGGTGAAATCACCACCAGCGCATGGGTTGATATCGAAGAGATCACCCGTAATACGGTTCGTGAAATTGGCTACGTGCATTCCGATATGGGCTTTGATGCCAACTCCTGCGCCGTGCTGAGCGCAATCGGCAAGCAGTCTCCGGACATCAACCAGGGCGTTGACCGTGCCGATCCACTGGAGCAGGGCGCGGGCGACCAGGGCCTGATGTTTGGCTATGCCACTAACGAGACCGACGTGCTGATGCCGGCACCGGTCACCTATGCTCACCGTCTGGTGCAGCGTCAGGCTGAAGTGCGTAAAAACGGCACGCTGTCGTGGCTGCGTCCGGATGCGAAGAGCCAGGTGACCTTCCAGTATGACGACGGCAAAATCGTCGGCATCGACGCGGTGGTACTGTCGACCCAGCACGCGGAAGATATCGATCAGAAATCGCTGCAGGAAGCGGTGATGGAAGAGATCATCAAGCCGGTTCTGCCGACCGAATGGCTGAGCAACGCCACCAAATTCTTTATCAACCCAACCGGCCGCTTTGTTATCGGCGGCCCGATGGGTGACTGCGGCCTGACCGGGCGTAAAATCATCGTTGATACCTACGGCGGCATGGCTCGTCACGGCGGCGGCGCGTTCTCCGGTAAGGATCCGTCTAAAGTTGACCGCTCCGCGGCTTACGCAGCGCGCTATGTGGCGAAGAACATCGTCGCTGCAGGCCTGGCCGATCGCTGTGAGATTCAGGTTTCCTACGCAATCGGCGTGGCTGAACCGACTTCTATCATGGTTGAAACCTTCGGCACCGAAAAAATTGCGACCGAGCAGCTGACTCTGCTGGTGCGCGAATTCTTCGACCTGCGTCCGTACGGCCTGATCCAGATGCTGGATCTGCTGCATCCGATCTACAAAGAAACCGCGGCATACGGCCACTTTGGTCGCGAACATTTCCCATGGGAAAAAACCGACAAAGCTGCTCTGCTGCGCGAAGCTGCCGGCCTGAAATAACCGCGCGCTTCACCGTTTCAAAGGCCAGCCTCGTGCTGGCCTTTTTCTTTACTTCTTCCCCTCTTCGCGCCGCGCCCCTCCGCCCTCCGATTCCTAAGCTGTGCAGAAAATGAAAGCGATTACATCAGATTGGAAGCCATTAATTAGCTCCAGATCAGCGTTAATGAAGCAGTATTTCACAATGTTACATACCATTTCAGGAAAGTCTGATTTCCGTTTTTCACCCCATTGACTAAAATTACATACTACATTGATTTATATAAATATTTATTGATTACGTTTCTTTACCTTGGTGTAAGCGATTACACAGGCGTGATTGCAATCACATTTTTTTGCTACGCACTCCCCTACTCTAAGCAGCGACAGAATCAATAACTCAACTGGAGGGCGTTATGCCTGACAACAAAAAACAAGGGCGCTCGAACAAAACGATGACGTTCTTTGTCTGTTTCCTCGCCGCACTGGCCGGCCTGCTTTTTGGCCTTGATATCGGCGTCATTGCGGGTGCCCTACCCTTTATTGCCAACGAGTTTCAGATTACCGCTCACACTCAGGAATGGGTGGTGAGCTCCATGATGTTCGGCGCCGCGGTCGGTGCGGTCGGCAGCGGCTGGCTCTCCTTCAAGCTGGGCCGTAAGAAAAGCCTGATGATCGGCGCCATCCTGTTCGTTGCCGGCTCGCTGTGCTCCGCCGCCGCGCCGAATGTTGAAGTGCTGCTGATCTCCCGCATACTGCTCGGCCTGGCGGTAGGCGTCGCCTCCTACACCGCCCCGCTGTATCTCTCGGAAATTGCGCCGGAGAAAATTCGCGGCAGCATGATCTCGATGTATCAGCTGATGATCACCATCGGTATTCTCGGCGCCTATCTGTCGGATACCGCGTTTAGCTACAGCGGCGCATGGCGCTGGATGCTCGGGGTCATTATCATCCCGGCCATTCTGCTGCTGATTGGCGTCTTCTTCCTGCCGGACAGCCCGCGCTGGTTTGCCGCAAAACGCCGCTTTGTCGACGCTGAGCGCGTGCTGCTGCGCCTGCGTGATACCAGCGCGGAAGCCAAACGTGAGCTCGATGAAATCCGTGAAAGCCTGAAGGTCAAACAGTCCGGCTGGGAGCTGTTTAAAGAGAACAGCAATTTCCGCCGCGCGGTGTTCCTCGGGGTCCTGCTGCAGGTGATGCAGCAGTTCACCGGGATGAACGTCATCATGTACTACGCGCCGAAGATCTTTGAGCTGGCGGGCTACGCCAACACCACCGAGCAGATGTGGGGCACGGTTATCGTCGGCCTGACCAACGTGCTGGCGACCTTTATCGCGATCGGCCTGGTTGACCGCTGGGGCCGTAAGCCAACGCTGATCCTCGGCTTTATCGTCATGGCCGTCGGCATGGGCGTGCTGGGCAGCATGATGCATATCGGCATCCACTCCACGACCGCGCAGTACTTCTCCGTGCTGATGCTGCTGATGTTTATCGTCGGCTTCGCAATGAGCGCTGGCCCGCTAATCTGGGTCCTGTGTTCAGAAATTCAGCCGCTGAAGGGCCGCGATTTCGGCATCACCTGCTCCACGGCCACCAACTGGATTGCCAACATGATTGTCGGTGCGACCTTCCTGACCATGCTGAACTCGCTGGGCAGCGCGAACACCTTCTGGGTCTATGGCGGCCTGAATATCCTGTTCATCTTCCTGACCCTGTGGCTTATTCCGGAAACCAAAAACGTTTCGCTGGAACATATCGAACGTAACCTGATGAAGGGCCGTCCGCTGCGTGAAATCGGCGCTCGCGACTAGTCATCACCGCGCTTCCTCCCCCCGGGAGGAAGCTTCTTCTTGCTCTCCTCTCCTCGCCGCACTATCCTCTGGCGCTATGAAGACACCCCGAATTCCCATCGCTACGCAGCAGGCCGTAATGCGCAGCCTGCGGGAAAAACTCGCCCTCGCGAACCTCAAGCTTGAGCGCCGCTATCCGGAACCCGTGCTGGTCTATCAGCAGCGGGGAACCTCCGCCGGCACCGCCTGGCTGGAGAAGAATGAAATTCGCCTCAACCCGGTGCTGCTGCTGGAGAACCAGCAGGCGTTTATCGATGAGGTTGTGCCGCACGAGCTGGCGCACCTGCTGGTGTGGCAGCATTTTGGACGCGTGGCGCCGCACGGCAAAGAGTGGAAGTGGATGATGGAAAGCGTGCTGGAAGTGCCGGCCCGCCGCACCCACCGCTTCGAACTGGACTCCGTGCGGCAGAATACTTTCCCCTACCGCTGCCAGTGCCAGCAGCACCAGCTCACCGTTCGCCGTCACAACCGTGTGACGCGCGGCGAAGCCACCTACCGCTGCGTTCGCTGCGGCGATCTGCTGGTCGCCGAAGAGTAAATATCGGCTATAACTGGAAATTTTCTGATCTGACTGATTGCATCTGACAATCGCATTCGCTACGTTGCGGGCTCGTTTTGACACGGAGTTCACGATGTCCCGTACTCATATTTTTGCCGCAGCGCTTTTGACTGCGGCCTTTAGCGGTCAGTCAATGGCCGAAGGGATCCATAGTTTTTCCCAGGCAAAAACCGCCGGAGTGAAGGTTAACGCCGATGCCCCCGGCGACTTCTACTGCGGCTGCAAAATCGACTGGCAGGGTAAAAAAGGCGTAATCAATCTACAATCCTGCGGCTATAAAGTGCGTAAAAACGAAAACCGCGCCAGCCGCGTCGAGTGGGAGCACGTCGTCCCGGCGTGGCAGTTTGGCCACCAGCGCCAGTGCTGGCAGGACGGCGGGCGTAAAAACTGCGCCAAAGATCCGGTATACCGCAGGATGGAAAGCGATATGCACAACCTGCAGCCGGCGGTTGGCGAGGTCAACGGCGACCGCGCTAACTATATGTACAGCCAGTGGAAAGGCGGCGAAGGCCAGTACGGCCAGTGCGCGATGAAGGTCGATTTTAAAGAGAAGGTCGCCGAGCCGCCGGCGCGCGCGCGCGGGGCGATTGCGCGGACCTACTTCTATATGCGCGATAGCTATCAGCTCACGCTTTCCCGTCA
The DNA here is from genome assembly GCF_902705905.1 of Klebsiella sp. 18074. Classification (NCBI taxonomy): domain Bacteria; kingdom Pseudomonadati; phylum Pseudomonadota; class Gammaproteobacteria; order Enterobacterales; family Enterobacteriaceae; genus Klebsiella; species Klebsiella sp. 18074. Next base: position 325,304 of record NZ_CACSIS010000002.1, on the reverse strand, counting down.
GCAAACCCAGCTTTTTACCGCCTGGGATAAGACCTACCCGGTCACCCGTTGGGAGTGCGAACGCGATGAGCGTATCGCTAAAGTTCAGGGCAACCACAATCCTTACGTCCAGCAGGCTTGCCAGGCGCAAAAGAGCTAACCTACACTAGCGGCAATTGTTAATTTGCAGGTCCCGCTATTCTCTCGCCGCAGCGGGGAACCGGGGCCTGCGCGAAGAACGGAATATCAAGCATGCGCACTCCCCGCATCCACCACCCCGAACCGATTATCGTCGGCAGCCAGATAGCCCTTTCCGACGACGCGGCGAACCACGTTGGTCGCGTACTGCGAATGGGTAAAGGCCAGGCCATTCAGCTTTTTGACGGTAGTAATCAGGTATTTGAAGCCACAATCGTCGACGCGGGCAAGAAAAACGTGACGGTTGAGATCGTCAGCGGCGAGCGTGACGACCGCGAATCGCCGCTGCATATTCACCTCGGTCAGGTCATGTCGCGCGGCGAAAAGATGGAATTCACCATCCAGAAATCGATCGAGCTCGGGGTAAGCCTCATTACGCCACTGTTTTCCGAGCGCTGCGGGGTTAAACTGGATGCCGAACGCTTGCAGAAAAAGATCCAGCAGTGGCAGAAAATCGCCATTGCCGCCTGCGAGCAGAGCGGCCGCAACGTGGTGCCAGAAATTCGCCCGGCCATGCAGCTGGAGGCATGGTGTGCGGAGCAGGACGACAGCCTGAAGCTGAACCTGCACCCTCGCGCCAGCGCCAGCATTAACACGCTGCCGCTGCCGGTCGAGCGCATTCGTCTGCTGATTGGTCCTGAAGGAGGGCTGTCAGCGGAAGAGATCGCGATGACCGCTCGTTACCAGTTTACTGATATTCTGTTGGGACCGCGCGTTCTGCGTACAGAGACAACTGCGCTAACCGCCATTACCGCGCTACAGGTGCGTTTTGGCGACTTAGGTTGAAGCGTTAACGGAGAATAATAATGATCAAGCTCGGCATCGTGATGGACCCCATCGCAACCATCAACATCAAGAAAGACACCAGCTTCGCCATGCTGCTGGAAGCCCAGCGTCGTGGCTACGAACTCCATTATATGGAGATGAACGACCTGTACTTAATCAACGGCGAAGCCCGCGCCCGTACGCGCACGCTGAGCGTCGAGCAGAATTACGACAAGTGGTACGAGTTCAGCGGTGAGCAGGATCTGCCGCTGGCGGATCTCGACGTGATTCTGATGCGTAAGGATCCGCCGTTCGATACCGAGTTCATTTATGCCACCTATATTCTGGAGCGCGCGGAAGATAAGGGCACGCTTATCGTCAACAAGCCGCAGAGCCTGCGCGACTGTAACGAGAAGCTGTTTACCGCCTGGTTTGCCGACCTGACGCCAGAAACGCTGGTCACCCGCAACAAGGCGCAGCTGAAAGCCTTCTGGGAAAAGCACGGCGATATTATCCTCAAGCCGCTGGACGGCATGGGCGGTTCCTCTATTTTCCGCGTGAAAGAGGGCGATCCTAACCTGCCGGTGATTGCGGAAACGCTGACCGACTTGGGCAGCCGCTACTGCATGGCGCAAAACTATCTGCCGGCCATCAAGGATGGCGATAAGCGCGTGCTGGTCGTCGACGGCGAGCCGGTTCCCTGGTGCCTGGCGCGTATTCCTCAGGGCGGAGAGACGCGCGGCAACCTGGCCGCCGGCGGTCGCGGCGAAGCCCGCCCGCTGACCGAGAGCGATTGGGAGATTGCCCGCCGCGTCGGTCCTACGCTGAAGGCCAAGGGCCTGATTTTCGTCGGTCTGGATATCATCGGCGATCGCCTGACGGAAATTAACGTCACCAGCCCAACCTGCGTACGCGAAATTGAGGCCGCCTTCCCGATCTCCATCACCGGGATGCTGATGGACGCCATCGAGAAGCGCCTCGCTAAGTAATCCGCGGCTTATAGATGAGCCGGCTTGCATCAACAAAAGCTTAAGAGTAAAAGGGCCAACGCCCTTTTACTCTTCGTTTTTTTGTTATTCGTTATTCGCTCTTCGCTTTTTTACCTTTTTCCCTTCGAGCCGATAGATTCAACGAAAGATTTCGCGCTACGGGAAGGCGGCGACGCAGCGAGCGCCCGGGAGCATAGTTTTACTATGTGACCGGGGCGAGCGAGGAAGCCAACGCCCCCGTAGCGTGAAAGATAAAGTTGAATCGACAGGGCGGCACTTTGCCCGCATACTGGGTGCTGCTTTTTTGAACCAGGAACAGAACCTCTGCCAATGAATTTACAGCATCACTTTTTGATTGCCATGCCTGCTCTTCAGGACCCCATATTCCGCCGCTCCGTGGTCTATATCTGCGAGTACAACGATGATGGTGCCATGGGTATTATCGTCAACAAACCGCTGGAAAATCTGCAGATTGACGGGATCCTCGAGAAGCTGAAAATTGTCGCTGAGCCGCGCAACCCCGATATTCGCCTCGATAAGCCGGTCATGCTTGGCGGCCCGCTGGCGGAAGATCGCGGATTTATTCTGCACTCGCCGCCCTCTGACTTCTCTTCCAGCATTCGTATCTCCGACAATACCGTGATCACCACGTCGCGGGACGTGCTGGAAACTCTCGGTACCGATAAGCAGCCGAGCAACGTTCTGGTGGCGCTGGGCTACGCCTCCTGGGAAAAGGGGCAGCTGGAGCAGGAGCTGCTCGATAACGCCTGGCTCACCGCCCCGGCGGATCAGAATATTTTGTTTAAAACACCGATTGCCGATCGCTGGCGTGAATCGGCAAAACTGATTGGGATCGATATTGTGACGATGCCCGGCGTTGCGGGGCACGCATAATGAGCGGAACCTTACTGGGCTTTGATTTTGGAACCAAAAGCATCGGCGTCGCGATTGGGCAACGCATTACCGGCACCGCCCGCCCGCTTCCTGCACTAAAAGCACAGGACGGGAAGCCGGACTGGAACGTTATCGAAAAGCTGCTGAAAGAGTGGCAGCCGGAAGCCGTTATCGTCGGCCTGCCGCTGAATATGGACGGTACCGAGCAGCCGCTAACCGCGCGCGCGCGCAACTTCGCCAATAAAATTCACGGCCGCTTTGGGGTAAAGATAACCCTGCACGATGAGCGTCTGAGCACGGTGGAGGCCCGCGCAGGGCTCTTTGAGCACGGCGGGTTTCGCGCCTTGAATAAAGGCAGCGTCGACTCAGCCTCGGCGGTGGTTATTCTGGAAAGCTACTTCGAGCAGGGTTTTTAACCCCTGACATGATGGCGCCGAGCCGGCACCATCATCGTGAAGACCTAGTGACGGAGATGCTCGTTAGCCCAGCTCACCGCCTGGGTACGATTCTTCACGCTCAGCTTGCGAAAGACGTTATAGAGATGAGTGCGCACCGTATTCTCGCTAATGAACAGCGCCCGGGCGATATCCATATTGGTCGCACCGCAGCGCAGCTCATTTAAGATCTCACATTCCCGTTCCGTCAGCGGCGAGCTTTCCGCCGGTACCGATGTATGATTCACAGCGTACATCGCCGGGTGCATCACGCTCAATTCAGCCGTCTGTTCGCCGTTCAGCACGGCCTTAACGCCCTCAATTAAACGCGAGACGTCATCGTCATGGCGGAAGACGCCGTAGAGTGCGGGCCACTGCGCCATCTCATAGAGCTCATACTTTTGTACGATGTTGATAATCAACAGGCGCGGGCTCTCTGCGTGCGATCGAATAATATTTCGCCACACGCCGTTCAGTTTTTTATTCGACACGGCAATATCAAATAATATTACACAGTCTTTCGCTAAGCGCTGCGTCAGCGGCTTATTGATATTATGCAGAGCCACTGCGTTCGATAGGGTTTCCGCCAGTCCGCTGACAAAAGACTTACTCTGAATCGAGGGATGAGTAATAAGGATAATCTGACGAGAATGGGAGTAATTGCCTGATAAATTAATCACTTAAAACTCTCCTTAGCAAGCATCCACCATCATAGTGGTTAAATGAATTAAAACAAAAAAATCACATACTCATTAATAAACTGAAATAAATTTACATATTAAAACAATATTTTATAAGAATCATCCCATCCCCACAAACAGCATAAGGTGAATTCATTAAAAGTGTCAAAAGATAATCTTATTTTTTTCCCATCCCTGCGAGAGATAATGCCTAAGCAAATTCCTGGCACTCATTATTTTGACGTAATCATGTACGCTTACCTATATTTAAAATCAATATCAAAGAACATTAATAAAACATTATGATAACAACAAACTGGCATGATGACTGAATATTAAACCTCCGGCTACAGGCGACCGGAGGAGACACGCTGTTGAAAACTTTGCGTAAAAGTCTGCATTCCGCTCTGCTGTCCGGTCTGCATAACGCCGGGAAGTTGATGGGTTTTACCCTCGCGGATCAAATTAGCCACCGCCGGGGTATTTACCAAAAGCTCGAATAGCGCAACTCTACCGCCAGATATATCCGGTAATAATTTTTGCGCCAGTACGGCGCATAAACTTCCCGCCAGCTGGCCGCGAACCTGCTCTTTTTCCTGGGCAGGAAAAACGTCAACCAGACGCTCGACCGCCTGCGCGGCGCCGCGGGTATGCAGCGTGGCCATCACCAGGTGCCCGGTCTCCGCAGCCGTCAGCGCCAGGCGGATGGTCTCGCTGTCGCGCAGCTCGCCCAGCAGAATGACGTCCGGGTCCTGGCGCAGCGCCACCCGCAGCGCCGCCGCAAACGACGGCGCGTGGCGGCCAATTTCACGCTGCTGGACCAGGCAGCGCTTGCTGCCATGGACAAACTCCACCGGATCTTCAAGGGTCAGGATATGGCCGTCGAGGCGCTGATTGAGATAGCCAACCATCGCCGCGAGGGTGGTCGATTTACCGCTGCCGGTCGCGCCGGTCACGAGGATCAGCCCGCTCTCTTCATTGAGCAGCTCGGCTATCGCGGCGGGAACGCAGAGCTCATCAAGCCGCGGGCAGGCTTCCGGCAGAAGGCGCAGCGCCAGCGATAGCCCGCGCGTGTGGGCAAATGCGCTGGCGCGAAGGCGCGGCCCGCCGGGTAGCGCCAGCGCGAAATCAACCTGTCCGCTGGCCTGCCACTGCGCCTGCTGCTCATCGTTGAGCCACTGCGCAAGTATTTTGCCAATCTCCGGCGACGTGAAGGGCGCGGGCTCCAGCCTCCCCTGACGACGCCAGCGCGGCGCCGAGGCATTGCACAGGTGTAGATCGGAGACATTATGCTTTACACTAAGGGCCACTATTTCTTCCAGCTCCATAACTCATCCTCGGAATATGAACGATATTGCGCATAACCTGGCACAGGTCCGGGACAAAATCTCAGGCGCTGCCGCTCGCTGCGGCCGCTCGCCAGAAGAAGTTACGTTGCTTGCAGTCAGTAAAACCAAACCTGCGAGCGCGGTTGAAGAAGCGGTAGCTGCCGGTCAGGTGGCTTTCGGTGAAAACTACGTTCAGGAAGGCGTGGAAAAAATTCGCCACTTTCAGGATGCCGGGGTTCACCATTTGCAGTGGCACTTTATTGGCCCGCTGCAGTCCAACAAAAGTCGTCTGGTGGCGGAGCATTTCGACTGGTGCCACACCGTCGACCGGCTGAAGATCGCCACCCGGCTAAGCGAGCAGCGTCCGGCGCATCTGCCGCCGCTTAACGTGTTGATTCAAATTAATATCAGCGATGAGCAAAGCAAATCAGGGATCCCGCCTGAGGAGCTGGATGCGCTGGCGGCAGAGATCGACGCCCTGCCGCATCTGCAGCTACGCGGATTAATGGCCATTCCGGCCCCTGAGTCAGAGTATGTAAGGCAGTTTGCCGTCGCCCAACAAATGGCGGTAGCATTTGCGCGACTTAAGGCGCACTACCCTGCGGTCGATACGCTGTCTCTGGGAATGTCGGATGATATGGAAGCCGCTATCGCGGCGGGAAGCACTATGGTGCGCATCGGTACCGCAATTTTCGGTGCGCGCGACTACAGCAAAAATTAAGGAATCTGAGGAACGCCATGAAGACGTTGACTTTCCTGCTTTCAACGGTCATTGAACTCTACACTATGATCATGTTGTTACGCGTCTGGATGCAGTGGGCACGCTGCGACTTTTACAACCCCTTCTCGCAGTTTGTGGTGAAGGCAACCCAGCCGGTGGTTGGGCCGCTGCGCCGTATTATCCCGGCCCTGGGGCCGCTCGACAGCGCCTCGATGCTGCTGGCCTTTATTCTCTGCGTCATCAAAGCCATCGTGCTGTTTATGGTGGTCACCTTCCAGCCGATCATCTGGATTTCCGCGCTGCTGATCCTGATTAAGACTATCGGCCTGCTGATTTTCTGGGTGCTGCTGCTGATGGCGATTATGAGCTGGGTAAGCCAGGGCCGCAGCCCGGTTGAATACGTGCTGATGCAGCTCGCCGACCCGCTGCTGCGCCCTATTCGCAAGCTGCTGCCGTCCATGGGCGGTATCGACTTCTCGCCGATGGTGCTGGTTCTGCTGCTGTACGTGATTAACATGGGCATTTCCGAGCTGCTGCAGGCAACCGGTAACGTTCTGCTTCCGGGACTGTGGATGGCGCTATGAGTGCCGTCGAAGCCTGCGCTGACGGGCTGGTTTTGCGGCTGTATATTCAGCCCAAGGCCAGCCGTGATAGCATCGTTGGTTTACATGGCGACGAGCTCAAAGTCGCCATTACCGCCCCGCCCGTTGATGGTCAGGCAAACGCCCATCTGATTAAGTTCCTCGCCAAACAGTTTCGCGTCGCGAAAAGCCAGGTGCTTCTTGAAAAAGGCGAGCTGGGTCGGCACAAACAGATAAAAATCATTAACCCGCAACAGATCCCGACTCAGGTCGCGGCGCTGACAGAATAAGAGCCTGGCTCTATACAGGATTAATCATGCAAAAAGTTGTTCTCGCCACCGGCAATGCCGGAAAGGTCCGCGAGCTGGCCTCGCTGCTGGAAGATTTTGGTCTGGATATCGTTGCTCAAACCGAGCTGGGAGTAGACAACGCTGAAGAAACCGGGCTGACGTTTATCGAAAACGCCATTCTGAAGGCGCGCCACGCCGCAGAGATTACCGGCCTGCCGGCGATTGCCGATGACTCCGGACTGGCAGTCGATGCGCTCGGCGGCGCGCCGGGGATCTACTCCGCACGCTACTCCGGCGAAGGCGCCAGCGACCAGCAGAACCTGGAAAAGCTGCTCGTCGCCCTGCACGACGTTCCCGACGATAAGCGTCAGGCGCAGTTCCACTGCGTGTTGGTCTACCTGCGCCATGCCGCGGATCCAACGCCGATTGTTTGTCACGGCAGCTGGCCGGGCGTGATTGCCCGCAGCGCGGCAGGCAGCGGCGGCTTTGGCTACGATCCTATTTTCTTTGTTCCGTCCGAGGGGAAAACCGCGGCGGAGCTGAGTCGTGAAGAAAAAAGCGCAATATCCCACCGCGGGCGCGCGCTGAAACTGTTACTGGAAGCATTACGTAATGGCTAACTTGCCACCTCTGAGCCTGTATATTCACATCCCGTGGTGCGTGCAGAAGTGCCCGTACTGCGATTTTAACTCGCATGCGTTAAAGGGCGAGGTGCCGCACGACGATTACGTGCAGCACCTGCTCAACGACCTGCGGGCCGACGCGCACTACGCCCAGGGCCGTGAAGTCAGGACTATTTTTATCGGCGGCGGTACGCCTAGCCTGCTCTCCGGGCCGGCCATGCAGATGCTGCTCGACGGCGTTCGCGCCTGCCTGCCGCTGGCCGCCGACGCCGAGATCACCATGGAGGCCAACCCCGGCACCGTGGAAGCCGATCGCTTTGTTGAGTATCAGCGCGCGGGGGTCAACCGGATCTCCATCGGCGTGCAAAGCTTTAGCGAAGCAAAGCTGCAGCGTCTGGGACGTATTCACGGCCCTAACGAGGCGAAACGCGCGGCGCACCTGGCCACCGGCCTCGGCCTGCGTAGTTTCAACCTCGACCTGATGCACGGCCTGCCGGACCAGTCGCTGGATGAAGCGCTGGACGATCTGCGCCAGGCCATCGAACTCAGCCCGCCGCACCTGTCGTGGTATCAGCTGACGATTGAGCCGAATACCCTGTTCGGCTCCCGTCCGCCGGTGCTGCCGGATGACGATGCGCTGTGGGATATTTTTGAGCAGGGGCATCAACTGCTGACGGCGGCAGGCTATCAGCAGTATGAAACCTCCGCCTACGCCAAACCCGGCTATCAGTGCCAGCACAATCTTAACTACTGGCGCTTTGGCGACTACCTCGGTATCGGCTGCGGGGCGCACGGTAAGGTGACGTTCCCTGACGGACGCATTCTGCGCACGGCAAAAACGCGCCACCCGCGCGGCTACATGGAAGGCCGCTACCTTGAGCGCCAGCACGACGTCGAGGCGGCGGATAAGCCGTTCGAGTTCTTTATGAACCGTTTCCGCCTGCTGGAAGCCGCGCCGCGCGCCGAGTTCAGCCGCTATACCGGCCTTGATGAGAGCGTGATTCGTCCGCAAATTGCCGCCGCCATCGCCCAGGGCTACCTGGCTGAAGACGCGCACAGCTGGCAGATAACCGAGCACGGTAAGCTGTTTTTAAACTCGCTGTTGGAGCTGTTCCTGAGCGAAGACTAAGCATCCGGGCGGCCCTTCGCCGCCCGTTTTTTTCCCGCACGCTCCCCTCTTCTCACCGTCGTTTTTCCCTCCGCGCTTCGGTCAAAGCGCCTGCTTATTTTTTATTCAGTTCTTTGCAGCCAATCACAAATACACATCGATATTTTTCCATTTCTTGACTCCTTTTTTGCGCGGTGGTACTCCTGCTTCATCGGTTGAGCAAATGTAAAACCGAAGTATCCTATATGTGAATTATTGGTAACTCTTATTAAAAAAGTCTTTATGACGTCGGCCCACGCCGGCGGGCTCAAGCATATAAAAAAGAGGGTAAGACAATGAATTACCGCAATGTTTTTATCGCACTTGCAACAATATCCGCCGGGATTACCGCTTCAGCACAGGCAGCGGAATCCGCCACGGTCGCTTTTTTAATGCCCGACCAGGCATCGACGCGCTACGAGCAGCATGATTTTCCGGGCTTCAAGGCGGAGATGAGCAAACTGTGCGCCGACTGCAAGGTCATTTATCAAAACGCCAACGCCAGCGCCACCCTGCAGCAGCAGCAGTTCAACTCGGTGATTGCCCAAGGAGCGAAAATCATCGTTCTCGATCCGGTGGACTCTTCCGCCGCCGCCGCCCTGGTCGCCAACGCCCAGGCGCAGGATGTCAAAGTGATCGCCTACGATCGCCCCATCCCGGCGAAACCGGCTGATTTCTACGTCTCGTTTGATAACGAAGGGATTGGCTATGCCATCTCTAAATCCTTAACCAGCCATCTGAAAGAGAGCGGCGTGCCGCAGGATGCCGGCGTGCTGCAAATCAACGGCTCCCCTACCGACGCGGCGGCGGGACTGATCCGCGACGGTATCCACCGCGGCCTGAAGGAGTCGGGCTACAAAACCCTGGCAGAATTTGATACGCCGGAATGGGCGCCGCCAAAAGCGCAGGAGTGGGCTGCCGGGCAGATAACCCGCTTTGGTGACAAAATTAAAGGCGTGGTTGCCGCCAACGACGGCACCGGCGGCGGGGCGATTGCCGCCTTCAAAGCCGCTGGCGTACAGCCGGTACCGCCGGTCACCGGCAACGATGCCACCATCGCCGCGCTGCAGCTCATTATTGCCGGCGACCAGTACAACACTATCTCCAAACCGTCTGAAATCGTCGCGGCGGCGGCGGCGAAAGTGGCCGTTGAGTTTATTCAGGGTAAGAAGCCTCAGGCCAGCACCACCCTGTACAACACCCCTTCGCAGCTCTTCACCCCGGCGGTGATCACCGCGAAAAATATTAAAGCGGAAATCTTCGATAAAAAGATCCAGACCTACGCTCAGGTTTGTACCGGCGAATACGCCGCAGCCTGCCAGAAGTTAGGCATCGGAAAGTAATTTTGCCCACGCGCCCGTCATCCAACGGCGGGCGTAGTTTCGCAATAGTTGAGGTCTCTTCCATGTCGCAAGAACAAGAGAAAATATCCACGGCCGGGCAGCCGATCCTGAAGCTCAGCAACGTCTCTAAACACTTTGGCGCCGTCTGCGCCCTGGCGGATATCGAGCTGGAGGTCCACGCAGGTGAAGTGGTGGCGCTGGTGGGCGATAACGGCGCGGGAAAATCTACGCTGGTCAAAATTCTCGCCGGCGTGCATCAGCCTACCGACGGCACCATTGAGTTCGACGGCAGGGTCGTCACGCTTGATAGCCCGGGAAAAGCGCTGGAATACGGCATCGCCACGGTTTTTCAGGATTTAGCCCTGTGCGAAAACCTGGACGTGGTGGCCAACCTGTTTTTAGGCCAGGAGATCTCGCCTTTACAGCTGGATGAGGTCGCCATGGAGGTGCGAGCATGGACGCTGCTGCAGGAGCTGGCGGCCCGAATTCCGTCGGTGCGCGAACCCATCGCCTCGCTCTCCGGCGGCCAGCGCCAAACCGTCGCCATTGCCCGCTCTCTGCTGATGAATCCAAAAATCATCATGCTGGATGAGCCGACCGCCGCCCTCGGCGTCGCCCAGACGGCGGAAGTGCTCAACCTGATCGAGCGCGTTCGCGAACGCGGCCTCGGCGTCATTATTATCAGCCATAACATGGAAGACGTGCGCGCGGTTGCCGATCGCATCGTGGTGCTGCGCCTCGGGCGTAATAAGGGAATCTTCACCCCCGACGCGTCCAACCAGGATCTGGTCGCCGCCATTACCGGCGCAACGGAAAATGCCGTGTCGCGCCGCGTTGAACGTAAATCACAGTTAAGTTCTTCGGGAGTGATTTAATTTTATGAACAGCAAGACAGAATCCCGCCCGGCCCTGGATCGCAGCGATGAGCGCGTCCAGCACAACGATGGTCTGTTCGGCGTGGCGCGTGCGCAAATCAATCGTATCAAGACCGGCGACCTCGGCACCGCCCCGGTGATTGCCGGGCTGATCGTTATCTCCCTGGTGTTTACCTGGCTCAACCCGGTGTTTATTGCGCCGAATAACCTGGTTAACCTGCTTTTTGACTGCGCTACCGTAGGCTTTATCTCGCTGGGGATCGTCTGCGTGCTGATGCTGGGCGAAATCGACCTTTCCGTCGGCTCGATGAGCGGCCTGGCCTCGGCGATTGTCGGCGTCCTGTGGGTCAACGCGGGCTGGCCGGTCGCCGCGGCTATTGGCGTCGCGCTGCTGTGCGGTATCACCGTCGGCCTGATGTACGCCCTGCTCTACAACCGCGTCGGGATGCCGAGCTTCGTGGCGACGCTCGCCGGCCTGCTGGCGCTGCTCGGGATGCAGCTGTACATTCTCGGCCCCAGCGGCAGCATCAACCTGCCCTACGCGTCGCCGCTGGTTCGCTTCGGCCAGCTGATGGTCATGCCGGGCTGGTTCTCCCATGCCATGGCGCTTCTGCCCGGCCTGGCGCTGCTGACGTTTGGCCTTAAAACCCGCGTACGGCGCCTGCAGGCCAACCTCTCCGCGGAGTCCGTTAGCTCGCTGCTGCTGCGCACGGTGCTGCTGACGGTGATTTTTGAGGCCGCCGTTTTCTACCTCAATTTGGGTCGCGGCGTGCCGTGGATTTTCGGTCTGTTTGTCGCGGCGGCGATGGTGCTCAACTATGCGCTGAAGCGGACAAAATGGGGACGCTCGATGTTTGCGGTCGGCGGCAACCGCGAGGCCGCGCGTCGTTCGGGGATTAACGTCAGGGCCATTTACGTCAGCGCCTTTGTGCTCTGCGCGACGCTGGCGACATTCGGGGGGATTCTGGCGGCTTCACGCCTGGCCTCAGCCAGCCAGCAGGCTGGTACCGGCGACGTTAACCTCAACGCCATCGCTGCGGCGGTGATCGGCGGCACCAGCCTGTTTGGCGGGCGCGGTAGCGCCTGGTCCGCGCTGCTGGGGATCATCGTTATTCAGTCGATTTCGAACGGTCTGACGCTGCTGAATCTGCCCTCATCGCTGCGCTATATCATTACCGGCTGCGTGCTGGCGATTGCGGTGATTATCGACTCGCTGGCCCGCCGCTCGCGCGTATCGCACGGACGTGCCTAATCGGGACGGTGAAAAAAAGAATATTGCGCGGCCCGGACGTTGCGGGCCGGCAATGAAAGAAAAGGTTATTTCAGCGAGCTCACCAGCGTCTTGCGGCTATCTTCAAGGGAAACCACCCGGCTGCAGACGTCTTTACCGAACTGCTGGAAATCCGCCTCCTGGTTCTTCCACTCTTCCTGAATCGCCGTTTGCAGGCCGCCAAGGCTGCCGAGGATCCCCTGCAGCGGGTTACCGCCGCCCTTGAGGACCGCCTTCGCGCCCATTTCGTTAATGCTGTCCTGCAGGATGCCGCCCATCGCCTGATTGACCAGCTGCTGGCCGTCGGCGCGGACCTGATCGATCGCTTTATAATGGAAGGTCAGCCCATCGCTGCGGCGTTCAATAATACGATTCATCTGCGTTTTTAGCTGCGCGTCCAGCTTGGTCAGACGACCGTGCATGCTGCTGCTGGTTCCCACCTGTTCGGTGATGATTTTATCCAGCGCCTTACGACCTTTTTCAACCCGCGCGCGGGCGCCGTCGTCAATCCACGGCAGGCTGCTGCGCAGGCCGGCCTGATAATCCTGAGCCTGCTCGCGCTGGGCCGCGTTCAGGGAATACTGTTTTCCGTTATAGGTCAGGCTGCCGTCCGGCATAATCACCAGATCGCCGTTCTCCCCTTTCACCTGCACCTTCTGCGGGCTGAGGATCACGTCGTCGCGCGGCGTGACGCTACACTGGTAGTCCGCATGCGCGGTCAAAGCGGTGACGGACAGCGCCACCGCCAGCAGCGTTTTGCGCATCATAAAGCTCCCTTCAGACAAAACGGGTCGGCAATTGCCGACCCTCGTCAAACTTAGTCCCACCAGATGTCAAAAAGTTCGCTGGTGCGCACGTCGGCAAGCTGACGCTCTTCCAGCCACTTGCGGACAATGGCCTGATGCTCTTCGGTACATTTACCGATTTCCTGCAGGCAGATCAGACCTTCCCAGGAGAGGTAGCCGCTGCCGTCAAACGCCAGCTTGTTCGGCTCGATCACTTCATTGATCAGGTCATTCACGGTCTGGTCGATATGCTCTTCGCTGCTCCCGTCCGGGAAACGCCAGGCGACGGAGAAGCCCACTTCCTGAAACTCGTCGATATGCATTTTCTTACGCAGACGACGGCTACGATTCTTTGCCATTATTTCACCCTCTCGAACATTAAGTCCCATACGCCGTGGCCAAGACGATGACCACGCTGTTCAAATTTGGTTACCGGGCGCGATTCCGGGCGCGGTACATAGTCGTTGCTTTCCGACCGGTTGCGGTAGCCGTCGAGCGACGACATCACTTCCAGCATATGCTCGGCATACTGTTCCCAGTCGGTCGCCATATGGAAGACGCCGCCGAGCTTGAGCTTGCTTTTAACCAGTTCAGCGAACGGCGCCTGCACGATGCGGCGTTTATTATGCCGCGCTTTGTGCCACGGGTCCGGGAAAAAGAGCTGCACCATATTAAGGGAGTTATCCGCAATCATGGTGTGCAGCACCTCGACCGCATCGTGACACATCACGCGCAGGTTTTGTACACCCTCTTCCTCAGCGGAAGCAAGACACGCTCCGACGCCCGGAGAGTGAACTTCAATCCCGAGGAAATTCTGCTCCGGTTTCGCCCTGGCCATCGCCACCAGCGAGGAGCCCATGCCAAAACCGATCTCTAAGGTAACCGGCGCCTCGCGGCCAAACAGCGAAGCTAAATCAAGCGGCGCATCGGTGAACTCAACGCCCATCACCGGCCAGATATTATCCAACGCGTGCTGTTGCCCTTTAGTCAGGCGGCCCTGGCGGCGGACGAAGCTACGAATGCGGCGCAGAGGGCGGCCGTTTTCATCGAACTCCGGAGATATGACGTCGTTTTTCATAAAGGTTAGGTCTGCTTGTGAATGTGTTCGGAAAACGGGCATTATCCAAAGTTACCCGACGGATGCAAGGGTTTACAGCCTCTCGCCCTTGTGCTGCAATCTGCCACCCTGTTATCGCAATTCCGGAGCTGCAGCTTTGACTTTTCTCGCCGCGCAATTTTCAACCCAGGTGCTGGAGTGGTACGACAAATACGGGCGTAAAACCCTGCCATGGCAAATCGGCAAAACGCCCTACAAAGTATGGCTCTCCGAGGTGATGTTGCAACAAACGCAGGTGGCAACGGTAATCCCTTATTTTGAACGCTTTATGGCGCGTTTCCCAACGGTTATCGATCTGGCCAGCGCCCCGTTGGACGAAGTCCTGCATCTGTGGACCGGCCTCGGCTACTACGCCCGGGCGCGTAATTTACATAAGGCGGCGCAGCAGGTGGCCAGCCAGCACGGCGGCGAATTCCCGCAGACCTTTGACGAAGTGGCCGCGCTGCCCGGAGTCGGACGCTCGACGGCGGGCGCCATTTTATCGCTCTCTCTTGGTAAGCATTTTCCGATTCTCGACGGCAACGTGAAGCGCGTGCTGGCCCGCTGCTATGCGGTAAGCGGCTGGCCGGGAAAAAAAGAGGTAGAGAAGCAGCTTTGGGGGATTAGCGAAGAGGTGACGCCAGCCAAAGGGGTCGAGCGTTTTAACCAGGCGATGATGGATCTGGGAGCGATCGTCTGCACCCGCTCGAAGCCTAAATGCGAGCTGTGCCCGCTGAATAACGGCTGCGAGGCCTACGCCAATAATTCATGGACTCAATATCCCGGCAGGAAACCGAAGCAGACCATTCCGCAACGCAGCGGCTATTTTCTGCTGATGCAGCACGGCGACGAGGTGTTTCTCGCCCAGCGCCCGCCGGTAGGTCTGTGGGGCGGATTATTCTGTTTTCCGCAGTTTGAAGACCAGGAGGCGCTGCGCGAGTGGCTGGCACAGCGGCAGATTCAGGCCGATAATCTGACGCAGCTGACCGCCTTTCGCCACACTTTCAGCCATTTCCACCTGGATATTGTGCCGATGTGGCTTACAGTGCACTCATCAGGCGCATGCATGGATGAAGCCGGCGCACTCTGGTATAACTTAGCGCAGCCGCCGTCGGTCGGTCTGGCGGCTCCCGTGGAACGCCTGTTGCAACAGCTTAAGGCCGGGGCGCTGGTATAGCGTTCAGGCGAATTAAAGAGGATTAATCATGAGCAGAACTATTTTTTGTACTTTCCTGCAGCGCGAAGCGGATGGCCAGGATTTCCAGCTCTACCCGGGCGATCTCGGTAAACGCATCTATAACGAGATCTCCAAAGAAGCCTGGGCCCAGTGGCAGCACAAGCAGACCATGCTGATCAACGAGCAGAAGCTCAACATGATGAACGTAGAGCACCGCAAGCTGCTGGAGCAGGAGATGATTCAGTTCCTGTTTGAAGGGAAGGATGTGCATATCGAAGGCTATACGCCGCCGGAAAAACGGTAAGGGCCTGACGGCTTTTACCACCACCAACACAACGCACACTCCCGGAATGATGAAAAAATATTTAGCGCTAGCGCTCATTGCGCCTTTGCTCGTTTCGTGTTCCAGCTCGAATAAAAAGGGGGCCGGGTATGACGAAGCGTGGGTAAAGGACACCAACGGTTTCGATATCCTGATGGGCCAGTTCGCCCACAACGTCGAAAATATTTGGGGTTATAACGAAGTCCTGCTCGCCGGGCCGAAAGACTACGTTAAATATACCGACGGTTATCAGACCCGTAGCCACATCAACTTTGATGAGGGTACCATCACCGTCGAGACTATCGCCGGTACCGATCCCACCGGCCGCATTCGTCAGACCATCATCAAAACGCTGCTGATGGGCGACGATCCGGGCTCCATTGACCTCTACTCCGACACCGACGATATCCAGATTTCGAAAGAGCCGTTCCTGTACGGCCAGGTGGTGGACAATCACGGCGATCCGATTCGCTGGGAGTGGCGCGCGTCGCGTTACGCCGACTATCTGCTGCAGACGCGGCTGAAAAGCCGCAGCAACGGCCTGCGGATGATTTACAGCATCACCATCAGCCTGGTACCGAACCACCTCGATAAGCGCGCGCATAAGTATATCGGAATGGTGCGCCAGTCGGCGCGGAAGTACGGCATTGACGAGTCGCTGATCCTGGCGATTATGCAGACCGAATCCTCCTTCAACCCTTACGCCGTCAGCCACGCCGACGCGCTGGGACTGATGCAGGTCGTCCAGCACAGCGCCGGGAAAGACGTGTTCCGCTCCCAGGGGAGATCGGGCCTGCCGAGCCGCAGCTTCCTGTTCGATCCGGCCAATAATATCGACACCGGCACCGCGTATCTGGCGATGTTGAACAACGTCTATCTCGCCGGCATCGACAACCCCACCTCGCGGCGCTACGCGGTGATCACCGCCTATAACGGCGGCGCGGGGAGCGTACTGCGGGTCTTCTCCAGCGATAAGGTCCAGGCTGCCAATATCATTAACAGCATGACGCCGGGCGACGTCTACTCGACGCTCACCACCCGCCACCCTTCAGGGGAATCCCGCCGCTACCTCTATAAAGTCAACACGGCGCAGAAGTCCTACCGCCGCAAATAGGGTTTTGCCCTCTACCCGGCTCTCGGCACGCGCGAGAGCCGGGATCGTCTCGTGTCATTTCACCGCGCGCCATACGAAAACGTTATTTGCATCACAATCTAATCTGCAAATTAATATGGATTGCATTTATTTGCGGAAGGTAACAAAACATGATGCCGCTTACTGATAGAATTTCATCAAATCGTAGTCCTGAATGTAACCATAACAACAGATCCCCCGCTTACTCGTGAGGAAAATAACATGAACCTTAAGCTGCAGCTTAAAATATTGTCGTTTCTGCAGTTCTGCCTGTGGGGTAGTTGGCTGACTACGCTAGGCTCCTATATGTTTGTGACGCTTAAGTTTGACGGAGCGTCGATCGGTGCCGTATACAGCTCGCTGGGTATTGCGGCCGTGTTTATGCCCACGCTGCTGGGTATCGTGGCGGATAAGTGGATCAGCGCCAAGTGGGTCTATGCGCTATGTCATCTGGTCGGGGCGGGGACGCTATTTATGGCGGCTCAGGTCACCACGCCGGGGGAGATGTTCCTGGTTATTCTCCTCAACTCGCTGGCCTATATGCCAACGCTGGGGCTGATTAACACCATTTCCTACTATCGTCTGAAATCCGCCGGTATGGATATCGTCACCGATTTCCCGCCTATCCGTATCTGGGGAACCATCGGTTTTATCATGGCGATGTGGGCCGTTAGCTTCGCCGGCTTCGAGCTAAGCCATATGCAGCTTTATATCGGCGCAACGCTCTCCGTCGTGCTGGCGCTGTTCACCCTGACGCTGCCGCATATCCCGGTCTCTAACCAGCAGAAAAACCAGAGCTGGAGCACCATGCTGGGCCTGGACGCATTTGCCCTGTTCAAAAACAAGCGGATGGCGATTTTCTTTATCTTCTCCATGCTGTTGGGCGCAGAGCTGCAGATCACCAACATGTTCGGTAATACCTTCCTGCACAGCTTCGACAATAACCCGCTATTCTCGGGCAGCTTTATCGTCGAGCATGCGTCGGTAATGATGTCGATTTCCCAGATCTCCGAAACCCTGTTTATTCTGACCATTCCGTTCTTCCTGAGCCGCTACGGCATCAAGAACGTCATGCTGATCAGTATCGTGGCGTGGATGCTGCGCTTCGGCCTGTTCGCCTACGGCGACCCAACGCCGTTCGGCACCGTGCTGCTGGTTCTGTCGATGATTGTCTACGGCTGCGCCTTCGACTTCTTCAACATCTCGGGTTCGGTATTTGTCGAGAAAGAGGTGAGACCGGAAATTCGCGCCAGCGCCCAGGGGATGTTCCTGATGATGACCAACGGCTTCGGCTGTATTCTTGGCGGCGTGGTGAGTGGGAAAGTGGTGGAGATGTATACCACCGACGGTATCACCAACTGGCAGCCGGTATGGCTTATCTTCGCCGGATACTCGCTGGTTCTGGCCTTCGCCTTCGTCGCGCTGTTTAAGTACAAGCACGTCAGAGAGCCTGCCGCCGTCCAGCAGAGCGCCTGATAGCAGCCCGGCGGCGCGACGCCTGCCGGGCGACAAAACGCCACGCCCCGCGCTCGCGCCGGGGCGTTTTTTTATGCCTTCAGCACGTTGCCGTACAGCCGCTTGATGCCGTCAGGATCCGTTTCGCTGTAGACGCCCTGCAGCTCCGGCGAGAAGCCGGGCAGCATATTGACGCCCTCCTCCAGCGCGAGGAAGTAGCGCAGCACCGCCCCGCCCCACACCTCGCCCGGCACCACGCACAGCACCCCCGGCGGATACGGCAGCGCCCCCTCCGCCGCCACGCGGCCTTCGGCCTCGCTCAGACGCACGAGGTCAACGTTACCGCGGATAAACTCGCGGTTCGCATCCTGCGGATCCATCACCACCCGCGGGAAGCTCCGCTTGCGGAACATCTCTTTTTGCAGGTCCTTAACGTCGAAACTGACGTACAGATCGTGCATCTCCTGGCATAGCTCGCGGATAGTGTAATCACGATAGCGCACCGGATATTTGTTAAAGATGGTCGGCAGCACGTCGGCCAGCGGGGTATCGGCTTCGATATGCTGTTCAAACTGCGCCAGCATCGCCACCAGCTGCGCCATTTTTTCAGCGCTCTCGGCCGGGGTCAGCAGGAACAGAATCGAGTTCAGATCGCACTTCTCGGGCACAATGCCGTTCTCGCGCAGGTAGTGCGCCAGAATCGTCGCCGGGATCCCGAAGTCGGTATATTCGCCGCTTTGCGCGTCAATGCCCGGTGTGGTCAGCAGCAGCTTGCAGGGATCAACGAAGTACTGATCGCCCGCATAGCCCTCAAAGCCGTGCCAGCTGGCGCCCGGCTCAAAGCTGAAGAAGCGCCGCTCGCGGGCGATGGCTTCGGTCGGATGATCCTGCCACGGACGCCCGGCCACCGTCGGCGGAACAAAGGGCTGAATCATCTTACAGCTGGCAAGGATCGCCTTACGCGCTTCGATACCCAGCGCCACGCAGTCTGCCCACAGCCGGCGGCCGCTTTCGCCTTCATGAATTTTGGCATTCACGTCGAGCGCCGCAAACAGCGGGTAAAACGGGCTGGTTGACGCGTGCAGCATAAAGGCGTTATTCAACCGCTTGTGCGGGCAGAATCGTTCCTGGCCGCGCAGGTGGTTATCCTTCTTGTGGATCTGCGAGGTTTGCGAGAAACCGGCCTGCTGTTTATGCACCGACTGGGTGACAAAAATGCCCGGGTCTTCCGGCGTCAGATCGAGCAGCAGCGGCGAACAGTCGGCCATCATCGGAATAAACTGCTCGTAGCCGACCCAGGCGGAATCAAACAGGATGTAGTCGCACAGGCTGCCAATTTTATCCACCACCTGACGGGCGTTATAGATGGTCCCGTCGTAGGTGCCAAGCTGAATCACCGCCAGGCGGAACGGCCGCGGCGCATCGGCCTTTTCCGGCGCCACTTCACGGATCAGGTTGCGCAGATAGCCTTCATCGAAGCAGTGGTCATCGATGCCGCCGATAAAGCCGAACGGGTTGCGCGAGGCCTCCAGGTAGACCGGCGTGGCCCCGGCCTGAATCAGCGCGCCGTGGTGGTTGGATTTGTGGTTATTACGATCAAACAGCACCAGGTCGCCGCGGGTGAGCAGCGCGTTGCTGACCACCTTATTCGCCGCCGAGGTGCCGTTAAGGACGAAATAGGTTTTGTCGGCGTTAAACACCTTCGCCGCGAACTTCTGCGCATGCTTGGCGGAGCCTTCGTGGATCAGCAGATCACCCAGCTTGACGTCGGCATTGCACATATCGGCGCGGAAGACGTTCTCACCAAAGAAGTCAAAGAACTGACGGCCCGCAGGGTGTTTTTTAAAAAACGCCCCGTGCTGATGTCCCGGACAGGCAAAGGTGCTGTTGTCCATCTCGACGTACTGGGTCAGGGTATTAAAGAACGGCGGCAACAGGTTGTCTTCATAGCAGCAGGCGGCCGCTTCCAGCTCCAGCCACTCCTGCTCTTTGCCGGCCATCACCGCCGCGACGCCGTCAGGCTTTGCCATTTCGCTGTCGCTTAGCAGATAGACCGGCAGGTTAAACCCGCTACGCTTAAGTAGAGAGAGGATGCCGCTGCGGCTGTCCGCTGCGGTAATGACGACTGCCGCCACATCGGTAAAATCGGTACTGTCCAGCGCCACCACGCGACGGTGGGTGGACAGATGGGGGACCAGCTCGCAGCTGGCGGCAATGTGCATTGATTTCATTAGCGCGAATACCCGTTTCCGGAGAGTAAAAGGCCTCAGACAAGGCATTCATGCCTTGTCCAACGAAATGTCAGGGTCCGACTGGATTCCAGCTCCGACCGCCCGACATCAGTAAAAGCAGACCGGGTCCGCTTTTACTGTTGTCCTGCAGTGAGCATACGCTGCCTTCACCGCATGAGGGGAAGAGGATCGAGACTAAGAGTAGCAAGATGAGGCGGCTTGCGCATCCGCGCGCGGCGGCAATGCGTTGGTGATGCGGTCATCCCGGCTGCCTCATAGTTGAAGAGAAGAAAATTCGCGCAATAATGTCACCTTTGCCATACCCAGGCAAGATGAATTGCATATGCAGTCACACCACGGATCCACAAGCGTTTACGCCGTGATAGGTTCATAATAATGCACTTATTAGGGATAATTAACGGGAGCACACTGTGGTTACAGGACCTTTTATTAACGCCGGTGCGGTGCTGTTAGGCGGCATTATTGGCGCACTTTTAAGCCAGAGATTGCCGGAGCGCATCCGCACATCGATGACCTCTATTTTTGGCCTCGCCTCTTTGGGCATCGGTATTTTATTAGTGATTAAATGCGCCAACCTGCCGGTGATGGTGCTCGCCACCCTGCTGGGCGCCCTGCTTGGCGAAGTGTGCAATATGGAGAAAGGGACCAACGCTTTGGTCGGCAAGCTCCAGCAGATATTTTCGCCCAAGGGCAAGCGGCGGGTTGCCGCCCATGACTCTTTTGTTCAGAGCTACGTCGCGATTATCGTGCTGTTCTGCGCCAGCGGTACCGGAATCTTCGGTGCGATGCGCGAAGGCATGACCGGCGACGCCAGTATTCTTATTGCCAAAGCGTTCCTCGACTTTTTCACCGCCACCATCTTTGCCTGCTCTCTCGGCATTGCCGTCGCGGCGATAAGCGTCCCGATGCTGGCTATTCAGCTCACCCTGGCGGCCTGCGCGGCGTTAATTATGCCTTTGACGACCCCGATGATGATGGCTGATTTCAGCGCCGTTGGCGGAATGCTGCTGCTGGCGACCGGGCTGCGCATCTGCGGTATCAAGATGTTTGCGGTGGTCAATATGCTGCCGGCGCTGGTGCTGGCCATGCCGCTGTCGGCTGCCTGGAGCCTCTTTTTCGCCTGAAGGTGCGTGCTTTTAATGCAATGTGGTGATAGATTGTCCATCCTGCGTTGATTTGATGAAATTTCGTTGACGCAGCGAGGCGAATCGGTTTTAATGCGCCCCGTTGCCCGGATAGCTCAGTCGGTAGAGCAGGGGATTGAAAATCCCCGTGTCCTTGGTTCGATTCCGAGTCCGGGCACCACTTTCACTTCTATGTACGTCTCCAAAACTCCACAAAACTCAAGTATAATCACTGCCATACATCACTTTCGATCATTCCGAACTCCACTGACCTCAACTCGACTCTACCTTAATCAAGTTGCATCTGGGGCTCTTTGCGTTTGACCTGCTCCCCGTTGATTAGTGCACCCCGATGTTAGTAATGTCTTCATAAGCCACATGAGGACTGTAATGGTCTAATCATTCGTAAGCGTCCAGCGGGAACCGTCTGGTCATAATCTGATGAATCCGACAAAGTGGTGTCTACCAAATAAGTAGTGGGAACCAAAGTGTCAGATATGCAGAAAAATGTGACTCCCGGCAGGCGTAAAGGCTGCCCTAATTATTCTCCCGAATTTAAGCAGCAGCTCGTTGCCACCTCCTGCGAGCCCGGTATATCCATCTCAAAACTGGCGCTTGAGAACGGCATTAACGCCAATCTGCTATTTAAATGGCGCCAGCAGTGGCGCGAGGGAAAGCTGCTATTATCTTCCTCAGAAAATCCTCAGCTACTCCCTGTGACTCTCGATGCCACCGCCGTACAGCCAGAGCCGCCCGCAGAGAACCCGGAGGCCCTTAGTATCAGCTGTGAGGTAACATTCCGGCACGGGACGCTTACGAACAAAGCATATTCCCCAGGTGAACAATGTAGAACTCCGGACGGGAACGGTCATATGTCGACACTATTTACTCTGGCATTCAGTCATGTCTTGTCCATAAAACTTATAAACCTGTCCGCTTAAAAATCAAAATAACGGCGGGCATTATCGGCACAAATGTTCCTTATCATTCCCTCTGTCAGTTCCGGATCATCCGGAAGTTCATTGTCATCAACCCACTGACCGATGAGGTTACAGAGGATCCGTCTGAAATAATCATGGCGAGGATAGGAAATAAAACTCCGGGAATCCGTCAGCATGCCAATAAAGTTGCTCAGCAGTCCCTGGTCCGCCAGCGTGTTCAACTGGTTTAACATTCCTCGTTTTGTATCATTGAGCCACCATCCGGCACCAAACTGAACAGGGGAGCGAACGCCGTCTTCGCCGGACTGGAAATTGGCGGCGGCAGAAGCCACCACATCGTTATAAGCGGCGTTCAGGTTATAGAGGATGACTCTGGGCAATCCGCTGTTCTGATCGATAGCATCAAGGAGTCCATTCAGACTTACGGCAAGCCCCGTCTGGTCAACGATTGAGTCAAACCCACAGTTAATACCGATATTTTTGTGATGGCGGGAATGGTTGTTGCGCAGGGCGCCAAAGTGGATCTGCATGGCCCAGTCATACTTTTTGTAGAGCCCTGCCAACATAACCAGAATGGCGCTGTCCCAGCAGACCTGCTCATGTTCTGTCAACGGCGTTCGGGTAAGACGTTTTGCCATGAGAGTGGCAAAGTAGTCTTCTGTTACTGGCTTGAAATGAAGCGCCTGAAGCCCATGATCTGAAATACGGCATCCATGGTTATGGAACCAGACAATCCGACTTTCCAGCGCACTCTGAAAGTGCTGAAGGTCATTAATTTCCTGTTTTGCCGTCTGCTCAAGACGCAGGACAAAATCACAGAAAAGCCCCTCATCCGGCTCAAAGAGTTCATCAGGCCGAAATGTTGGTAATACCCGTGGTTTAAATGAAGTATCGTGTTGCAGCAGACGGTGATAGCGAAGATCGTCCAGAGGCGAATCAGTTGTGCAGAGGATCTCCACGCCGGAGCGTTCGATCAACTCACGAGGTCGAAAAGTATCCTGCTGCAGTTGGCTGTTACAGGCGTCCATCACTTCCCGCCAGTTTTTACTGCTCAGCGGCCCGGCAATCTGAAAATAGGTATTCAGTTCAAGGTGGGTCCAGTGATAAAGAGGATTACCTGGGCAGGCTTCAACTGTGTGGGCCCAGGCCTCAAATTTCTCTTCTGCACTGGCATCTCCCGTAATTTCTCTCTCCGGGATCCCGTTGGCACGCATGGCCCGCCATTTATAATGGTCACCCGCCAGCCAGAGTGCCGTAATATCTGAAAATTGCTGATTTTCATAAATATCTCTGGCGACAAGATGACAATGATAGTCAATGACAGGCATATCTCTGGCAACGCGGGAATAAAGCCTGCGGCCGGTAACGCTTGAGATCATAAAGTTATCATTAATAAAAGCCATTTATATTTATACTCCGGAATTGCTGCCACAAAAAATATGGGCCGGAATGGTCTTTCTCCGGCCGCAATATTTACATCAGGGTTTCAGGTAAAAAGAGGATCAAAGATGGAAAGACCACCAGAAGCCCAATAAACAGGAAAAAGGCCACTAAGTAAGGCAGGGAGGCTCTGACGAAAGCGACGGTATTACAGTTTAGGATCCCGCATACGGTGTACATACAGATACCCACCGGCGGTGTATTAGCGCCAAGTAAAGTGAGTACAACGAAGATGATCCCGAAATGGATCGGATCAAACCCGGCCTCAATGGCGATCGGCAACAGGATCGGGGTAAGCAGCAGAATAATAACACTGCCGTCGAAAATCATGCCGGATACTGCGATAAAGACAAGCAGCAAAAACAGTATACCGTAGCGGTTTTCGGTCAGTGATGTCAGTATCTCTGCCAGAGACTGGGGAATTTGATCAATAATGGTGATATGCCCGAGAATTGCAGCGGACATAATAAGCAGCATTACAACGCCAATATCACTGATCGTATCCTTCAGTACTTCCCACAGTGCCTGGTTATCCAGCTCTTTATAGATATAACGGCCTATGACAAAGGCATACAGCACAATGAAGGCCCCGGCTTCCGTGGTGGTGAAAAAGCCCATGCGAATAACCAGAATCAGAACAATAGGGAACATCAGTGCCCAGAATCCGTTTTTAAAGCTGATCCAGACCTCATGACGCGTTGGCAGACTGGTCATTTCTGGTCTGATGTCCATTCGCCTGGCCATGACGTAGTTTGTCCCCATCAGGATCACCGTCAGCAGCAGTCCGGGGATAACACCGGCCATAAACAGTTTTCCGATAGAAACGTTACCCACAAAGCCATACAAAATAAGCAGAATACTGGGGGGAATGGTCGCAGTGATCAGAGAGCTGAATGCAATCACAACCGCGGTAAAGGGTTTAGGGTATCCCTGTTTTACCATCGGAACCCCGAGAATCCGAGCCTGCATCGCTGCATCCGCAGTTGCTGAACCGGATACCCCACCCAGCAGGCAGGCAAGCAGCACGTTAATCTGCGCCATACCGCCGACCATCCAGCCCGAAATAATACGGGCAAAATCCAACAGGCGGGTGGTGACGCCGGTTTTGTTCAGCAGGTTACCGACCAGAAGGAACAGCGGCGTGGCCATAATCGGAAATGACTGTGTGGGCGCCGAGAATTTCTGAAATGCAATTCCTGGCGGCAGAAAATCATCAAAAAAGAAAAAACTCAGACCGGAAATGGCAATCACAAATCCGACTGGCATTCGCAGAATAAGAAGAACAACAAACAGGAAACAAGTCAGCAGAATCATAATTCAGACACCTCTGAGGATTCCGGACACCCCGATACCATATACAGGATGGTATTAACAAACATCAGGGCACATCCAGTAGGGACTGCGCTGTTCAGCCAGGCCGACGAGAGACCGGTGACCGGAAGCTGGCTTCCGGCAGTGGTGAAGGTAAAGTTGTAGCCGTACCAGACACCACATCCCAGAAAGAGCAGGATCAACGTTTCGTTAAACCATGTACAACAGCGACGAGCGAGGTGCGGGAATAAACGAACCACAGCATCCACACCAATGTGTCTGCGGATCTGGAGAGCATAGTCAATAGCCAAAATCGAAACCCACGCAAAAATAACCATGGCCACTTCCAGAGACCAGATCAGAGGATATCCGACAGCACGTCCGACACCACCAGCCAGAATAATAATCACAATAGAAGCCAGTCCGATCCTTGCAATAGCAAGCTCGGCCTGACGAAAGCGGTTATACATAATTAGTCCCTTCACAAAAAAGAGGTATGCCGGGACATACCTCTATTGCATTATTAATCTGAAATCACTTTATGCACCTGCTCAAGCGCATCCTTCAGCCCCAGCTTTTCAGGAACGGAAGCACAGGCTTGCTTAAACGGCGTGACATCCACCGAATCCACGCTGACGCCGTTTTTAGCCATCACGCCCAGAAGTTCCTGTTCTTTTTTAATGGTTTCATCAGATGCCAGATTTCCCTGTTTTTCAGCCTCTTCGTGCAGAATGGTCTGCAGATCTTCAGGCAGGGAATTAAGCCATTTTTTCGACACGATAACGCCGGTCATTAGATGGATATGGTTTGTTTTAGTGATGTTTTTGGTGATTTCATACAGTTTGGAGCCGTATACCGCCGTTGGCTGAGCTTCTGCGGCATCAACAATACCTGTCTGAACAGATGAGTAGATTTCTGACCAGGAAAGCGGAACAGGCTCACCGCCCATACACTTAATCGTTTCAATGGTGACCGGAGCTTCCAACGCACGAACTTTGACCCCTTTCAGGTCGGCAGGCGTCTGTATGGGCTTATTCGTTACCAGCATACGGGCGCCCTGATACCAGTTAAAAGAAAGTGGTTCCAGGCCGGATACATCCGTCAGGCGTTTTTCCCAGGAATGGAAAACGTCGCTTTCGATGAATTTTTTCTGAGCGGCATAATCCGGGAAAACAAACGGTGCCGGAAGAATAGATAATTCAGGAACAAAGGAAGCCAGACGGGCCCCATCCACAACAATCCCGACGTTACTGCCTGCCTGGGCATGTTGTAGTAATTCATTGTCTGCCCCCAACTGACCAGAGGGAAACAGCTTGATACGGATTTTCTTGTCACTGCGCGTTTCAACCTGTTTTTTAAAGGATTCCAGCCCCTTATAGATGGGATCATCCGGCGACAAAGAGGTGGACAGGTTCAGCGAATAATCTGCTGCCATTACAGAAAAAGACGAAATAGCGGCAGAGAGCATAAGGGTTTTTAACAAACCGATCTTAAATTTCATTTTATTTCTCCTTCAGATAGGGTATTCGTTTTTTACCAGTTCCAGAGCGTGCCATCTTCCAGGCGCGCAACCGGCAAATATGCGGGATCATAGGGATATTTCGCCGCCAGTTTTTCGTCAAACTCGATGCCGAGGCCAGGCTTATCGCCCGGGTGCATGTAACCGTTTTCGAACGACCAGTTGTGCGGGAAGAGTTCAAGCATTTGCTCTGAATACCCCATGTACTCCTGAACGCCGAAGTTTGGCACCCACAGGTCAAAATGCAGTGCTGCTGCATGGCAGACAGGAGACAGGTCAGAAGGACCATGCGAGCCGGTACGAACCTGGTACAGTGAGGCAAAATCAGCAATACGACGCATTCCGGTGATGCCACCCGCGTGGGTGATGGTAGTACGGATATAGTCGATAAGCTGTTCTTCAATCAACTGTTTGCAATCCCAGATACTGTTAAAGACTTCACCGACAGCGATCGGTGTAACAGTATGCTGACGAATCAGACGGAAACATTCCTGGTTTTCGGCGGGGGTCGGGTCTTCCATCCAGAACAGACGATAGTCTTCAATGCTCTTGCCAAAACGCGCAGCTTCAATGGGGGTCAGACGGTGGTGCATGTCGTGCAACAGGTGCTCATTAAAGCCATATTTGTTGCGAACGGCGTCAAACAGATTCGGTATGAAATCGAGGTATTTTTCTGTCGACCACAGTTGTTCCTCTGGCCACTTTCCCTTGGTTGCCGGTTCATAGGCAAGACCTTTACCTTTAGACATACCGTAAGAGGTCTTCATTCCCGGAATACCACACTGAACACGAATGGCCTTGAAGCCCATCTCCTGATGACGCGCATAATCTTCCAGCACATCATCAATGGTGTGACCGGTCGTGTGGCAGTAAACCATCACGCCTTCACGCGATGCGCCACCCAGCAACTGGTATAACGGCATTCCGGCGGCTTTGGCCTTGATATCCCACAGCGCCATGTCAACGGCAGAAATCGCTGACATGGTCACCGGCCCGCGACGCCAGTAAGCGCCTTTATAGAAAAACTGCCAGATATCCTCGATACGGTGGGCATCACGGCCAATAAGCTGTGGGCAAAGATGGTCTTTCAGGTAGGAGGCCACAGAGAGTTCCCGGCCATTCAGAGTGGCATCCCCCAGACCGGTAAGTCCGTCTTCGGTAGTGATTTTCAGTGTGACAAAGTTACGTCCCGGACAGGTAACAAAAACCTCAGCCCTGGCAATTTTCATATTTTATCCCTACTCACGATATTGTTAATTTCAGATTGAAAGTAATGCTAAACCAACTACCATACAAGAATGTTTTAACGTAAGTTTGAGAGCAGTCACATAAGGAACATAGAGATAATCTGGTTATGGAGCAGCCAATCAGAAAACAAATTGAACCGATCCTGACGGGATGTCGTTGAATGCCCGTTTCCATTTTCAGAAAAGGGTGTAGCACTTTGCTTTGAGGTTTTATGCCAGCCAGTGAGAGAGGAGTTTATCTGGCTAAAGGCCAGCACGAGACAGCTTCACGTTTAAAACAGCGTATTACTGCTATTATGCGTTATGCTGTCCAAGAAGATATGATTACCCATAATCCCGCTAATGAACTTGGCGGTACATGAATCACACCTAAAAGAACGCATTACCCAGCGCTTGAACTTGAGCAAATACCTGATCTTTTAAGTCGTATATACTCTAAATAATTCAAGTTGCAGGACGGCGGCAAGGGAGTGAATCCCGATGAGCTTACACCAGTAAGTGATTCGGGTGAGCGAACGTAGCCAACACACATGCAACTTGAAGTATGACGAGTATAGATACGTATAAAGGCCGTAGGCTCACTGTATTAGCTTTAAAGCTCACTATGCTTGTATTCATCCGCTCAAGTGAATTGCGGTTTGCTCGTTGGCCTGAAATATATTTTAAAAATGCTTTATGGGTTATTCCACCAGAGACATGAACCAGTTCTCGTTCAGACATTCCTGCCTTAACCTGCCGTTGAAAGACTCCACCGTCGCATTATCCGTCGGTGTTCCCGGGCGTGAGAAGTCGATCCTAATACCTCTTTCATACACCCATCTGTCCAGCATTTTTCCTGCAAATTCAGAGCAGTGATACCTATTGAATGCATCCAGTTAACGTTTAAGTCTGTCATTTTCTACAACTTGTAATGTCTGTCACAAGTGGAGAAAATCAATGAACACTATTGTTTGTCAGCAACATTAGCCTGTCGGGGACCCTGATTGCCCAGGACTGGGGTATCCAGTTTTTCAACGATTATGACAACTCATTGTTTTTAGTGAGTTAAATCGCTCATCATTTCTTACCCGTCATCACCACATCAAACAAAAACAATATAAATCAATCAATTAGATTAATAATCAATCTTTTTGTGAGCGATAGCACACAAATTAACTCATCTGTGGAAAGAAATATTATTTCATGACACATTTACCTCAAGAAATTTATTTCATGAGGTATTGAGATGGAAACCAAAGCATTCATATCCAAAATAATCAATGAGTTAGACATTGTTAAGGACTCTCTTCAGGAGGAGGATTGCGCAAAACTCATTGCGGCAATACAGGACAGCAAAAAGGTTTTCTGCTACGGACTGGGCCGCGCAGGGTTTTCAATGAAGGCCTTCACTATGCGCCTTATGCATATGGGCAAAGAGGTTTATTTCCTGACCGAAACCATCACCCCCAATTTTGGCCCAGGCGATCTCTTCATTGTCTCTTCAGCCTCAGGTGAAACTGCACAGCTCGTTGCCCTTGCTAAAAAAGCACGTCAGTTGGGGGGGAAAGTCGCTGTGCTTACTACCAATCGTCATTCAACCATCACGGACTATTGCGACGTCACGGTGCAAATTAATGCCCCGTCCAAAAATCAGCAACAATCATCGTTTAGTTCATCGCAGCCAATGGCCTCTCTCTATGAACAGGCATTGCTTATTATTTCCGATGCACTGGTCATGAAAATGGCGTCAGAAAGCGGTTCACCAGAGGAAGAATTATTCAAGCGTCACGCAACGCTGGAATAAACCAATATTATCCGTTAGTAGCTCTGTTCTTTCAGGAGAGTAAAATGAGCGCCAAAATAACATCTCTGTTTAATTTCAAAAAGCTTCAGAAGTTTTCTTCTGCGCTGATGCTCCCCATCGCGATATTACCTGCTGCGGGATTGATCCTTGCTATTGGTACCTCTTTTCATATTGAACTGCTCGCAAACTGTGGCGGCATTATCTTTGCCAACCTCCCACTTCTGTTCTGTGTGGGTATTGTTATCGGGCTGACAGGTGATGGCTCCTCTTCACTCTCAGCCATTACCAGCTACATGATATTAAACGCCACCATGGGTACTAAGCTGGGGATCACTCCTGAATCGGTGGCGGCAAGCAACGGTGATTATGCCTCAATATTGGGTGTACCTACCTTACAGACCGGGGTCTTTGGCGGGTTGATCGTCGCAATATTCGTTTACATGCTCTATAAACGTTTTCACAATATTGAGTTACCTCAGTTCCTGGGTTTCTTCGGGGGTAAACGCTTTGTTCCGATTATTACTGCCGTCGCCGCAATTATTGTGGGTTATATCCTGCCATGGCTTTGGATCCCGGTACAAAAAGGGCTTGCGGAGTTATCAACCCTGGTCACGAGCGGTCACAATGCGAATTTCGCCGCGTTTATTTATGCCGTCGGTGAACGATCTCTGATCCCCTTTGGCCTGCATCATATCTGGAACGTGCCGTTTTATTACAACTTTGGTGAGTACATGACAAAGTCCGGCCAGCTGGTGACCGGTGATATTCCTGTATTTTTTGCCCAGCTGCGTGATGGTGTTCCCCTGACGGCGGGGCTCTTCATGACCGGACGTTTCCCGATCATGATGTTCGCCTTACCGGCTGCCGCACTGGCGATGTATCACGAAGCCAAACCAGAGCGTAAGGCTTTAATCAAAGGTCTGCTGTTATCCGGTGCGCTGACGACTTTCGTCACCGGTATCACAGAGCCACTTGAGTACTCATTCCTGTTTGCCGCCCCTGTTCTTTATATTATCCATATATTTTTATATGCATCCTCATTCGTCTTGATGCACGTCCTGAATGTCCATATCGGTCATCCATTTGCCGGTGGGTTAATTGATTTTGTGCTGAATGGAGTATTACCGAATCGCACGCCATGGTACCTGGTGATCGTTGCCGGGGCGGGTTATGCCGCAATTTATTACTCTGTCTTCCGTGTATTAATCCGCAAGCTGAATCTCAAAACACCGGGACGCGAAGACGAAGAAGTTGCAGTAGAGCTTAATCTCAGCCGGGAAGATCGTCCCTATGAGATTGTCGCTGCAGTCGGTGGTTTCGAGAATATTGAAGATGTCGATGCCTGTGCAACCCGTCTTCGCCTGGCACTCGTGGATGATTCGAAAGTGCAGGACCGACGTCTGAAAGAACTGGGGGCGGCGGGTCTGGTGAAGCTGGGCGACGGTGGCGTTCAGGTCATCTTTGGCGGTAAATCTCAGATACTCCGTGACGAAATCAAAGCTGTGATGGGCAAACCCCGCAATAAGAGTGAATCGACAATGACGCCATCCTGCACGAAATAAATCCGTTAATACCGGGCTGGAAACAGCCCGCTATACAAAGAGAGTTAAAATATGAAATCACAATTACTGGCAAATGCTATCCGTATGCTCAGCGTTGATGCAATTCAAAAGGCGAATTCTGGTCACCCGGGTGCGCCGATGGGAATGGCTGATATTGCTGAAGTTATCTGGCGGCATCATTTACGCCATAACCCGAAAGATCCGCAGTGGTTTAACCGTGACCGTTATGTGCAGTCAAATGGTCATGGTTCTATGCTGCTTTACTCCCTGCTGCATCTCACCGGTTATGATGTCACGATGGATGATATTCGTGACTTCCGCCAGTTACATTCCCGCACGCCGGGACACCCGGAATACGGTTACACTCCAGGCGTAGAAACCACAACCGGCCCGCTGGGCCAGGGTGTGGCAAATGCGGTGGGTATGGCAATTGCGGAGAAAGCACTGGCGGCGCAGTTCAATAAGCCCGGATTCACCATCGTCGACCACCACACCTGGCTGTTCCTTGGGGACGGTTGCCTGATGGAAGGTATTTCTCATGAAGCCTGTGGCCTCGCCGGAACGTTGAAACTGGGAAATCTTATTGCCGTCTGGGACGATAACGGTATTTCTATCGATGGACATGTTGAAGGCTGGTTCTCAGAAGACACTGCGGCTCGCTTCCGCGCCTATGGCTGGCATGTTATTGAAGGTATTGACGGACACGATTCTGAAGCGGTAGACGCGGCAGTGCGCGAAGCGAAAGCGGTGACAGATAAACCCAGCCTTCTTTGCTGCAAAACGATTATTGGCTTTGGTTCGCCGAACAAAGCCGACAGTCATGAATGCCACGGCTCAGCGCTGGGCGCTGACGAGGTCGCTCTGGTACGTGAACGTCTGGCATGGCCCTATGCCCCCTTTGAGATCCCGGCAGACATTTATGACGCATGGGATGCTACAGCAAAAGGTTCAGCAGATCAGAGCCAGTGGGAAGAGCTGTTCACCGCCTACCGCAAAGAATGGCCTGAGCTTGCTGACGAGTTTGTGCGTCGAATGAAAGGCGATTTACCTGCCAGCTGGGAAGAGAATATGAAGAAATATGTTCTCCATCTCCAGGCCCACCCTGCCAGTCTCGCCACCCGCCAGGTCAGTCAGAAATGCCTGAACCATTTCGGTAACCTGCTTCCGGAACTGATGGGTGGTTCGGCGGATCTGTCGCCATCCAACCTGACGCGTTATCAGAACTCCGAGGACTTCACCGCAGAACATCCTGAAGGGAATTACATTTCCTATGGCGTGCGTGAATTCGGTATGTCAGCGATCATGAATGGTCTTGCTCTGCACGGGGGATTCATCCCGTACGGCGGTACCTTCCTGATGTTCATGGAATATGCCCGTAATGCCGTACGTATGGCTGCGCTGATGCAGATCCGTTCCGTCTTCGTCTATACACACGATACGATTGGTCTGGGCGAAGATGGCCCGACTCATCAGCCGGTTGAACAGCTTGCGTCCCTGCGCCTGACGCCAAACATGGAAACATGGCGTGGCTGCGACCAGGTGGAAGTCACTGTTGCCTGGCAGCAGGCCGTTGAACGCAGAAATGGTCCATCCGCGCTGGTTCTGACCCGTCAGCCGCTGGAGCAACAGCCCCGTACCGCAGCCCAGTTGTCCGAAATCGCGCGTGGCGGATATATTCTGAGCGACTGCGAAGGGAAACCGGAGCTGATCCTGATTTCGGCCGGCTCAGAGATTGAGCTGGTCGTGAGCGCCGCGAAGGCTCTGCGTCAGGAAGGCCGTAACGTCCGCGTTGTTTCGATGCCGTGTACCGAGCGCTTCGACAAACAGGATGAGGCATATCAGGAGACGGTATTACCTAAAGATGTACGCAAACGCCTGGCCGTAGAAGCCAGCATTGCCGGTTTCTGGCAGCGCTATACCGGGCTGGACGGTAAAGTGATTGGTATGACGACCTTCGGTGAATCAGCACCCGCGGGCGTCCTCTTTGACCACTTCGGCTTCACCAAAGAGAATGTTCTGGAGCAGGCAAAAGCGCTGTTGCAAAGCTGAAATTGCAGTGAATAAAGGGTATTTCAAAAGGGGCTTAGGCCCCTTTTGTTATCCTTTGAATTTGGAACCCAGGAATTCTTCTCTGCTGCGGTACATCTCATAACGAGATTTATCCTGATGCATGAAGAGCAATACCAACATATCAATCATGCCCATTGCCGGTACTCGCGTTGAGTCAAAGGCTTCAAAGAAAATTTTATCACTGACCGCAGTGGTTAACTGGCAGGTGGAAATTTTAGATAACGGTGATTTTATGTAGTTTGTGACGCAGACAGATTTAGCGCCGCGTTGTTTCACGACATTGAAAATATCCAGCATGAGATTGGTGCTTCCCGAGTTGGAAATCCCAAACGCCACATCACGTTTTCCCATGGCATAGGCGGCATTGAGCTGCATTTCCGGGCTGACATGAACAATGGTTTTAATTCCAAACTGCCCGAATTTATAAGCGCCGTAGACCGCCAGGGGATTGGAGTTACCTGCCCCGAAGAAGTAGAGGGTGTCACATTCGGAAATCAGGGCCAACACACGCTTCAGTACTTTCTCATCAAAAAACTGAGCAGACTGAATGAGGTCTTCTGCCTGCTTCTTCAGCAGAAACGTCGCCAGTGAAACAATATCTGAAAAATCGGTCTCTGACGGATACCCCCCGTCCGGATCGATGACTTCCTTTGCCAGGGCGATTTTCAGATGATAGTACCCCTGATAACCGATCTTTTTGCAGGTTCTGACAATGGTTGCTTCGCTGACTTTACTTTTATCGGAGAGCTCCGACACGCTATAATTCACAACAGCGTCAGAGTGATTAAGAATATAATCCGCCACTTTCTTTTCAGCAGAGTGAAGCGTCGGGTAGTTGCTCTGGATCAGACTTTTAACGGAAATGTTATCATTCATCGTATGCACACGCTGTTGTTATGAATGTGCTGGATTATATCACAACCGTGCGCAGAGGTAATATGCAATGAAAGGTGGCGCGAAAATGCCAGAAAACTGCAGACCGATTACAATTCCCGGTGGGTTATTTTCGCGCCTTATAGGCTTTCAAATGGCAATGAAAAATAATAAAAAATTATAAATCAGGAAGCATGAAGGTTGTCATCCATTTCATTCGCCACACCTTCAATAAGCAAGGCGCAATGAATTTTATCCAGCATCCTAAGTATATTCACCGATGGCTGCATCAGGATTTCATATTTCAACCAGACGATTTCTTTTAACAAGAAACCGTCAAAGGATTTAATATCCAGCGCCCCCGTAAGCCAGCCATCCATGAATATCTTAATAGTTTTTTCACTGTCACCAGCCTGCTGTTTCAGCCTGATTTTACAGGCAACAAGGAAACAGAAATAAAAGTGTTCAAGTTGCTGAAGGCGTTTTCCGACAGGCACACGACTCTCCCTGACAGCGATCATATTTCATTCGGTACGTACGTTGGGTGTGTTCCCTTTAAAGATTAGACGAAGGTCCCTTCGTCTAATTAAAAGTATGCAAACTCAACGCCTCAAATAACCAGCACAC
Organism: Klebsiella sp. 18074; assembly: GCF_902705905.1. Lineage (NCBI taxonomy): Bacteria > Pseudomonadati > Pseudomonadota > Gammaproteobacteria > Enterobacterales > Enterobacteriaceae > Klebsiella > Klebsiella sp. 18074. Next base: position 290,471 of record NZ_CACSIS010000002.1, on the reverse strand, counting down.
ACCTGAAATCATTGACATTTGTCAACGTAGGTCCGGTAATAATTGAATCGTCAAGGGCAGCAAAAAAACCATGACCATCATTATTATTGAGTGCATCTCTGGCATTTAATCCGGCTTCAGCGGCACGCTTTAATGTCTGCGGAGAAAGCCAGGCCCCGGCAATTTCCTCCTGACCATCAACCCCGTCGGTATCGCCCGCCAGAGCATAGATGCCAGGCAGTCCGTTAAGCTGGATAGCAAGAGCAAGCAGATATTCAACATTCCTTCCCCCCCGGCCATTCCCGCGTACGGTAACCGTCGTTTCCCCACCAGAGAGAATGACGCAAGGCTTCCTGAACGGCTGGTCATGCAGTGCAACCTGCCTTGCTATACCGGCCATCACCTTACCCACATCCCGGGCTTCCCCTTCAATACTGTCACCGAGAATGTGAGCCGAAATTCCCTGCTTAACTGCCATAGCGGCTGCGCTTTCCAGAGCCAGCTGAGGCGTGGATATCAGGTGTACTTCACTGTTATTCAGCCGCATATCGCCGGGTTTGAGGCTTTCAGACAGTCCTGTTTTCAGGATATGGACAATATGCTCAGGCAAGCTGATGCCGTATCTGCGAATAATATCAAGTGCATCTTCACAGGTTGAGGGATCGCCTACAGTCGGTCCGGACGCGATGTCCCGCGGGTCATCCCCCGGCACATCAGAAATCATCAATGTCACCAGCCTCGCCGGATAGCAGGCTGCTGCCAGACGTCCCCCCTTGATGGCGGAAAGGTGGCGTCGTACACAGTTCATTTCACCGATCGTGGCGCCAGAGCGCAGGAGCTCGCGGTTAATCGCCTTTTTTTCATCCAGACTGATACCGTCAAACGGTAAGGTGAGTAAGGAGGATCCCCCGCCTGAAATCAGACACAGGACGGTATCCTCCGCGCTGAGATGGCTGACCAGCGAAAGCATGCGTTTTGCCGCGCTTAAGCCTGCTTCATCGGGTACCGGATGAGCGGCTTCCATAATATCAATGTGCTGACACGGCACCGCGTATCCATACCGGGTGACCACCACGCCACTTAACTCACCTTCCCAGTTGTCTTCTACCGCCTTTGCCATCGCTGCAGAGGCTTTACCGGCACCGATGACAATCAGCTTTCCCTTTTTGTCATTCGGCAGATATTTCGGAATACTGTGATGAGGCTGAGCGGATTCGATAGCCGCCAGGAACATATTTTTGAGTAACGATTCCGGATTGATTTTATCGTTCATGAATAACCTCATGAGCCTTACATTATTCAGCGTCGCAGGACGCATTTATCAGCGATAACTCAGAAGGTATTGCTTTTCATCACTGCGGTAATATCCCGATTGTAGCGTTCTCTGTCGAGCGTCTTGGGATAGGCAATATCCACATGAGCAATACCCAGTGCTTCACAGATTTCCTCCGCTTTTGCAAGCGGGTGAATTTCATCGTAGAGCGTGCCAATCACCCGGAAAGGAATAGCGGAATTCCTGATAAGCTCGGTATCAAAACAAGGATCGGCGGTTGTCATCATTCGCAGTAATGGAATAACCCGGCCGGGATCCATCGCGAACATATTGATCAGCGAACTGACATTGTCAGGAGATTTACGTGACAGCGTCGCAAAAACTTCCGTATCTCTGAAATGCGCCAGCCCCTTCTCCGCCCCATAAATCTCAATGTAGTTCGCCACAACACTGTGTACCTGCTGGCTTTCCGGCATCCGCCTGATAAAGAATGCCGGCCGTACAAGGGTGACTGACTTGATCCTGTCCGGATAACGCGCCGCGAGGACGGCGCTCATGGCCGCACCAAGGGAAATCCCTGCCACCGATACGCTTTCCAGTTTCAGGTGATCAAGTAGAGCAACAACATCGTCCGCAAACTGGCTGATACTCAGATCGGAGACCGGCCCCAGATCTGACCCACCGTGCCCACGGCAGTTCAGCGTGATAAGGCGATAGCGTTCATCCGTAAAAGTCGACCGTGTCTGGCCGTGATCGCCGGTCAGACCATGTTGAAAAACGATAACCGGCCCTTCGGCCTGGTTATCGAAGTAAGTAAAATTCAGCCCGTCATGCTGGAAGGTATGCAACATACGTTCTCCCTTTACGCCGGTTGCAGATAGGTATCGAGCATTCGGGAAACATCACCGGCCTCTTCCGCTGCCAGACCATGTGTCACCACGCAGCCATCGAACCCGGTTGCACGGAGCTGGTTGATATAGAATGAATAATCGAGAACGCCACGTCCGGCAGTGGTGAATGATCCGTCCGGGGTACGATCTTTCGCATGGGCAATCGCAATATCCTGTCCAAGCAAATTGAGTGCTTCCTGCACGACAGCACGCTGCTCATCAAGCGTGGCTTCTTCAAATAAATTGGCCGGGTCGAAGATGATTTTCAGTAACGGGCTGTCCATATCATCAATCAGTCGACGGGCTTTTTCCGCGGAGTTAACAACATTCGCCAGCTCAGGTTCAACCCCGAGGGCCACCCCATATTTTTCAGCAATATGCAGCGCCTGACGCATAGAGACCACCAGCGTTTCCCATGCCTGTTGAGTGTTATTATCCGGATGGAAGCGCCACTGGTCTTCGGCATCCATACTGCCGGTACACAGGGTCACCAGCGGGCATTCCAGCATCTCTGCCGCAGCACAGATGGCATCGAGACACAGCATGCCATGAGCGATAACCGCAGGGTCCGGGTGCGTCATGTTAAACGTGGCGGAAATCGCCTCCAGCCTCACATTATGTTTGGCGCTGGCCGCTTTGATTTCTTCAACCGTCCGAAGCGAAATCGTTTCCGGCAGCGCCTTCAGGCCCGCGCTGGCAAAATTGAACTGTGTGGCCTGGTAACCCAGGCGGCTCATCAACGCAAAGTTCTGGTCAACATTTTCGGTGCTGAACGTTTTAGAAAAGATCCCCTTATCCATTACACAGATCCTTTTGCATCAGCCACCCGCACGGATTTGCCGGTACGGGTAGATTCCTGGATAGCCACCATGGTTTTCACGGTACGTAAACCTTCCTCAAGCGTTGCTGCGCGCGTGATCGGCTTATCATTGAGGATACAGTCTGCGAAGGCTTCCAGCTGGCGACGATAGAACTGCCCATCCGCGGCCAGCGGTCGGGTGAAGTTCCCGGTCGCTTTGCTGAAGATTTCCACATCGCTGGATTTATAGAACCACGGATTATAGGTTTTCCCGACCACGCTGCCGTTTTCCCCATAAATCTGGAAACCTTCGTGCCAGTCCATATGTACGCCCAGCGTCAGATCAAGCTGCCCGAGAGTACCGTCAGCAAAAGCCACGTTCATCAACCAGCACTGATGACCGGCGCGTTTCAGATAGTGGGCTTCAATTTCGGTAATGTCGCCCGCCAGGTGCATGGCGGTGTCGAGAAGGTGGCTGCCGTGGGACAATAAATTGTATTGTTGCAGGTCAGCTTTCGGTGCAACCTTCGGTTTGCGTTTGGCTTCACTCAGGATCACCTGAGGCTGGACAGCATTGATCGTCAGATAACGCTGGCTGTTATCGCAGTACCAGCCTTTATAGGCAACCAGTTGTCCCATTTCCGTCTGAATAAAATCACGTGCGGCTTCAATACCCCCATCAAAACGCTTCATATGACCAAGCTGGAACAGACGATCGGTTTTGCTGACCACGCTGACCAACTCTTCACATTCCTCAATGGAAATCCCCAGTGGTTTTTCACACAGCACGTGTTTACCGGCATTAATCGCCATGATTGCCAGCGTGATGTGAAAAGCATCGGCAGTTGCAATAATCACCGCATCGACGTTTTCATCGTCCAGCATCTGCTGGTAATCGGCATAGGCTTTGGTTGGCTGCCAGAGCTCTTTCATACGTTCACGAAGATCATCGGCAGCGTCACAAATTGCATATAGCTCGGCATTATACGCCTTGGTACAGGCTTCAAAATGCCCTGCCTGTGAGATGGGTCCGCACCCCAGGACACCCACACGTAATTTTTTCTGTTCTACCGTCATTCTGCTTACCTCAAATAAGTGACCGTTTTTAGAAGCAACCTATGGGCTGTCTCCGGATGTCACTATTATTGGCTTGCCAGAAATAAGGAAAACTGAAATAATAACCGTAAAATGCTTCCCCTTTTATGCCTAAAAAGATATTCATTGTGATATAAATCACAATAAATATCTCGTAATACTAAAAAAATGCGGAAAAAACATGTCCTTAAAATCATCCAGACTGAACGACCTGTACATTCGTCTGCAACGACGATTTCATCCAGAAAAGGATGTCCTGGTGATGGTTTCAGATATCACCGAGGTGCTGGGCTGCACATCGCGTAACGTCAGGCTGGTGCTTAAGGAGATGGCCGGGCACGGCTGGGTACAATGGTCACCATCTTCAGGCCGGGGTAAGCAATCCCGCCTTGTTTTCCTGCGCTCTTCTGGGCAAATTTCACAAAGTGAGATCAGAGAGATGCTCGAAAGTGGCAGACTGGCTGAAATGCTGACGCTGGTCCAGGGCGATACGGCTGAACTGGAAAACCAGATTTACCAACATCTGGGCACCGTGATAGAAGGTGAAAATAAAATCGTACGTGTTCCCTGGTACCGGAGCCTGGACAGCCTTGAGCCCTGGAAACCGCAACGCAGGACTGAGCGACACTTGCTGAGGCAATGCTTCTCCGGTCTGACGCGTTATGATGATGAATTAAATAGAGTTGTGCCGGATCTTGCCCATCACTGGGTCAAGAATGAGGGCGCCACACAGTGGGAGTTTTATCTGAGATCAGGATTGAAATTCTCCGATGGTTCGCCGCTGGAGGCAGCAGACATTGAGAAATGTCTCAGTGCCATGATCCGCTCTCCGGTGTTTTCTCGCCTTTATTCGGGTATCGACAAAATTCTGGTGCTGGATAAGCAACGACTGCGCTTTACTCTCAAAAGCACGGATGTTCATTTCGCTGATTTGCTTTCCCATACCTCTGCTCTGGTTTACGGAAGTGCCAGGGGGAAGGTTATCTACTCCGGACCCTGGCTGGTGAAAAGCCATGACGATTTCAATCTGGTCCTAAAAGTGAACCCCTGGTATCACGGACTCCGCCCCGTTATCGATGAAGTCAATATCATGCGGATAGAGTCGGATATTCTTGATATGGGCCGGATCCAGGTCTTTTATCAGGGGATGAACAGTGGCGAAGCTGAAGGGTCAGAAGCAAAAATTGAACGGGGATCGTGCTTTCTGGTCGTCGACGGAAACGGGAGGTTTGCCGATGAAGAAGATCGTATTTTCCTTAATCATGTTCTCCAGCCTGTCGATATCCTCAAAAACTCATCACATCGTAAAAAAATGAATCTTGCCCTGGCTGTCGCTCAGGGGCTTCTCCCTGGCTGGTACCACCGCATCCTCGATATCGTCCCGCCTATCCGCCACAAGATGTATCGTGAGCTGACGCTGGCGACATTCGAGCAGCCAGAACTGGCAAAACATGCGGAAGGGATCGTCAGTATTCTGGAGCGCTACGGGATTAAATGCCGGGTTATCACCCGCTCATTTCAGCAATTTTTTAGCTCTCCGCCTGCAGACATCGACCTCTGGCTCACAAATTTTGTGCTTGATGATGCCAACGAATGTTCACTGAACAACTGGCTCCAGTCAGATCCTATTCTGGAACGCTGCGGGAACGGGTGGGTCAGTGAGAAAAAACGGGTCGCTGACGGTATACGTCGCGGCGAGCTAGCATGCGAAAAAACGCTGGAGCAACTGGTCCGTACTTTTACCTTTTCACGCTGGTTTATCCCTCTGGTTTATCATCGTGTCGACCATGCGCAGATTCGCCACAACTCAGCCTTCAGTAATGAATTAGGATGGGTCAACTTTAGTGATGCGTGGTTTGATATCCGATGAAAAAACATACGCATGGAAACCACATCAGTCTGAGAAATGTAATAGGTCAGCCCTTAGACGCTTTTGATAAACCCTCTAACTGGTGATAGCATTTCAAATCGACATTGCTGCGATGGTCAAAGTCCGCCAATTGAATCGCCACGGATAATCTAAATAGCTGCGCGGAATAGTAGATCACTTAAAGGGAACTCAGCCCGGATTGTGCGATCTGATCAATCGCCAAACCAACCATAATCACCAACCGGACTGAGCGATGACGATCATAGCACCCATTCCACGCGACGAACGACGCCTGATGCAGAAAGCTATCCATAAAACGTGCGATAAAAATTATGCCCGCAGACTCACCGCTATGCTGATGCTGCACCGGGGAGACAGTGTCAGCAATATCGCCAGAACGCTCTGCTGCGCCCGTTCATCCGTAGGACGCTGGATTAACTGGTTTACATTATCTGGGGCCGAAGGTCTTAAATCCTTACCGGCCGGGCGCTCCCGCCGGTGGCCTTATGAACATGTCTGCACATTGTTACGTGAACTTGTAAAACACTCTCCCGCTGATTTCGGCTATCAACGTTCACGCTGGAGCACGGAGCTACTGGCGATAAAAATCAATGAGATAACCGGATGTAAGATTCATGCTGGAACCGTTCGTCGCTGGTTGCCGTCAGCGGGCCTTGTGTGGCGCAGAGCGGCCCCGACCCTGTGCATCCGTGACCCACATAAAGAGGAGAAGATGGCAGCAATCTGCAAAGCACTGGGCGAATGCAGCGCAGTGCATCCGGTTTTTTATGAAGATGAGGTGGACATCCATCTCAACCCCAAAATCGGTGCTGACTGGCAACTACGCGGGCAACAAAAGCGTGTTGTCACGCCAGGCAAGAATGAAAAATATTATCTGGCCGGAGCACTTCACAGTGGTACGGGCAAAGTCAGTTACGTTGGCGGCAACAGCAAGAGTTCGGCGCTGTTCATCGGCCTGCTGAAACAGCTGAAATCCACTTATCGACGGGCAAAAACCATCACACTTATCGTGGACAACTACATTATCCACAAGAGCCGTGAAACACAGCGGTGGCTGAAAGATAACCCGAAGTTCAGCGTGCTTTATCAGCCGGTCTACTCGCCATGGGTGAACCATGTAGAGCGTCTATGGCAGGCACTTCATGACACGATAACCCGCAACCATCAGTGCCGTTCGATGTGGCAGTTGCTGAGAAAGGTTCACCATTTTATGAAAACCGTCAGTCCATTCCCGGGAGGGAAACATGGTCTGGCGAAAGTGTAGCGGTATTCGGCGCAGCTATTTAGACACTTCCGAGCCGTTGATAATACTGGTTTTCATATTCTGTCGGTGACATCTGATCGCTCGAACCATGCCGACGCTTACTGTTATAAAACATTTCGATGTAATCAAAAATATCGCTGCGGGCTTCTTCCCGCATTCCGTAGATCTTTTTCTTTATCCGCTTGCGTTGTAAGCGTCCAGCGAGAACCGTCTGGTCATAATCTGATGTATTCGACAAAGTGGTGTCCACCAAATTGATAGTGGGAACCAAAATGTCAGATATGCACAAAAGTAGTAAGCGTAAACCCAGCGCCGTATGTAGCCATTAAGCCAGTACTGGTAACTTAGACGTCCACCTTTACAGACGGACATCTAAGTATGGAATCCAAATCCTGGCGAAAAGACCCCCCGTAAAAATTATTCGAATGAATTCAAGCTACGTATAAACGCCACGATAAACCCCAGTCCGAGGCCGAGGGCAAACGAAATTAACGTAATGGGAATAGTAAAAACCAGCCCGGCATACAGCATCGGACAGAATGAACTTATCGATAGTGATATAAATTCAGGCACATCTCACCTTTTTCCGGCGCCTGATTAATAAGCCCGGACATAATCGCAAAGCGCTCTAATTGAATAAAATGTTATCATGCACCCAGGCCCTGACGTATCTATCAAAAACGGTATTGAATAGCCGGCTTCGTTATTTGTTTTCAGCCAACAGCTATGCATCAGCAGAGTAAATCGCGCACGTCACCCTGATATTTTCGGCTATATTTTTTTTAACCATCCTTTGCTGAAAAACGCATTTTCGTCGGCACAAAAGGGCATTAATTGCTGAAAATTACGCCAAAAACTCTATTTTTCAGATATCAATACACCCAGGCGGCTAACAACCTTTCCCTCCGGATGGCTAAATAGCATCTTATATTCCATTTCGCTCTTACAGGCGGTTAAATATTCTTTAATTTGCCAAATTCACAGACCTATCATTCGCCATCTCGATACGAATGGGTAAATAGTCATGTCACTCTTTCATTCTGTTAGCGATCTTATCGGCCACACGCCCCTGCTCCAGCTGCACAAGCTCGAAACCGGCCCCTGTAGCCTGTTCCTCAAGCTGGAAAACCAAAACCCCGGCGGTTCTATTAAGGATCGCGTCGCGCTGTCGATGATTAACGAGGCCGAGCGTCTCGGTAAGCTGCAGCCCGGCGGTACGATTATTGAAGCCACCGCCGGTAATACCGGGCTCGGCCTGGCGCTCATCGCGGCGCAAAAGAACTACCGCCTGATCCTCGTCGTCCCCGACAAAATGAGCCGCGAGAAGATATTCCATTTGCGGGCGCTGGGAGCAACGGTGCTGCTCACCCGCTCCGACGTCAATAAAGGCCACCCGGCCTACTATCAGGATTACGCCCGTCGCCTGGCGGAGGAGACGCCGGGGGCGTTCTATATCGATCAGTTTAATAACGAGGCCAATCCGCTGGCGCATATCAGCACCACCGCGCCGGAAATCTTCGCCCAGCTCAACGGCAATATCGACGCTATCGTCGTTGGCGTCGGTTCTGGCGGTACCCTCGGCGGGCTGCAGGCGTGGTTTGCCGAACACTCGCCGAAAACGGAGTTTATTCTTGCCGATCCGGCGGGATCGATCCTCGCCGATCGGGTAGAAACCGGCCGCTCCGGCGAGGCGGGATCGTGGCTGGTTGAGGGGATTGGCGAAGATTTTGTCCCGCCGCTGGCCCATCTCGACGGCGTTCATACCGCCTATCGCGTCACCGACCGGGAGGCGTTTGCCACCGCGCGGGCGCTGCTACAGACCGAGGGCATTCTTGCCGGCTCTTCAACGGGCACGCTGCTGCACGCCGCCCTGCGCTACTGTCAGGCGCAGACGACCGCCAAACGCGTGGTGACCTTCGCCTGCGACAGCGGCAACAAGTATCTGTCGAAGATGTTCAACGACGACTGGATGCGCCAGCAGGGGCTGCTGACCCGCCCCTCACGCGGCGATTTAACCGATTTTATCGCCCTGCGTCATGACGAAGACGCCACCGTCACCGCCGCGCCGGACGACACGCTGGCCACCATCCTTGCGCGCATGCGCCTGTACGACATCTCCCAACTGCCGGTGCTGGAAAACGGCCGCGTCGTTGGCATCGTCGATGAGTGGGATTTGATTAGCCACGTCGAGGGTAACAGCCAGCGCTTTGCGCTGCCGGTCAGAGAGGCCATGACCCGCAACGTCGAAACTCTCGATAAACGCGCGCCGGAAAGCGCGCTAAAAGCCATTTTCGACCGCGGCCTGGTGGCCGTCATCGCCGATAACGATCGTTTTCTCGGCCTGATCACCCGCAGCGACGTGCTGACCACCTGGCGTAACCGACTTGAACACTAAGGATCGTCCATGAAAAATTTAAACACATTAAGCGTACACGGTGGCACCTTTAACGATGCGCACGGCGCCGTGATGCCACCCATTTATGCCACCTCCACCTTCGCACAGCCGGCCCCCGGGCAGCATACCGGCTATGAATATTCGCGCAGCGGCAACCCTACCCGCCACGCGCTGGAAACGACGATTGCCGAACTGGAGAGCGGCTCCCGCGGCTACGCCTTTGCTTCCGGGCTGGCGGCGATTTCCACGGTGCTTGAGCTGCTGGATAAAGACAGCCACCTGGTGGCCGTCGACGACGTGTACGGCGGCACCTGGCGGCTGATCGAAAACGTCCGCCGCCGCAGCGCCGGCCTGCGGGTCAGCTGGGTCAAGCCCGACGACCTGGCGGCGATTGAGGCGGCCATCAGGCCGGATACGCGGATGATTTGGGTTGAAACGCCGACTAATCCACTGCTCAAGCTGGCGGACCTTAACGCCATCGCGGCGATCGCCCGGCGGCACAATCTCATCAGCGTCACCGATAACACCTTCGCCTCGCCGGCCATTCATCGTCCCCTTGAGCTGGGTTTTGATATCGTCGTGCACTCGGCGACAAAATATCTCAACGGCCATTCCGACGTGGTAGCGGGCCTCGCGGTAGTCGGTGACAACCGCGATCTGGCGGAGAGGCTGGGGTATCTGCAAAACGCGGTGGGCGGCGTGCTCGACCCCTTCAGCAGCTTTTTGACGCTGCGCGGCATTCGCACCCTCGCGCTGCGCATGGAACGCCACAGCAGCAACGCGCTGGCGCTCGCCGAATGGCTGGAGCAGCAGCCGCAGGTGGAAAAAGTGTGGTTCCCGTGGCTGGCGTCGCACCCGCATCATCAGCTGGCGCGAAAGCAGATGGCCCTGCCCGGCGGGATGATTTCGCTGGTGGTGAAAGGCGACGATGGCTACGCAGAGCAGGTTATCGGCAGGCTGCGCCTGTTTACGCTGGCGGAGAGCCTCGGCGGCGTGGAGAGCCTGGTCAGCCAGCCGTTTAGCATGACCCACGCGTCCATTCCGCTCGAGCAGCGACTGGCAAACGGTATTACGCCCCAGCTCATTCGCCTCTCCGTTGGCATTGAGGACGCGCAGGATCTGATTGCCGACTGGCAGCAGGCGCTGCGGGCATAAACAATAAACCCGCCTGTCGGCGGGTTTAACTTTTGGCACATCTGCCGCGCACTATGGGCTCAGCTAAACAGCTTGCCTTTAAGCAGGTCCATGCCTTCAGACAGCAGATCCTGCTGTGCAGGCGCTTCGCCTTGCGGAGATAAGCCATCGACAATTTTCGGCAGATACTCGGAGATAAGCGACGAGGCGGTCTGCGGGTCGATCCCGAGCCTGGCCCCGAGATCCTGCAGCGCGGACGATCCGAACACCGAGGTGACCTGGTCACTGGAAACCGGAATATTGCCCTGCTGGCCGATCCAGGATTCAACGATCTCGCCCAGGCCGCCGCTGCGGAATTTTTCGAGGATCCCCTGAACGCCCCCCTGCTGCTGGATCCAGGCCATGATTGCCTGCAGCTGCTCCGCTTTACCGGCCTGGCCGCCGAGCATACCGCCAATTTGATCAAGTAGTCCCATTACCGACTCCGTAACAATAGAGCGTGTATAACGCTGATTTTCCCGCCTTACTTATTCGGGATAATCAGCACCTGTCCCGGATAGATCTTGTCGGGATGCTTTAACATCGGCTTGTTGGCTTCAAAGATTCGCTGATAGTCATTCGCCGAGCCGTACACGGTTTTAGAAATAGCGCTCAGCGTGTCGCCGGATTTCACGGTGTAGTAGCGGCTCTCGGTGCCGCTCTGCGTGACGCTCACGTTGTCGCTGACCTGGGCAATGCCGGTGACGTTACCCACCGCTACCATAATTTTTTCTTTATCCTCCTGCGAGCCGACGTCGCCAGTGACCGTCGCGGTGCCGTCTTCGGCCACGGTGATGCTGACCTTATCCGCGCCGGGGAGATTAAGCCCATCGATATGCTTTTTCAGCTTATCGGCCTGGCTCTCTTTATCCCCGCCTGAAACGGCATCCCAGATTTTCTCGCCCGCTTCTTTCACAAAACTCAATAAACTCATACCAATCTCCTTTTAGCAGAAGTGATCGATGAAGAACGTTCATCAGACCAGATAATAATAGTTCATAAATGGCGCCCGCCCTCGTTCAGCGCGTGCTCGACAAACCGGGTCAGCTTCGGCAACGGGCGAAGATCCTGACGCCAGAGCAGATGTACCGGGCGCGGTTCGGGGGTATAGGCCTCAAGTATGCGGACGAGTTTTCCGCTGGCAAGATCCTCCGCCAGCAGCACTTCCGGCTGCAGCAGCAGGCCGGCTCCGGCGATGGCCGCCATCCTCAGGCCATAGCCGTCGTTGCAGCGGAGGAGCGCATCGCGCCGCCAGCGCACCTCTTGCGTGACGCCCGGTAGCTTCCACTCGTTGCGCGCGGTCCATACCGTATGGGAGAGGCAGAGATGGCCGGCAAGGTCGGCCGGCGTGAGCGGCGTGCCGTGGCGGCTGAGATAGGCAGGGGCGGCTGAGATAGGCAGGGGCGGCGCAAATCACCATCCGGTAGGCGCAGAGATATTTCGCCACCAGGTCGGTTTGGTGAATATCGCCAATGCGGACGGCCAGATCGAACCCTTCATCCACCAGATCGACCAGCCGGTTGGTCAGATCGAGCTCCACGCGCACGTCCGGCCACTGCTGGAGGAAAGTGGCGGTCAGCGGCGCCATGACGCAGGCGCCAAATGAGGTCGGCGCGCTGATGCGCAGCGTCCCCGCGGGCGCCAGCCGCAGTCGTTCAACCGAACTTTCGGCGATCGAGACCTGCTCCAGAACGCGTTTCGCCTCTTCATAGTAGACCCGCCCGGCGTCGGTCAGGCTCTGACGACGGGTATTACGCTCAAGCAGGCGGGTCGCCAGCTGACGTTCGATGAGGGCGATATATTTGCCCACCATCACCGCCGACATCTCCAGGTGCGATGCCGCTTCGGTAAAACTGCCGTACTCCACCACGGCGATAAACGTTTCCATTCCGCGCAGCTTATCCATATTGCGAACCTCTGGTTAGTAATCATCTAACTTTTTGCCAGTTTATCCGATATCCATTTCATTAAAGAATAGAGGCTCACAACTTATCAGGAGTCAGCCATGAAAATCGTCGTTATCGGCGCCAGCGGTACCGTGGGCCGTGCGGTCACCGCAGAACTTAGTCGTCAGCATGAAGTCATTCGCGTCGGTCGTACTCAGGGCGACCATCAGGTTGATATCACCTCCCAGCACAGCGTGCAGGCGCTGTTTGAGAAAACTGGTCAGGTTGATGCGATTGTCTCGGCGAGCGGAAGCCTGTTCTTTGGCCCGCTGGCCACCATGACCGACGAAGATTTCAACCAGGGCCTTCAGGACAAGCTGCTGGGGCAAATCCGCCTGGCGCTCACCGGCCAGCACTATTTGAACGACGGCGGCTCCATCACCCTTATCAGCGGCATCGTGGCGCATGAGCCGATCGCCCAGGGCGTTAATGCCACGACGGTTAACGCCGGACTGGAGGGCTTCGTCCGCGCCGCTGCCTGCGAGCTGCCGCGCGGGATCCGCATCAACCTGATCAGCCCCACGGTGCTGACCGAATCAGCCGCCGCCTATGACGGGTTCTTCCCGGGCTTTATCAGCGTCCCGGCCGCTATGGTGGCCCAGGCGTACCGCCGCAGCGTGGAGGGAGTCCAGAGCGGTCGGATATACACCGTCGGCTACTGATAATTCACCCGTCGCTAATAACCCGCCACGCTGGCGGGTTATTATTTATCTCTGCAGAGGCTATTTCTTCGCCGTTAATCCGCTCAGCGCCAGCGCCACGTGTTTTAAATATTGATCCATCGCACACTATGAATAAATGACTTTTATTGTGAACAACCTCGCATATTTAATTTCCGCGCCGCAGACGACCGCTGCCAGTAGTGACAGGCAATCCTATGATTTATCTCAGATTATATTAAATATTTTTCGGACTTATCGTCATCATCTGGCGAATTAAAGCGGCTTCTATATTCCCTACAATAAATATGTCTTTGCTTTTATTGCAGACCCTCAATCATTCCACGCCGCATCCGCCTGCTCGCAGAATTATCTGACTTAAATTAGCCGCCCAGATTGTTAAATATAAAACAAGCAGGGGCGCAGCATAAACGTCTAAAAATAAGCGGGAGATGGCCGGCCATTAGCCACAATCAGGCCCCGAGCCCTGGGTAAAGCACTTTTTTTTATATCGACGTTCGACATTTTTAATAATTTCCAAAATGATACGAGATTGTGAGAATGGTAAACGAAATGTTATGATGAGTAGATTAGCTGTACTCCTCATTGGAATATCAATCTAACGCTGATTTATACCCATGATGCTTCAGGCGACTTCGTTGTTGGCTGCGTTCGCTCAGCTAGCGGCCTGCTGTTGCCTGAATCATTCACGGTATAGACCCACAGTGATGAGAGAGCACCATGACTAAACATCAACCTGTCAACGTTGAAAATCTCGAAAGCAATACCATCAGACCTATCCCTCTTAATATGCGACACGGCAAACCGGGCGATCTGTTTACCATCTGGTTTGGCTCTAACATCATGCTATTAACCGTTATCACCGGAGCGATGTCGGTCACTATTTTCCATCTTTCTTTTTTCTGGTCTGTCGTTGCGCTGTTTATCGGTAGTCTGGTCGGCGGGCTGTTTATGGCCCTGCATTCCGCACAGGGTCCAAAGCTGGGCGTACCGCAAATGGTACAAACCAAGGGCCAATTCGGTTCCTACGGTTCGGTGCTGGTGGTGTCCATTGTCGTATTAATGTATATCGGCTTTACCGCCTCCAGCCTGGTATTAGGCGGGCAGTCCATGCACGCCATCTATAAGCCGATGAACTCCGACGTGGGGATTATTATCGTCGGCGCCCTGAGTCTGTTTGCCACTATTTTTGGCTATAAGATCATCCACTCCTACGCCAGAATTATGTCGTGGATATCCGGTATTGTGCTGGCCGCGACCTTTGTGTGGATCGTCTTTATCCACGGACTGCCGGTCGATTTTCTCGATCGCGGAGGTTTCAACAAGGTCGGGTTCCTCGGCGCGGTCTCGATTGCCGCACTGTGGCAGCTGGCCTACGCCCCCTATGTCTCTGACTATTCACGCTATATGCCTTACAGCACCAACGACAAAAGCGTCTTTTACGCCAGCTATTTTGGCTGCATATTAGGCTCTTATCTGCCGATGGTTCTCGGAGTGTTGGTGGCAACCAGTATTGGCAATGATGATATTATTCAAGGGATTATTGACCTCACCGGCGGCTTCGGCGCGGTGGTTATCGTGGTGCTGGCGCTGGGGATTGCCGCCACAAACTCGATGATGCTGTACTGCGGCGTGCTCTGTACGCTGACCCTGGGCCAGACCTTTATTGACGGCTGGTCGCCGATGGCCCGCGCAAGGATAATTACCGCTATCCTCACCATGCTCCTTGAAATAGCGCTGGCGATCTATGGTCAGGAAAACTTCCTGTTAATCTATACCAACTTTATTACCGTCCTGCTGTATGTCCTGGTGCCGTGGACGGCAATTAACCTGGTGGATTATTACCTGGTTGCGCACGGCGAATATGATGTCGAATCCTTCTTTAAGCGCGATGGCGGAATATATGGCTACTTTAATGCTACCGCCATCTTCTGCTATCTGTTGGGGATATTAGTTGAGGTGCCGTTTATGTCGACGGCGATTTATACCGGCCCGATTGCAACCGCATTTGGCGGGGCTGATTTATCATGGATTATTGGTCTGCTGGTGGTCTCACCGGTCTATTACTCCCTCTCTAAAGCGAAGGCGGTGAAGAGTATCGCCCTGGTGAAAGAGAAAGTTTAGCGCTTCGCTTTCTTTCCCCTAATAAGTCGAGCTTCAGGAAGGCGGCAGGTGAAGGCTCCGGCCAACGACCATGCGGCTTGAGGGATAACGGGAATATCAGTACGCATTGCTGACTCCGGATAAACCATCCGGAGTTTTTTTATCTCTGGACGGCGACGAAGCAGGCCGCGGGCAGCGCTGAAACAAGAGGACGGTGGGAAAGGAGCAGGTCGGGGGAGATAAAAAAACGCGCCTTAATACCGGCGCGTAAACGTTACGCCAGCGCCATCCAGCGGCGCAGATTACCCAGCATCGTCAGGCACTTCTCCAGCTGAGCGAGGGCAATAAACTCATCCGCCTTATGCCCTTGATCCATGCTTCCGGGCCCGCAGATCAGCGTGGCTACGCCCGCCTCATCGAACAGACCGCCCTCGGTACCGAAGGCCACGGTGGAAAACGCCTCGCTTTGCGCCCACTGCGCCAGCCAGCCGGCAAACTCCGACTGCGGGTCGCTGAGCAGGCCCGGATAGCGGCTGAGCGGGCTAAAGGTAATATCCGCCTGCGGCGCCACCGCCCGCATCGACGTCAGCAGCTCGCCTGCGGCGTAGCCGTGCAGCTCGGCGAGGGTCGGCTCGAGCGAGACGTCCGGCAGATGGCGAATTTCAAAATCAAACTGGCAGCTTTCCGGCACGATATTGAGCGCCGCCCCGCCGTGAATCACCCCAACCTGCAGCGTGCTGTAAGGTGGATCAAAGCGGCTATCCCGGGTTTGCGCCAGCGTTTCGCCGAGCGTTCCTAAACGGGTAATCAGCTTTGCCGCATACTCGATAGCGTTGACGCCGTGGGGCGCGTAGGCCGAATGGCAGGCCTTGCCCTGCACCGTACAGCGCATGGCCAGCTTGCCCTTATGGCCGTAGACCGGACGCATCTCGGTGGGCTCGCCGATGATGCACAGCGCCGGCTTGTCCTTTGAGGCTTTAAGATGGTCCACCAGGCTGCGTACGCCAAGGCAGCCGACCTCCTCATCGTAGGAAAAGGCCAGATGCAGCGGCATGCGTAAAGGTTGGGAGAGAAAGTCAGGAACGGCGGCCAGCACGCAGGCGATAAAGCCTTTCATATCGGTGCTGCCGCGGCCGTAGCAGAGGTCGTCGCGCAGGGTGAGTTCAAACGGAGGCACCGTCCAGCGCTGCCCGTCAACCGGGACCACGTCGGTGTGGCCCGAGAGCATCACGCCCCCCGGCCCCTGCGGGCCAAAGCGGGCGTAGAGGTTGGCTTTTTTGCCTCCCTCATCAAAGAAAAGCCGCGTGGTAATGCCATAACCGCGGAGATACTCATCGATATAGTTAATCAGCTGCAGATTAGATTCGCGGCTGGTGGTGTCGAATGCCAGCAGCGTCGCGAGGATCCGTTTCAGGTCGCTATTCATCACCCGGTACTCCGTAACTGGGGGCCTCCCGCGGGTCGAGCGCGCGCGTAATATAGGCCTGCATCTGCGGCTCATACGCCAGCCACAGCGCGGTAAGCTCGCCAATCGGATCCTGTTCGTGCCAGTCAACCCTCAGGTCAACCAGCGGCCAGGAGTAATCATCCACCACTTTTACCGCCGCAGAGTGCACCGGCCCGGCCTCGCCGCCAAGGGCCAGCCCCGCCTGGAGAGCGGCCAGCAGGCGCGTCGCCATCTCCCCTTCAGCCTGCTGGAATTCGGCAACCATCGCCTCAACCACCGCGGTGCTGGCGAGCATATTGCCGCCAGCAATACAGTTTACCCCTTCGGCAACGTGATAGATGCCGAGAGTTTTATCGCCGCTAAACGAGGCCGTTTCCCCGCTGGCGTTGATAGCGATAATCTGCCGATAGCGGCTGAAATCATCCTCCGCCAGCGCCTTACGCAGCGCCTTTTCCGGCGCCAGCCCCTGCTCCAGCTGGGCAAGCGTCAACTGACCGAGGGCCGGCAGGGTAATGTTCTGGCTGGATACCGCACCGACTCCCGCCAGCAGCCACGGGCAGCGGGCGCCGACGGCAATACTGGAGGAGCTTATGGCGATGCCAAACTGCCCGGTTTCCGGGCAGAATGCCGCGATAGAAAACGTCATGGCGGCTCCTTATTTCACATAGCCATCGGGGATCACGGCAATCACGTCAATTTCCATCAGCCACTGCGGCTGCGCCAGGCCTGAGATAACCAGCCCGGTGGAGATGGGAAACACGCCCTTCAGCCACTTGCCGACTTCCTGATAGACCGGCTCGCGATAGCGCGGGTCGATAATATAGGTGGTGGTTTTCACAATATGCGAAAGGTCGCTTCCGGCCTCTTCCAGCAGTTGCTTGACGTTTTTCATCGCCTGCTCAGCCTGAGCCTGCGGGTCGCCCAGCCCCACCAGATTGCCTTCGAAATCCGTGCCCACCTGGCCGCGCACGTAGACGGTGTTACCGGCGCGTACGGCCTGGCACAAATCGTTGTCCAGGGTCTGATTGGGATAGGTCTCTTTGGTGTTAAACATGCGAATACGGGTATGTGTCGGCATCATTTTTATCCTGATTAAGAGCTACAGTTCAGCGCTGACCGGCATCCCGGTACTGGCTGTATTTCCGCTGGGTGGCGATATGGTCGGCGATGTGCTTCGCGTCGTGCCACACGCCCCAGATAAAGGTCGAACCCCGCCGCGACAGCCACGGCAAGCCGAGGAAATAGACCCCCGGTTCGCTGGAGACGCCGCGCTGGTGCTGAGGGCGATTCTGCGCGTTAAAGGCGTTAACGTTGAGCCAGCCGTAGTCCACGACGTAGCCGGTCGCCCAGATGATGCTCGTCACGCCGGCCTGCGGCAGGTCCAGAGAGAGGATCGGCGACGTCATGCACTGCGGATCGGCTAAGAATTCGCGCGCCGCGGGCTCCAGCGGCAAATCGAGGCCGTTGGCGGCAACGTAGGCGTCAGCGGCGTCCAGCAGCGAGAGGTAGTTTTCATCACCGCGGCGGATGTTGTCGCACAGATCCGCCTGGAAGGTGGCGACGCCGGATGCAAACGCCTTCGTCAGCCCGACCAGGGTGATGCCGCGCTGCGCCAGCTCGCGAAAATCCACCGTCCGCCCGCCGTGGGCGCCGCTCACCGCGATGGTGACATGCTCTTTCCCCGGCTCGCTGGCGGGGGCATCCCACAGGCCCAGCACCCCCAGCCACCAGCAGAAATCCCGGTTGCGGTAGGCGCGCGGCGGCCGGTCGTGGGCGCCGACGGAGAGATAGACCTGGCGGCCCGCGCGCTGGAGCTCATCGGCAATCTGCACGCCGGAGGAGCCGGCGCCAACCACCAGCACCGCGCCGGCGGGCAGCTGCTCAGGGTTGTAGTATTTGGCGGAATGGATCTGATGAATGTCGCCCTCTTTCGGCGCAATCGGCGGAATGACCGGCTTCTGGAACGGCCCGGTCGCGGCAACGATGCGCTGCGCTTCGATCACCCCATCCGTGGTTTCAACGGTAAATCCGGGACGTCCGCTGTTGCGAACCGCGCTTTTTACCTCCACGCCGGTACGCACCGGCAGGGAGAATTTCCTGACGTAATCTTCAAAGTACTGCGCCACATCATCCTTAGGAATAAAGCTATCCGGCTGGCCACCTTTAAACTCCATTCCCGGGAAGCGGTCGTGCCACGCCGGGCCGTTCGCCACCAGCGAATCCCAGCGCCCGGTACGCCAGGCCTCAGCGATACGGTTTTTCTCGATAACCAGATGCGAGATCCCCAGCTGGGTCAGATGCTCACTCATGGCAATACCGGCCTGACCCCCGCCAACAATCAGCGTATCAATTTGTGTTTTTTCTACGGTCATAAATGTGTCCTTCGAATGGAGTTCAATCGCCAGGAATAAACCACTGCGCAGGACCGAGGTTAATAAACAGTAACAAACAGGTAAATTATTATAAATTTAGAACCTGAGAATAAAATAGTGATGCAGAGCGCAGCACCTTGAATATACAAGGTAAAGCGGGTTTTAGCGTGAAATATTCGCCGGATAATTTTGTGCTTAGCGCTTATTTAGCGATGCGGCGGGAGGCAACCCGAGAGGATATAAAAAATATATGCAGAGTATCGTTTTTTTATATTCAGAAAATAAGCCGCCAAATATAAAAAGACCCGCACGGGCGCGGGCCGCTGCGCTGAATAAAACTCCGATCAGGCCACCCGTGCCGCCTGCTCTGGCGGGCTGAGCACCGCGTTTCGGCAATATTCCATAAACAGTTTGGCGGGGTTAGTGGGCTCGCTGCTGCGCAGATGGGCCATCACCAGCGTCGAGTTGGCCATCTCATCCTGAATCTCGACGCAGCGCACCTGCTGCCCGTCGTAGGTGATATCAGAAACCGGGCGGGTCACCAGAACCGAAAAGCCCAGCCCCTGGCCGACCATGCAGCGCACCATCTCAATCGACGGCGAACTGTAGGCCACCTGAGGGTTGTAGCCTTTGTCTTTGAAAATACTGATGAAATAGTTACGGCTAGGGACAACGTCCAGCAGCACCATCGGCAGGTGACTCAGCTCCGACAGCTTGACCGACGCCCGCTGCGCCAGCGGGTGATTTGCCGGCAGCAGCGCGTAGGGCTTTTGCGGTGCGTTCAGGCTCTCGGTCTGAATCGAGATATCCAGCTCGAGATCGTACATAAACGCCAGGTCAAAGCGACCGCGGTGCAGGCCGTGGGCAATTTCATGCTGCTCGCCATCGTAAATTTTAATGGTGATATCCGGATAAATGATCTTAAACCCGGCGATAAGCGACGGCAGGTAGAGCGGCGCCGCGGTCTCGAAGCAGCCGATAGAAACAATCCCCGACACCAGCTCATTATCCGCCCTCGAGTTTTGCTCGAACTGGTACGAGAGCCGGAGCAGTTCCTTCGCTTTCTCATAGAAGCGCTGTCCGCTGGAGGTCATGGAAACCCCCTGCGCATGGTGGCGAATAAAAAACTGCTGCTCAAACATATCTTCCAGGGTTTTCACCGCGATGGAGATAGAGGGCTGCGCGATATGGAGCTGCCGGGAGGCTTCGGCAATGCTCTCCGCTTCGACAACGGCCACAAAATATTTGAGCTGTTTCAGGGTGAAATGGGGCATGCGATACCTTATTTTTTGTTGGCAAAGAGATGAGCTGAATAGGATTAAACGATGCTCCCCCTCGGGCGCAACCCCGCCGACAAATAAAGATCAACAATCCGACACCGGTCAGGTTTTTACAGAAAATTAACATGAAGGCGTAAAGAAAACGGCGACGCCGTCACGGGGATGCGGCTTTATGGCGGTGGCTAAAAAGGCCGGATATATTTTTTTAGTTCCTTACAGGCCATTCTAAGAACATTAAATATGGTCATGAATAGCATAACCATCGACCGTCAAAAACCGACGATAAAAATAAAAACCATTTAATTACATGACATTAAAATCACCAATAGCAGATTCCTTTAAGCCATATCACACAAAGCGTCATCGGCAGAATCCGCGCGCCGGCGGCTCCCTGCCAGGCTAACAAAGTTTTTTATGGAGGTTACCTAGATTTTTAGTCCTTTCTCACTTCTCCCCCCTCCGGCATCATGAATCAACGGCAACAAATAAATAACAATTACGCAACACGATAACGGAGAGGCTTATGACCGACAGAAACTTTTGGCACAGCAGGCTGCAGGCGCAGCGCTTTATCGGCCATGCCATTGTCGATGGCCAGCCCTACGTCGCCCAAAGCCGCCGCGTTTTCCCGGTTATCAATCCCGCCTCCAACGCGCTGCTCGCCGAGGTCACGGCGCTTCAGGCAGAAGATATTGCTGTCGCGGTCCAGTCTTCCCGTAAGGCCTTTGACTCAGGCATCTGGTCAGGGCTCTCCGCACAGGCGCGCAAGGCCGTTCTGCTGCGGCTGTCGGGGCTGATCCTCGAGCATCGCGAAGAGCTGGCGCTGCTGGAGAGCGTCAGCATGGGCAAACCGGTCAACGATGCGCTAAACGTCGACGTTCCTGGCGCGGCGCACGTTTTCACGTGGTACGCCGAAAGCGTGGATAAGATTTACGACGAGGTGGCCCCCGCCAGGAAAGGCTCTCTCGCCACCATCACCCGCGAAGCGATTGGCGTCGTGGCGGCCATAGTGCCGTGGAACTTCCCGCTCGACCTCGCCTCGTGGAAGCTCGGCCCGGCGCTGGCGGCCGGTAATAGCGTGATCCTCAAGCCTTCGGAGAACTCGCCGTTTTCGGCGCTGCGTCTGGCGGAGCTGGCGCTTGAGGCGGGCCTCCCGGCGGGCGTACTGAACGTCGTCACCGGCCTGGGGACCGAAGCCGGCAGCGCCTTAGGCCTGCATAACGACGTCGATACCATCACCTTCACCGGCTCTACCGCCGTCGGCAAAGCCTTTATGGCCTACTCCGCGCAGTCCAACCTGAAGCAGGTCTGGCTGGAGTGCGGCGGCAAAAGCGCCAATATCATCTTCGCCGACTGCAGGGATCTCGATCTGGCCGCCGAAAAAGCGGCTTTCGGCATCTGCTTCAACCAGGGCGAGGTCTGCTCGGCTAACTCTCGCCTGCTGGTCGAGCGGACGATTTACGCCGAATTTATCGCTAAGCTGCAGGAAAAAATGCAGGCGTGGGCGCCCTCTCACCCCTTTGAGCCCGCTGCCAAAATGGGCGCCATGGTCAGCGCGGCGCATGCGCAAAAAGTCATGAGCGCCATCCGCGCCGCCGAACGCGCCGGCGCCCGCGTGCTCCTCGGTGGTCGCGAGATTGAGATCGACGGCGTCGCGAACTACGTGGAACCGACGCTGATTGAAGCCGCGGATACCACCTCCTCCCTGTGGCAGGAGGAGATTTTCGGCCCGGTGCTTGCCGTCATGCCTTTTGACGACGAGCAGCAGGCCGTCACCCTCGCCAATCAGCACATCTACGCCCTCGCCGCCTCGGTGTGGACCGACGATCTCCATCGCGCCCATCGCGTTGCCGGAATGCTTAACGCCGGGACCGTCTCGGTGAATACCGTCGATGCGCTGGACGTCAGCGTGCCGTTTGGCGGCAATAAGCAGTCTGGCTTTGGCCGCGACCTGTCGCTGCACGCCTTTGACAAATTCACCAGCCTCAAAACGACCTGGTTCCAGTTTCGCTAGCACCCGGCAGCTTTCGCATTTAGATCCCGCTTACAGGAGAGAGAAGATGACTACCCCGAATAACCCGCAGCGCAGCACCACGGACTACCAGAGCGCCGATGCCGCGCATCATATCCACGCCTTTCTCGACCAGAAGGCGCTGAACGCCGAGGGGCCTCGCGTTATGGTCCGCGGGGAGGGCCTGTACCTTTGGGATAACGACGGCAACAAATACCTCGACGGCATGTCCGGCCTGTGGTGCACCCAGCTAGGCTACAGCCGCCAGGATCTGGCGGATGCGGCGGCGGCGCAGTTCGCTAAGCTGCCGTATTACAATATGTTCTTCCATACGACCCACCCGACGGTAATCGAGCTCTCCGAGCTGCTGTTCAGCCTGCTGCCGCCGCACTACAGCCACGCGATTTACACCAACTCAGGTTCTGAATCGAACGAAGTGCTGATCCGCACCGTTCGCCGCTATTGGCAGATCCTCGACAAGCCGCAGAAGAAGGTAATGATTGGCCGCTGGAACGGCTATCACGGTTCAACCCTCGCCGCCACCGCGCTGGGCGGGATGAAGGCGATGCACACCATGGGCGGCATGATCCCCGACGTGGCCCATATCGACGAGCCCTACTGGTACATGCACGGCGGCAGCCTGACGCCGCACGAGTTTGGCCTGCGCTGCGCCGGCCAGCTCGAAGAGAAAATACTCGAGCTGGGCGCGGAAAACGTGGCCGGTTTTATCGCCGAGCCGTTCCAGGGCGCGGGCGGGATGATTTTCCCGCCGGAAAGCTACTGGCCTGAGATCCAGCGCATTTGCCGGAAGTACGACGTCCTGCTGTGCGCCGATGAGGTTATTGGCGGCTTTGGCCGCACCGGCGAGTGGTTCGCGCATCAGTACTTCGGCTTCGAGCCGGATACGCTGTCCATCGCCAAAGGGCTGACCTCTGGGTACGTGCCGATGGGCGGCCTGGTGCTGAGCAAGCGCATGGCGGAAGTGCTGGTTGAGAAAGGCGGCGTCTTCGCCCACGGTCTGACCTACTCCGGCCACCCCGTTGCCGCCGCGGTGGCGATCGCCAACCTTAGAGCGCTGCGTGACGAAAACCACGTCACCAACGTGCGCGACAACACCGGCCCGTATCTGCAGAAAACGCTGCGCGAGGTCTTCGACAATCACCCGCTGATCGGCGAAGTTCAGGGTACGGGCCTCGTCGCGGCCCTGCAGTTCGCGGAAGATAAAAGCACCCGCCGCCGCTTCGCCAATGAGAACGAGCTGGCCTGGCGCTGCCGCACCATCGGTTTTGAGGAGGGAGTCATTATTCGCTCGACGCTGGGGCGGATGATCATGGCGCCGGCGCTGATCGCCGGACGCAGCGAGCTGGATGAGCTGGTCGAGAAGACCAAACGCGCTATTGACCGTACGGCGAAGGAAGCCGGCCTGCTGTAAATCACCCTCTTCCCGCCGGCGCCGCCACAGGCGCCGGCGGGTCCTGCCCTTCTCTCGATAAATAAAGCAATTAGCCCGCCAAAACGCGCGCCCGCTAATTTCCGCGCAAACAAACGCCCCGCCTGCGGTTTATTTTTAAACTACAAATAGCACGTGCTGCTTAGTTTATAATAAGCTTGCTAACTATTATTTAACTTCATCAACAACCTCTGGCGACATTCACTCATTGCCGATCGATCTACTCTGCAAGATATAGCGGTGCGTATCGCTATTTATGCTGTGCCATGAAATATCGAACCCCCGCCCGGCGCCCGAAGAGCGACGCCCGGGCCCGGCTATCGATATCGCCATAATAAAGAGACCCGCAATATGAATATTAAAAAGCTGCGTTTAATGCTGCTGCTCGTCGTACCTGCTCTGGGGCTGGCTGCGGGCGGCTGGTGCTATTTTGCCAACGGTCACTACGTTGAAACGGATAATGCCTACGTGAAGGCCGATAAAACCGATATCAGCGCCGAAGTCGCGGGTCGGGTGGTAAAGGTGCTGGTGAAAGAAAACCAGCACGTGAATAAAGGCGAGCTTCTGTTCAGCGTCGATGCCAGACCCTATCAGCTCGCCGTTGCCGAGGCGGAATCGGATCTCAATAGTACGATCATCGATTTGAAAACCATTAAGTCGCAGTATCAAAGCAAGCAGGCCAATATTCAGGTGTCTCAAAGCCAGCACGAGTACGCTCGCCGTGAAGAGGCGCGCCTGCATCGTCTGAACGGGCCAGGCTACGTCTCGGCCTCCGATCTGGACGGTGCGCATCAGAAAACGCTGCTTATGGCCCTTGAGGTCAACATGTTGAAGAAGCAGCTCCAGGAAGTGGCCGACAGCTTTGGCGGGGATATTAATATGCCGCTCCAGCAGCACCCGCGTTATAAGAAAGCGCTGGCTGAGCTCAATACGGCCAAAAATAATCTGCGCCACGTTAATGAATACGCTCCCGCCTCCGGCACTATAACCCGGGTATTGCAAACCGGCGAATACGTGCAGGACGGTACCACGGCGATGCTTTTAGTCTCCGATGCCAACCTCTATATCGAGGCCAATTTTACCGAGAAAGATCTGACCCATATTCGCAATAACCAGCAGGCGGAGATCAGCGTTGATTATGCCCCGGGCGTGACCTGGCACGGCAAGGTCAGCAGCATCAGTCCGGCCACCGGCGCGGAGTATGCGGTAATACCCGCCGAAAATGCCACCGGTAACTGGGTGAAGGTGACCCAGCGTATTCCGGTACGTATTCACCTGCAGACCGATGCCCGGCAGCCGCAGCTGCGGGCGGGCCTGAGCGCCACCATTAAAATTGACACCCGGTCTGACGCCGGCCGTGCGTCGTAACGAGGTGACTATGTCCGATACCACCCTCGCCCCGCCGCGTAAAAGTAGCGCCGTCGATCGCCGCCTGCTCATCACCTTCTCGGTGATGCTGGCGACCATCATGCAGGCGCTGGATACTACGATTGCCAACGTTGCCCTGCCGCATATGCAGGGCGCGATGGGAGCCACTCAGGATCAAACCTCGTGGGTGCTCACCTCCTATATCGTCGCCGCGGCCATCGCCATGCCGTTGACCGGTTTTATCTCCGCCCGCATCGGCCGCAAACGTCTGTTCGTTATTTCGGTCATCGGCTTCACCGTCGCCTCGATGCTGTGCGGCGCCGCCCAGTCGCTGAATCAGATTGTGCTCTTTCGCCTGCTGCAGGGGATTTTTGGCGCCAGCCTGGTGCCGCTCTCGCAATCGGTGATGTTAGACAGCTGGCCGCCGGAGAAACAGGGCTCCGCGATGGCTATGTGGGGGATGGGGGTGATGGTTGGCCCGATCCTCGGCCCGGCCCTCGGCGGCTGGCTGACCGAATACTACAGCTGGCGCTGGGTGTTCTATATCAATATTCCCTTCGGCGTCCTCGCGTGGCTGGGCATTAGTACCTTCGTCACCGAAACGCCGATCGATAGCACCCGCCGGTTCGATCTGCTGGGCTTCTTTTTCCTCAGCGTTGCCATCGGCAGCCTGCAGCTCTTCCTCGATCGCGGCGAGTCAAAGGCGTGGTTTGCCAGCGGCGAGATAATCACTGAAGCGGTGCTGGCGGCGCTGACGCTGTATCTGTTTGTGGTGCATATTTTTACGATTAAAAAACCCTTTATCGACCCGGCGATCTTCCGCGATAAGAACTTTGTCGTCGGCCTGCTGTTCAGTTTTGTGGTCGGGACGATCCTGCTGGCGACCATGGCGCTGATGCCGCCGCTGCTGCAGGGGCTGATGGGGTATCCGGTCATTGACGTCGGCCTACTGATGACGCCGCGCGGTTTTGGCACCATGTTCAGCATGATGCTGGTCGGGCGAATGGCGGACAAAGTCGACATGCGCCACGTCATTACCGTGGGGATCGTCATTATGGCGGCTTCGCTGTGGATGATGACGCGCTACGCCATGTGGATGAGCCCGTGGGATATCGTCAGCTCCGGCGTGGTGCAGGGCGTGGGGATGGGATTAACCTTCGTGCCGCTTTCGACGCTGACCTTCTCCACGCTGCAGCCGCAGTATCGCACCGAGGGCACCGCGCTCTATTCGCTGATTCGCAATATCGGCAGCAGCATCGGTATTTCGGTGGTGACGACCTATCTGGCGCAGCAGTCCCAGCGTAACCACATGCTATTTTCCGGCTTTATTAATCCGTTCAATAAGGCTCTGCAGCACGATATGCAAACGGGCGCTTACAATATTCATCACCTGCCCGGGCTAGTGGCCATTAACGGCGAGGTCACGCGCCAGGCGATGGTGCTGGCCTATTATCAGGACTTCCGCCTGATGATGTTCCTGTGCTTTATTTTAGTGCCGCTGGTGCTGCTATTTTCAAAACCCGTGAGGCATCCCGCCAAATAAAAATCGCGGCGCAGAATCTGCGGATGATCGGCTTCCCGGGCGGCTCTTATGGTGCGAAAAGCGACGCGGGCGACAACTATAAAGGCTACTTCGGCGGCCTCGGCTATAACCTCACCGAACATAACGCGGTGAAGGTGCTGACGTATGTCCAGGATAACAACATCTACCTTGATGAGGCCGATAAGCGCATCCTGCTGGCCTGGCAATACCCGCTCTGATATCCGTCAGCCGGAGGCGGAAGGCGCCTTCGGGATGACATCCCGCTTCTTTAGCGGGTACACTACGCCTCCAGTACACCCTCTCAAGTCACCCATGCTGAAGAAACTACGCTTTATTGTTCCACTCCTGGCGCTGGCAACCCTGGCCGTCTGGTGGTTTACGCCACGCTACTCTGAAGAAGACGAAGCCTACTATCGCTCGGTTTTCTGCCTTATCGATCATCACGACAGCCGCGCATTCCTTCACGATATGGAAAGTATTGTCGAAGGCGGTAATTCGGATTATGCCCTGCACAAGATCCGCTACATTCCGGCTCTGGGTGAAAAAATGCTGCAAACGTGGCAGCAGCTTAGCCCGGATGAGCAACGCGAGAGCAGCGAAGACCGGCAGCGCTGCTATCAGCTGATGCGCGAGAAGAAGCAGGATTAAGCCAGCCGCAAGCCTCGCTGAGAGAAGATAAATCTCACCGAAGGATTAGCTGGCTAACGATAATTTACAATCACATCCTGCGCTCAGCGCCGGGATATTCACGTTTAAAATAGCGTTTTATAGCTCCGAGGCCGGTTATTTTGTTTTAAAAACTCCGTTCAAATCCTGAATAAAAACGTATCAATGCCGATAAAAATATTCGACTGAAATATTTTTGTCATATTCCATAATCATATTAAAACCCCTTAACAACCAAACGATTATAAAACTTAATACTGGGGTTGATTTTGCTTAGACATATTCCACCTGCTTTATCCGCGATCGCTATCATCGTTTCCGGCGCACTCTATGCGGCACCAATAAATACACCAACGCTCACCAGCATCGATAATTTTCGCGATATTGCCGGTACCTCCTCGATTTATACCACCAGCCATGACGGCACAATGCGCTCCGGCGTCTTTTATCGCTCTAACGCGCTCACGTTGTCTGCTGCCGATCGCACCACCCTGGGTTCACTCGGCATCAGCGACGTCTACGATTTGCGCACCGCCAGCGAAATCGCCGCCAGCCCGGACGTGATGCCGGACAATGCCGCCTATACCCAGATCGATATCATCGGCAACGGGACCTCAGGGAGCAATATCACCACTATTTCCGTCGCCAGCGCGGCCGAAGCGAAAGCGATGATGCAGCAGGCTAACGTCTCATTTGTCAGCGATGCCGGAATGCGCGCTCAGTTTGCAACCCTGTTTAACGATCTTGCCGGTGCCGAAGGCGCTGCGCTGTTCCACTGTACCGCCGGTAAGGATCGTACCGGCTGGACCGCCGCGATGCTGTTGAGCATCGCCGGTGTAGAAAACACCACGATCATGGAAAACTATCTGGCGACCAATGATTATACCCACCAGCGTATTGCGGCAACTCTCGCAGCGATGCCGCAGTCAATGGCCGCAATCTACGAGCCGCTGCTTGGCGTAGACGCCAGCTACCTGCAGGCCGGGCTGAATGAAATCGCCAGCCGCTACGGCTCGGTGGATAATTACTTGAAGGAGGGGCTGGGGCTATCGCAGGCAACGATCTATGTTCTGCGCGCAAAAATGGTGCGCTACGCTCAGCTACCGGGACAAAGCGAGCTACGCGGAAACGCAGCTCAGGGCGCGGCGCTGCTGAATGCGCTGCAGGATAGCGAACTATCAGGTCGCTATACCGCTTATAACAACTATCTGCAGTCCGCCATAGACGCCGGAACCCTTGGCGGAGTCGAATCACAGGTCGGCGGGCAAATTTATGCTGATACTGCCAGCTATCTGTTACGCAGCACCTCACGGCTGGATCGAGCTTTGACGCCAAATATCGATAGCCGCCAGCTACGGGACGGCGAAGGGAAGCTGTGGCTGACCGCGCTGAACGGCTATCTCGATAGCAAGGGTTCTGCCAGCGCCGCCAGCAGCAACGAGCATACTACCGGCACCTTGCTGGGCTACACCCAACGCGTAACCTCCCGGCTCAGCGGCTACGGCACTTTGGGCTATAGCTGGGGTTCAGTGGGGGGCGCCAATGCCGAGGCCGATGCCAACACTACCCTGCTGGGGGCTGGCGCGCGCTACGCCTTCGAGGATCTCTCCCACGGTCCCTTTGCTGCCGCCGATCTGAATGCGGGCTGGGTCGATTATAGCAGCACCCGTCGCCTGGGCGGCGGGTTGGGTAACGCCACTGGCGACACGCACGGTCAGCTGTTTGGCGGCACGCTGCGCCTCGGTTACGTCAGCCCGTTTGATTTTGTCAGCGTTGAGTCATCCATCGGCACACGTCTGACCCATCTGCAGATGGATACATTTCACGAAAGCGGCAGCGAACTGGCGCTAGACGTTAGCGGCGTGAACGAAAATAGCAGCAGCGGTCTCGCGAATCTACATGTTGCTTTCAATCCGCAAAGTAGCGGCGGCTGGACCCTGACGCCGGCGGTGAATATCGGTTACGAGCACACGTTCAGCGGCCCGTCGGTACGAACCGCGGGGCAAATTTATGGCTATCAGGTTTGGCAAAACGCCGCCTTCAATAGCCGTGATATCGTCAATGCGGGGGGCAATATTGCCATGAATCGCGGAGCGCTGAGCCTGAATCTTGGCGGCCAGGCAGAAGTCACCAACGGCAGTAACAGCCACGGCTTCAGCGGGAACCTAACCATGGCGTACGCCTTCTAGCTCGCAGGGCCGGTCGTAGTTGCTGGCGACCTGCCTTGTATTCCCGTTTCGCCAGTGATTTCTTCTTTAAATTATAAAGAAAACATATATTGCTCGCGGTCATAAAAAAGTAGTTGATCTGATACGCACAAGCTTTTATTTTGCTTGTCAGTTTTTCAAACGAGATAAAACGATGCCTACTATTACAGCCGGTAGTATGAAAGAAGCAAAAGAGTTAATTAACTGCGGAAAGTATAAGGAAATAGTTCTTAACTTTGATATTGATGCCGATGATTTTTTCACCCTCGCGACATCCCAGCACGCCACTAAAATCACCATCTCCGACAAAAACACCCACTCACCGGTAAAATTAGAAAAATAATTAAAAACCTCTGAGGTATTTCTTATGTTGCTATTTATTGGCACAGCGGCAGTTGCTTTTCTCTCTTCATTAATGCTGATCTGGCTTGACGATCGCATCAGCGAGCAGGATTAACCTCCGGCGCGCAGCTCCCCTCTCTTATTTTACATGCCCGTGTGCGCTCATCGTGAAGCGCTACGGGCTGTTCCTGCAGCACCCGATGCGCCCAGCCGATCTGCCACTCGCCGTTGTGCGGGAAAGCGTGAAGGCTCCGCGCCGGATCGCGACGCGGAGTGAAAGCGCGGTAATTACAGCGACTTTGCCAGGCGTTCGACGGCGGTCAGCAGACCCGCTTCCGACACCGTTGAGTAGGAGAGGCGCAGCGTGCGGGTATCCGGCTTGTCGTTATAGAACGCTTCGCCCGGCACGTAGACCACGCCGTTTTCGAGGGTCTTTTTCATCCATTCCATGGTATCGAACGGATAGCGGAAACGGGCCCACAGGAACATGCCGCCTTTGGGTCGACTGAACTCCAGATGCTCGCCAAGCTGGCTCTCAAGGGCATCGGCCAGCGCGACGCACTTCTTGCGATAGTCTTCGCGGATCAGGGCTATCTGATTCTCCAGGCGGTTCATCGCCAGGTATTCCGCGGTGATCACCTGCGACAGCATGTTGGTGTGGAGATCCGCCGCCTGCTTGACGATCACCGTCTGCTGCGCCAGCCAGTCCGGCATCACAATCCAGCCAATGCGCATGCCCGGGGCAAGGATCTTGGAGAACGTCGAGGTGTAGACCACCTGGTCTTCACAGCCGAGCTCCTGCGCGTACTGGTAGAGCGGGCGGCGGACTTCGTCGGTAAAGCTGATTTCGCCGTAGGGATCGTCTTCGATAATCACGAAATCATGCTGCTTCGCCAGCTCAACCACCCGACGGCGGCGATCGGCGCTGAGGGTTTTGCCGCCCGGGTTGCCGAAGGTGGGCACCAGGTACACGGCCTTGACCTTAGTCGTCTCCAGCAGATCCGCCAGCTGTTCCACCAGCATGCCGTCGTCATCGGTATCGACGCTGAGGATATTCGCCTGAGCCAGCTGGAACACCTGCAGCGCGGCCAGATAGGTCGGGCGCTCGACGACGATCGCATCGCCCGGATCGAGCAGCGTACGCGCGACGATATCCAAAGACTGCTGCGAACCAGAGGTGATATAGACATGGCTTGCCGGACAGGCAACGCCGCGCGCCTGACACAGTTCGCTGACGGCCTGACGCAGCGGCGGATAGCCTTCGGTCAATCCGTACTGGAACGCATCGTTGAAACGTCCGCTCATCACCTGCTGCACCGCCAGATTCAGACCCTCGGTATCAAACAGCTCCGGAGCCGGGATCCCACCACCCAGTGAGATAACGCCGGGGAGTTTACTGTGCTTGAGAAGTTCGCGGACGGCGGAGGGCTTGAGTTCACCCGCGCGGGCGGCGAGTCGCCGATCGTGCATATTATTTTCCTTTTTGTCTGTCTTGTTGTTGTGGTTTGTTAACTATTTATTTAGTACCAATTTTTACCCAAAATCCCCGGCAGCGCTACGCTTAC
Source organism: Klebsiella sp. 18074 (assembly GCF_902705905.1). Classification (NCBI taxonomy): domain Bacteria; kingdom Pseudomonadati; phylum Pseudomonadota; class Gammaproteobacteria; order Enterobacterales; family Enterobacteriaceae; genus Klebsiella; species Klebsiella sp. 18074. Next base: position 258,732 of record NZ_CACSIS010000002.1, on the reverse strand, counting down.
CGGGGATTTTGCGGCCCCTGCGATTCGGCGCCGGCGGAACTATCGTCTATCGTTGTCTTTCAGCACAATTAACGGTTCAATATCGCTCTCTTTTTTGACCACCAGCGAATCATCGCCGCGCAGGCAGGTGCCGCCGTAGTTCCCACCAACGGTAAAGGTGCATACCTGAATGTATTTACCATCCACTTTCGGCAGGCACCACAGCTGCTGGTAAATATTTTTGCGATCGACAAACTGCCCGCTGGTCTTATCCAGCACCTCATCGTCGGGACCGATCAGATCGATATTGTTGCCGCAGCGCCCGGAGATAGGCTTAATCGCATAACCGGTTTTCGCCAGCTCGTCGTTGACGACAAAATCGGTATCCAGCAGATAGCGATGATTCGGGAACAGCGACCACAGCACCGGCAGAATCGCCTTGTTGCCGGGGATCACCGTCCACAGCGGTTCGAATACCAGCACCTCGGGGCGCAGCAGAACGTCAATCAGCCGCACCTCGTTTTGCGGATGGCCGGTGCGGATCGGCACGGCGGCGTACTCGTCGGCGCTGACCTCGCGCACCTGCTCGATGGCGGTTTCCCATGCCCAGGTTTTCCAGACGCAGTTAACCAGCCGCCCGTCGCCGTCAATCAGCTGCCCGGCGGCATCCCAGCGCAGCTCATCAAGGCCGAAGAGGATTTTGCTCTCGAATCCGGCCTGGGTGAGCGAACGCTGGATAAACAGCGCGTGGTAGTTCTCCTCCAGATCCTTATCCTGCATGATGTGCACAAAAGGCCGCGCCCGGCTGTGCTTCCACGCGCCCGCCAGCTCATCCAGCAGATCTTCTGCCGGATTATGACCGCTGCCGTAGTAGCCCTGCTTCAGCCACTGCTCGAGGATCAGCCCGCCTTCGGTATGGCAGGAGGCGGAGTCGGCGTTGTACTCATAGACCTTCAGCCCGCGATCGTCCATGCAGAAATCCATGCGGCCGGTAATCATATGATGGCGACGTCGCTGCCACGAGAGGCGCAGACGCGGCCAGAGAATTTTGGGGATATCGAACAGCGCCAGCAGACCGTCGTCTTTCATCACCTTATCGGTGGCGTGCAGGTACATCAAATGCAGCTCGTTGGTTGCTTTGATCAGCTCCTGCTCGGCGCTTTCGGTAATGGTGAAATACTGGTAAGGGTCGGCGTTAATAAAGTGGCCGTTGGCGTCAACGTAGGCTTTCTGCAGCGTATCTTTCTCGTTCAGCCACCTGCCGCGAAACTGCCCGTTGTTCGGCAGGCGGGCGCCGCGAATGGTCAGCGCTTCGCCCGGCAGCACCGGCTGCGCCAGGCTGTGCTCGGTATCGGCGGTCTGGATCATCCAGCCAAGGATCTCGGTGTCGGCGAAGGTATCTTTGAGGGTATAGACGCCATTGTGCACCTCAAGGGTGAGCTCGCGCGTCCACTGCTGGCCCTGCGGCAGCGACGTGTGGATAACGTTTTGCTCGGCGATCCTGACCTTATTGCCCACCAGCTGCGTAACCACCGCCACGTGGCCGGTATGCTTGAACTCGCCGCCCTTCTGCCAGATCAGCAGGGAGCCGGCCATCGGCGGACGACGCGAGCCGTTGGCAAAGGCCTGCAGCGGCAGAATATTGTCGTTAACCACTTCGCGCAGAAAGCGCAGGGAGAAGATTTCATACGCCATGCCGACGTCGGTGAAGACAAAACCGTAGGTGAGAAACAGGAAGCGGCGCGCGAACTCGACGCACTGCCATTTGTGCCCCATATACTCGTTATTGATATAGCTGCGGAACGTGGCGTCATCCGGATAGTCTTGCGGATTTAAGCTGCTGTAGTTCGATGAATAGATTGCCACGCCGCCCGGCGCGTAGCCTAACAATGTACCAAAAGGGGCATCACTGCTTGTCGATCCTTTGCTCATTAGCCTGACCTCAAATTAATGCAGCCCGGGCAGTTGGCGGAACAAAACTCCCTCTTCTTATCCTGCCGCAGGCACTTACCAGACAGAGGTGGAATAATGATACCACTCATTCGATTCGCTAATTGTGCCCTTACGGAAAATAACCCTGCGCCGCAGGGCAAAAGTGATATCGTTTATCTGAGATATAACAACAAATAGCGAATTAACGTCAGGAGTTGATTATGAGCACACAACCGCATCTGCAAGCGCAACCGCTGGTCTGGGGACATGGTCCGCGTACCTTCGAGGTTTTCCTGGAGCCGACCTGCCCCTATTCGGTACGCGCGTTCAATAAGCTCGACGACCTGCTCGACGAGGTCGGCGCGGATAACGTGACCATCAAAGTTCGCCTGCAGTCCCAGCCCTGGCATATGTTCTCGGGGGTTATCGTACGCTGTATTCTGGCGGCCTCCACCCTGCCGCACGGCAGAGAGCAGGCGCATAAGGTGCTAAAAGCCGTGGCCGACCATCGCGAAGAGTTCGAATTTACCGATCACTGCAGCGGGCCGAATATGAACGCCACCCCGCAGCAAATTGTCGAACGTATCGAGCGCTACAGCCACGTTCTGCTTTCCGCGGCGTTCGCCCGCCCGGAGCTGCAGGCGGAAATAAAATGGCACAGCAAATATGCGCGTCAGAACGGTATCCACGTCTCGCCGACCTTTATGGTCAACGGGCTGGTGCAGGCGGATCTCGGCAGCGGCGACGATATCAGCGTCTGGGCCGCGCGGATAATGGCCTGATTTAGGGTGTTGCCCCGGTGAGCGTAACGCGGCCGGGGAAACCGTCCGGGAATATCGCCAGCGGGCGAATAAGCCTCACACTGTTAAATCCTTAATACGCCACCTGCTACACTCCCTGAACACCTCACTACAAAGGCAGACCAGCATGTCAGAGAATAACTACCAACCCCCGAAAGTGTGGGAATGGAAGCAGAACAACGGCGGCGCGTTCGCCAACATCAACCGTCCTGTCTCCGGCGCAACGCATGAGCAAGAGCTGCCGGTCGGCTCGCATCCGCTTCAGCTTTACTCCCTGGGAACGCCTAACGGCCAGAAGGTGACGATCCTGCTGGAAGAGCTGCTGGCGCTGGGGGTGAGCGATGCGGAGTATGATGCCTGGCTGATTCGGATCGGCGAAGGCGATCAGTTCTCAAGCGGCTTCGTTGCGGTGAACCCGAACTCAAAAATCCCGGCGCTGAGCGATCGCTCAACCACCCCGCCAACGCGCGTGTTTGAGTCCGGCAGCATTCTGCTTTATCTCGCGGAGAAGTTCGGTTTCTTCCTGCCAAAAGATCCGACCGGGCGCACCGAAACGCTGAACTGGCTGTTCTGGCTGCAGGGCGCGGCGCCGTTCCTCGGCGGCGGCTTTGGCCACTTCTTCAACTACGCGCCGGTGAAAATCGAGTACGCCATCGACCGCTTCACCATGGAAGCCAAGCGTCAGCTCGACGTGCTGGATAAGCGGCTCGCCGATAACCGCTACGTCGCCGGAGAAGAGTACACCATCGCCGATATGGCTATCTGGCCGTGGTACGGCAACGTGGTGCTCGGCGGCGTCTACAACGCCGCCGAATTCCTCGACGCCGGCAGCTATAAAAACGTTCTGCGTTGGGCGCAGGAGGTCGGCAGCCGTCCGGCGGTTCAGCGCGGACGGATCGTTAACCGCACCAACGGCCCGCTAAACGAGCAGCTCCACGAACGCCATAGCGCCAGCGACTTCGATAGCCAAACCGAAGACAAGCGCCAGGCATAAGGCCATCCCAGTCGAAGGCTTCGGCCTTCGGCTATTAGCGCTCCAGGCGGTATCCCGCCATAAAATAGCGCATCGCGGTGCAGGAACTCCCCTCTTTAAAGAAATCCATAATCATGTAGCGGTCGAGGCCATAGCGACGGGTCAGGATCCCGGCCTCCCACGCGCTAAGCTGGCGATCGCCGGTTTTTTCAAACATCCGCTGAGAATAGCCGAGCACAAACCCGCGCTTATAGTCGGTACAAAAATTTGCGGCGCCGCTGGCGCTGTCGGCCTGAGCCGCCTGCAGCCCGGCCATTAAACCTTTACCAAAATGGTTATCCATCGCTTCCCCCCAATCGTTATATACAAAATTATATAGCGATTTTTTAAGCAAAGGGTAGCGCTATTTCAGCCGATGGCGCTAGCGTAAATACTTCTCAAACCAGGCCAGGGTTCTCTGCCACGCCAGCTCCGCCGCATCCCGGTCATAGCGCGGCGTGGAGTCATTATGAAATCCGTGATTAACCTCCTGATAAATATAGGCCTCATAGACCTTATGCTGCGCTTTCAGCGCCTCTTCATAGGCCGGCCAGCCCTGGTTGATGCCGCTATCGAGGCCGGCGTAGTGCAGCAGCAGCGGCGCCTGAATCCTGGCGACTTCGTTGAGCGGCGGCTGCCGGCCGTAGAACGGCACCGCGCAGGCCAGCTCCGGGATCGCCACCGCGGCGGCGTTGCTGACGCCTCCGCCGTAGCAAAAGCCGGTGATGCCGACTTTTCCCGTCGCCTGCGGATGCTTAGCCATAAACGCCACAGCGGCAAAAAAGTCGTTCATCAGCTTCACGGGATCGACTTTCTGCTGCAGCACTCTCCCCTCATCATCATTTCCGGGATAGCCGCCGACGGAGCTCAGGCCGTCCGGCGCCAGCGCGATATAGCCCGCCTTCGCCACTCGCCGGGCAACGTCTTCAATATAGGGATTAAGGCCGCGGTTCTCATGCACCACCACCACCGCCGCAGCTTTTTCGGCTATCTTCGTCGGCGTCACCAGGTATGCGCGCACTTCTCCATGACCGTCGGGAGAGGGATAGTGAATATACTCCGGGCGGATATCCGGGTCGGTAAACGCCACCTGCTCCGCCAGGGCATAGTTGGGTTTCAGCAGGTTAAATAGCGCCAGCGCGGTCATTCCGCCGACGGCATATTTCCCCGCCAGCTGGAGAAACTCACGTTTGCTGATTTTGCCGTGGGCATAGTAGTCGTAGTACTCGAGCAGCTGTTGCGGGAAATCTTTGGCGGTCAGTCGCGTCATCGCGTGTTCTCCGTTAGTGAAGGCCCTTTAAGCAAAGCATAAGCTCGCCGGGACGCCAGAAATCTCGCGCAGTGTGATCCAGCAAACGCCTCCTCAGCGGCTTAGCGTCTAAAGTAGAACAACGTTTTAAATTAAAAAGGAGAGAGCATGTCCTGGTTCGCTGACCCAACCCGCTACGATCGGATGCAGTATCGCTACTGCGGCAAAAGCGGCCTGCAGCTGCCCGCGCTGTCGCTGGGCCTGTGGCACAACTTTAGCCACGGTAACGCCCTTGATGACCAGCGCGCCCTGCTTCGCAAGGCCTTCGATCTGGGTATTACCCATTTTGACCTGGCCAATAACTACGGGCCGCCGCCCGGCAGCGCCGAGGAAAACTTTGGCCGCCTGCTGCGCGAGGAGTTTGCCGCCCACCGCGACGAACTCATTGTTTCGACCAAAGCCGGCTACTCCATGTGGCCAGGGCCCTATGGCTCCGGCAGTTCACGTAAATATCTGCTGGCCAGCCTCGATCAAAGCCTGCAGCGCATGGGGCTGGATTACGTCGATATTTTCTATTCCCATCGCGTTGATGAGAACACGCCGATGGAGGAGACCGCCGCAGCACTGGCGCAGGCGGTGCAGAGCGGCAAGGCGCTGTATGTTGGCATCTCCTCCTATTCGCCGGAACGCACGCAGCAGATGGCGGCGCTCCTGCGCGAGTGGAAAATTCCGCTGCTGATCCATCAGCCCTCCTATAACCTGCTTAACCGCTGGGTCGACAGCAGCGGATTGTTGGATACGCTGGAGGAGCACGGCGTAGGCTGCATCGCCTTTACGCCGCTGGCACAGGGCCTGCTGACCGGCAAGTATCTCCAGCAGATCCCGGAAGGTTCGCGAATGTTCTATGAAGGGAAGCGGGATCGCGGCCTGACGGAAACGATGCTCAGCGAGCCAAACGTCCTAAGCCTGCGCCTGCTGCAGGAGATGGCGCACGGCCGCGGTCAAAGCATGGCGCAAATGGCGCTGAGCTGGCTGCTGAAGGATAGCCGGGTGACCTCGGTACTGATTGGCGCCAGCCGTCCGCAGCAGCTGGAAGAGAACGTAAAGGCGCTGGAAAACCTGGCTTTCAGCACCGAAGAGCTGGCGCAGATCGACCAGCACGTGGCGGATGGTCAGCTGAATTTGTGGCAGGCTTCGTCGGACAAGTAAACCGTTTGCCCGGCGGCTAAACGCGGCCGGGCAGTCAGGAATCAATGCTTTACTTTGGTCAGGCGATCGAGATAGCCCATCACAAACGCCGACAACACGAACGTCAGGTGGATAATGACGTACCACATCAACTTATTGTCCGGGACGTTTTTGGCATCCATAAACACCCGCAGCAGGTGGATCGAGGAGATCGCAACAATGGAGGCCGCAACCTTGTTTTTCAGCGAAGTGGCATCCATTTTTCCCAGCCAGCTGAGCTTCTCTTTGCCCTCGTTGATATCCAGCTGAGAGACAAAGTTTTCATAGCCCGAGAACATCACCATCACCAGCAGGCCGCCGACCAGCGTCATATCCACCAACGACAGCAGGGTCAGGATCAGGTCCGACTCCCCTACGCTGAAGATATGCGGCAGGATGTGGAGGATCTCCTGAAAAAATTTGATCGACAGCGCCACCAGTCCCAGAGAGAGACCAAAATAAACCGGTGCCAGCAGCCAGCGTGAGGCGTACATGGCATTTTCCAGAAAGCGTTCCATAAGACCCCGTAAGTTAAAAAAAACGATCGCCATTATATCGCAACCCGCCAGCGTGATTGCAACATCCGGTCAGCGCCGCGGATCGACAGAAATAAAAAAGGCCGGCACAAGGCCAGCCTCCTGGGGAGATGTCGGTGAGGGCTACTGCGCTTTAACGGTCTCTTCGCCCACCAGACCAATCTTCAGATAGCCCGCCTGGTGCAGGGTATCCATGACTTTCATCATCGTCTCGTAGTCCACGGTTTTATCGGCGCGGAAGAAGACGGTGGTGTCTTTCTTACCTTCAGTCAGGGTATTCAGCGCGTTAACCATGCTCTCTTCGGTCACCGGATCGTTGCCGAGGAACATGGTTTTGTCCGCTTTTACCGACAGATAAATCGGTTTTTCCGGACGCGGCTGCGGCTGGCTGGAGGAGGCGGGCAGATTGACCTTCACATCAACTGTCGCCAGCGGAGCGGCCACCATAAAGATAATCAGCAGCACGAGCATGACGTCGATAAACGGCGTCACGTTAATATCGTGCATTTCGCCGTTATCATCGAGGTTTTCGTTAAAATGCATCGCCATAAAGCATCAACCTACTCGTAATTTCTGCGCGGTACGCACCGGCGAAGAGCCGCTGGCGCTCAGGTCCAGATCGCGGCTTTGCAGCAGCAATACCTGGGCGGCGACGTCGCCGAGAGTGGCTTTGTAGCTGCCGATCATACGAGCGAAGATGTTATAGATAACCACCGCCGGGATAGCGGCAAACAGGCCGATTGCCGTTGCCAGCAGCGCTTCCGCGATGCCCGGTGCGACAACCGCGAGGTTGGTGGTCTGAGTCTGCGCGATGCCGATAAAGCTGTTCATGATGCCCCAGACGGTACCAAACAGGCCGACGAACGGGGAGATGGCGCCGATGGTCGCCAGGTAGCCGTTTCCGCGGCCCATATAACGACCCACAAACGCCACGCGACGCTCAAGGCGGAAACCGGTACGCTCTTTAATGCCTTCGTTATCTTCGACGCCTGCCGACAGCTCGAGCTCGTTCTGTGCTTCGTTGATAAGCTGCGTGCTGAGGCTTTTAGGATGGAAAGCGTTGGCGATATCGCTGGCCTGGTCGAGGGAGCGCGCTTCGCCGAGAAGCTGCTGTTCGCGCTTGAGGCGGCGCTTGCTGGAGAGGATTTCAGCACCCTTGCCGAAGAAGATAGCCCATGTGACTATCGACGCCAGAATCAGGCCGATCATCACGACCTTAACGACAATATCGGCATGATGATACATACCCCAAACGGAAAGATCCGCCTGCATCAAATTATTACCCACTCTGAGTCTCCAGGACGTAAATCACAAAATCTGAGCATAATAATATCAAAACGGCATCGAATTGATAGTGGTTCTCATTAGTATTTACACTGTGCAGCAAATCACGTTTATTTTCCTTGCGCTTACGCAGTAAAAAAGTGGCCACCGGGGGATTTGGTAAAATTTTTGCCTGTATCTGTCGTTAGCCGGTACAGGTCCGGGTATTCATGCTAGTTTAGACGTCCAGACGTATAAAAATAGGTAAAAAACATGGCTGACAAACATCTTGATACCGCTCTGATCCACGCCGGACGCAGTAAAAAATATACCCTCGGATCGGTAAACAGCGTGATTCAGCGCGCTTCGTCGCTGGTATTCGACACCGTCGAAGATAAGAAACATGCCACCCGCAACCGGGCGAAGGGCGAGCTGTTTTACGGCCGCCGCGGCACGCTAACCCACTTCTCACTGCAGGAAGCCATGTGCGAGCTGGAAGGCGGCGCCGGCTGCGCCCTGTTCCCCTGCGGCGCAGCGGCGGTGGCCAATACGATTCTGGCGTTTGTTGAGCAGGGCGACCACGTTCTGATGACCAATACCGCCTATGAGCCGAGCCAGGACTTTAGTACCAAGGTGCTTGCCAGGCTCGGCGTGAGCACCGGCTGGTTCGATCCGCTGATTGGCGCCGATATCGCCCGTCTGGTCCAGCCGAATACCCGCGTGGTGTTTCTCGAGTCTCCGGGTTCAATCACTATGGAGGTCCACGACGTTCCGGCGATCGTCGCGGCCGTGCGTAGCGTTGCCCCGGAGGCAATCATCATGATCGACAACACCTGGGCGGCCGGCGTGCTGTTCAGGGCGCTGGATTTTGGCGTCGATATCTCGATTCAGGCCGGGACCAAATACCTGATTGGCCACTCCGATGCGATGGTCGGTACCGCGGTTGCCAACGCGCGCTGCTGGGACCAGCTGCGTGAGAACGCCTATCTGATGGGGCAGATGCTCGACGCGGATACCGCCTATATGACCAGCCGCGGCCTGCGCACCCTCGGCGTGCGTCTGCGTCAGCACCACGAGAGCAGCCTGCGCATCGCCGAATGGCTGGCGCAGCATCCGCAGGTGTCGCGGGTCAACCATCCCGCGCTGCCGGGCAGCAAAGGACATGAGTTCTGGAAGCGCGACTTTACCGGCAGCAGCGGCCTGTTCTCGTTTATTCTCAATAAGCGGCTGAACGACGCCGAGCTGTCCACTTATCTGGACAACTTCAGCCTGTTCAGCATGGCCTACTCCTGGGGCGGTTTCGAATCACTGATCCTGGCTAACCAACCGGAGCATATCGCCGCCATCCGTCCCGAGGCGGAAGTCGATTTCAGCGGCACGCTGATTCGCGTCCATATCGGTTTAGAAAATGTTGACGATCTGCTGGCGGATTTAGCGGCGGGCTTCGCGCGTATCGTGTAAAGTGACGGCCAGTGGCAATAATTGCGGACGTTCTGTTAGAGGCGGCCGCTTTTGTTGCGCCCGGGATCAAGGTGTTCGGGGCTCTTCAGGAGTACACTAGTCAAAAATACGGTACCACTTAGGAAAGTCCATGGTTGTTATTCAAGAGATTGTCGCCGCGCTCTGGCAACATGATTTTGCCGCATTGGCGAACCCTCACGTTGTGGGCGTTGTATATCTGGTCATGTTCGCGACCCTGTTTCTCGAGAACGGTTTGCTGCCGGCCTCGTTTTTACCCGGGGACAGCCTGCTGCTGCTCGCCGGCGCGCTGATTGCTAAAGGCGTCATGGACTTTGTGCCCACCCTCGCCATTCTGACCGTAGCGGCCAGCCTCGGCTGCTGGCTGAGCTATATTCAGGGGCGCTGGCTCGGCAATACCGAGACCGTTAAGGGCTGGCTTGCCCATCTGCCGCAGAAATATCATCAGCGCGCGACCTGCATGTTCGATAAGCACGGGCTGCTGGCCCTGCTGGCCGGGCGTTTCCTGGCCTTCGTTCGCACCCTGCTGCCAACAATGGCCGGTATTTCCGGGCTCTCCAACCGCCGCTTCCAGTTCTTCAACTGGCTCAGCGCGCTGCTGTGGGTCGGCGTGGTCACCGGGCTCGGATATGCGCTCAGCATGATCCCTTTCGTCAAGCGCCACGAAGATCAGGTGATGACCTGCCTGATGATCCTGCCTATCGCTCTGCTGGTTGCCGGGCTGCTGGGTACGCTGGTGGTGATCATTAAGAAAAAGTTCTGCAGCGCCTGATTGACCTTCCCGGGAGGGCGCCAGCGCGCCTTCCCGAAGCGTGTGTTTCCTGTCACATCCCCTGAATCGTTCTGATCCGCGCCGCGTCTTCGCCCGGCGTCATGCCAAAATAGCGCTTAAACTCCCGGCTGAACTGTGACGCGCTTTCGTAGCCCACGCGCATCGCCGCCGCGCTGGCCTTCATCCCGTCGTGGATCATCAGCATTCGCGCCTTATGCAGGCGATAGCTTTTCAGATACTGCAGCGGCGAGGTGCTGGTGACCGATTTGAAGTTGTGGTGAAACGCCGAGACGCTCATGTTGGCCTCCGCCGCCAGCTGATCGACGCTCAGGTTCTCGGTGTACTGGCTTTCAATGCGCTTGAGGACGCGGCTAATCAGGCTGAAGTGCGTTTGCCGGCTCACCAGCGCCAGCAGCGCCCCGCCGCACGGCCCGGTCAGCACGTAGTAGAGCATCTCGCGAATAATCTGCTTGCCCAGAATACGCGCATCCAGCGGCCGCTCCATCACGTCCAGCAGCCGTTCAGCGGCGCACAGAATCTCCTCAGAGAGCGCCGCCGAGTTAATCCCGCTCGACGCCACTGCCGGCTGGAAGCGCTCATCCTCGCCAATATCCATCAGCAGCTCCTGCAGCTGCAGAATATCAACGTTCAGCCGCAGCCCCGCCAGCGGAACCTCCGGCGTCGCGAAGGTCTCACACTCAAACGGCAGGGGCACCGTCAGCAGCAGATATTCGTTGGTGTCGTAACGAAAAGTCCGTTCATTTATGTAACCAATTTTATGACCGGAAAAGAGAAAAACGATGCCGGGCTGGTACATCACCGGCGTGCGCGTCCCCGGCTGCGTGCCGTACAATAACCGAATATCAGGCAGCAGCTCGCTGAGATTTTCTTCTTTATCTTTCAGATTGTTAACCTTTTCCGTTAGCAACTGACATATCTGGGCACGCTTCATTTACGGTGACTCTCCAGTCGTTTTTCCACGTCTCTATTGTGCGCACTCCGCTGCCTTTTCTCCAGCCCCACGGAGAAATGGGCAAGACATCGGCAGGAATATGCATTGAGGGGAGCGGATGACAGGACCACAATGTTCGTCATCTGGCCGGGATATCTTCTCCGCCGGCAGTTTTCTCTTATTGAGGTCATGAGCAATGAATAATTTCGATCTGTATACCCCAACCCGTATCCTGTTTGGTAAAGGTGCCATCGAAAACCTGCGCGATCAGATCCCGGCAGGGGCCCGCATTCTGGTTACCTACGGCGGCGGCAGCGTGAAAAAAACCGGCGTCCTGGATCAGGCCCTGAGCGCGCTGAGCGATTTTGAGGTGCTGGAATTCGGCGGTATTGAACCGAACCCGTCCTACGAAACGCTGATGAACGCGGTCAAAATTGCCCGTGAACAGCAGATCACCTTCCTGCTGGCCGTCGGCGGCGGCTCGGTGCTCGACGGGACGAAGTTTATCGCCGCAGCCGCGCACTATGATGAAAGCGTCGATCCGTGGGAGATCCTCGAAACCTACGGTCAAAACGTCAAAAGCGCCATCCCGATGGGCTCCGTGCTGACGCTGCCGGCGACCGGCTCCGAGTCCAATAAAGGCGCCGTCGTTTCGCGTAAAACCACCGGCGACAAGCGCGCCTTTATGTCCTCCCACGTGCAGCCGGTGTTTGCGATCCTCGATCCGGTTTACACCTACACCCTGCCGCCGCGTCAGGTTGCTAACGGCGTGGTTGACGCATTTGTCCATACCGTTGAGCAGTACGTAACCTACCCGGTTGATGGCAAAATCCAGGACCGCTTTGCCGAAGGCATTCTGCTGACCCTGATTGAAGATGGCCCGAAAGCGCTACAAGAGCCGGAAAACTACGACGTTCGCGCCAACATTATGTGGGCTGCGACCCAGGCGTTAAACGGCCTGATCGGCGCCGGCGTGCCGCAGGACTGGGCTACGCATATGCTGGGACATGAACTTACCGCCATGCACGGCCTTGACCATGCCCAGACCCTGGCCATCGTTCTGCCGGTGCTGTGGAATGAAAAACGCGATACCAAACGCGCTAAGCTGCTGCAGTACGCCGCCCGTGTGTGGAATATTAGCGAAGGTTCTGAAGACGAGCGCATCGACGCGGCCATCGCCGCAACGCGCAATTTCTTCGAGCAGCTCGGCGTGCCGACTCGCCTGAGCGGCTACGGTCTTGACGGTAGCTCTATCCCGGCGCTGTTGGCTAAACTGGAAGAGCACGGCATGACTCAGCTCGGTGAAAACCAGGATATCACTCTCGACGTCAGCCGCCGTATTTACGAGGCTGCGCGCTGATTTTCCCCTGCTGATACGCCCTCTCCTTCGCGTCATCGGATGCGAAGGAGAGGAGTTTAACTACCGTTTTTAGCTATTTCGTCCAGACTTAATGCTACCCCTTAGCGAAATGTACCCCGCTAAGTTCATTAACAGGAGGAAGGCATGACACATCCAACCGTGATAAAACTGCACGACGGCAACCTGATGCCACAGCTGGGTCTCGGCGTGTGGAAAGCAGGCAACGAGGAGGTCGTCTCCGCCATTCACAAGGCGCTGGAAGTCGGTTATCGCTCTTTTGACACCGCCGCCGCGTACCAAAACGAAGCCGGCGTCGGCAGCGCGCTGAGCCAGGCTGGCGTTCCTCGCGATGAGCTGTTTATCACCACTAAGCTATGGAACGACGATCAAAAACGTCCGCATGAAGCCCTGCAGGAGAGCCTGAGCAAGCTGCAGGTCGACTACGTCGATCTGTATTTAATGCACTGGCCGGTTCCGGCGATCGACCATTTTGTTGAAGCCTGGAAGGGCATGATTGAGCTCCAAAAACAGGGGCTGGCCAAAAGCATCGGCGTCTGTAATTTCCAGGTTCACCATCTGCAGCGGCTGCTTGATGAAACCGGCGTGGTACCGGTGATTAATCAGGTGGAGCTCCATCCCCTGCTCCAGCAGCGCCAGCTGCACGCCTGGAACGCGACGCATAAAATCCAGACCGAATCCTGGAGCCCGCTGGCTCAGGGGGGCGAAGGCGTATTCGATCAGAAAATTGTCCGCGAGCTGGCCGATAAGTACGGCAAAACGCCGGCGCAGATTGTCATCCGCTGGCATCTCGATAACGGTCTGGTGGTGATCCCTAAATCGGTGACCCCTTCGCGTATCGTGGAGAACTTTAACGTCTGGGACTTCCGTCTTGATAAAGACGAACTGGGAGCAATGGCGAAACTGGATATCAACAAGCGCCTCGGGCCAGATCCTGACCAGTTTGGCGGCTAACCTTTCTTCCTGACCGCAGAGCGGTTTTTCGGTTATCCCGGACGGTGGCGCAGCGGCCGACCGCTCCGGGCGACCTCATCCCTTTATTTCATCACCCCGGCCAGCCTTGCGCTGCCGGGGTACTTCGTTTTAGCGGGACGCAGAGCGAACGCGTTTTTTCGCTCCGCCGGCCGGCGTCTGCCGCTGATGCTCAACCGGCGTATGCTTGGTCAAGGCCGGGCGGGTATGGCGATTCTGGCGACGCGCTTCACGCATCTCGTCCAGCGTCGGCGCAGGCACCAGGCAGTCGCGGCGTGAGCCGATCAGGTGCTTTTTGCCCATAGCTTCCAGCGCCTGGCGGATCAGGGCCCAGTTTGCCGGATCGTGGTAGCGCAGCAGCGCTTTATGCAGGCGGCGCTGCTTATCCCCTTTCGGTACCGCCACGTCTTCGCTTTTATAGCCAATCTTGCCCAGCGGGTTCTTGCCGGTGTAATACATGGTGGTTGAGTTCGCCAGCGGCGACGGATAGAAGTTCTGCACCTGATCCAGACGGAAACGGTTTTTCTTCAGCCACAGCGCCAGGTTCACCATATCTTCATCGCGAGTGCCCGGATGCGCGGAGATAAAGTACGGGATCAGATATTGCTCTTTACCCGCCTGTTTTGAGTAGCTATCGAACAGCTCTTTGAAGCGATCGTAGCTGCCCATTCCCGGCTTCATCATCTTCGACAGCGGGCCTTCTTCGGTATGCTCAGGGGCAATCTTCAGGTAACCGCCCACGTGGTGGGTCGCCAGCTCTTTGATGTAGCGCGGATCCTCCACGGCAATGTCGTAGCGCACGCCGGAGGCAATGAGGATTTTCTTGATACCTTTCAGATCGCGGGCGCGGCGGTAGAGATTAATCGTCGGCTCGTGGTTGGTATCCATATGCGGGCAGATGTCCGGATAAACGCACGACAGGCGACGGCAGGTCTGCTCCGCACGCGGCGACTTGCAGCGCAGCATATACATATTGGCCGTCGGGCCGCCGAGGTCGGAAATGACCCCGGTGAAGCCCGGGACCGTGTCGCGAATCGCTTCGATTTCGTTAATGATCGAGTCTTCGGAACGGCTCTGAATAATGCGCCCTTCATGCTCGGTTATCGAACAGAAGGAACAGCCGCCAAAGCAGCCGCGCATAATGTTGATAGAGAAGCGGATCATCTCATATGCCGGGATGCGGCTCTCGCCGTACGCCGGGTGCGGAACGCGCTTGTACGGCAGCGCAAACACGCTATCCATCTCCTCCGTCGACAGCGGAATGGCCGGCGGGTTAACCCAAATATAGCGCTCGCCGTGCTTTTGCATCAGCGCGCGCGCGCAGCCCGGGTTGGTTTCATGGTGGAGAATGCGCGACGCGTGGGCGTACAGCACCTTATCCCCTTTGACCTTCTCAAAGGACGGCAGCAGAACGTAGGTTTTTTCCCACGGCTTCGGGCGCGGCGGCTGAACGGTGACCTGTTTCACCTCCTGCTTTGCCGGCTCAACGGTTTTGTTATCCGCGCACGGCAGATCTTCGCCATACGGATGCGGGATCGGATCAATTTTACCCGGCGTATCGAGACGGGTAGAGTCGACGCCGCTCCAGCCCGGCAGCGCTTCTTTCACCATGATGGCGGTATTGCGCACGTCGCGGATCTGGGCGATCGGCTCGCCTGCGGCCAGACGGTGCGCCACTTCTACCAGCGGGCGCTCACCGTTGCCGAACATCAGCATATCGGCCTTGGAATCAACCAGCACCGAGCGGCGCACGGTATCGGACCAGTAGTCATAGTGCGCGGTACGACGCAGGCTGGCCTCAATGCCGCCGAGAATAACCGGGACGTCTTTCCACGCCTCTTTACAGCGCTGGGTATAGACCAGGGTGGCGCGATCCGGGCGCTTGCCGGCGACGTTGCCTGCGGTATAGGCGTCGTCATGGCGCAGCTTGCGGTCGGCGGTGTAGCGGTTGATCATCGAGTCCATGTTGCCGGCGGTGACGCCGAAGAACAGGTTCGGTTTACCGAGGCACATAAAGTCATCTTTATTATTCCAGTCCGGTTGGGAAATAATCCCAACGCGGAACCCCTGCGCCTCCAGCATGCGGCCGCAGATAGCCATGCCGAAGCTTGGGTGATCGACGTACGCATCGCCGGTTACCAGAATGATGTCGCAGCTATCCCAGCCAAGTTGATCCATCTCTTCGCGTGACATGGGTAAAAACGGCGCGGGGCCAAAACAGGCGGCCCAGTACTGCGGCCAGGAAAATAGGTCACGATCCGGTTGGATCAGGGATATTGCGCTCATATTGCTTCCGGGAAAAAAAATGATAAAAAAATAACCAAAGGGCGGCGATTATAAGCCGGATTGACGCAGGAAATGAAGGGGGATTTTCTCATACCCTAACCGTTGTCCGGTTAGGGTTGCGGGCGTTACGGCACCGGGTTAACCAGGATCTGGCCAATCGAGCCGCGGTCGGCGAGCTCCAGGGTCTGGCTAAGGAACTGGAACGGGAAATGCGACCACGACGGCTGCGTGTAGTACACCAGCAGCTCCACCTGTCCGTCGATCCAGACGGTATCTTTCCAGCCGCGGTCCTCCGGGAACGGCGTCGAGCCGTTGACGTTGCGCACCTGGAACATCACCCCTTCGATATGGAACGACTGCGGCCGGTCGGCACGTACCGTCCAGCGCTCCCAGGTGCCCTGCTGGGCGGTAATATCAATGCGCTGCGGATCCCATAGCTGGCCGTTAATTCCCGGATCATCGCCGAGCGAGATGTCGCGGCTGCGGATCGGCGTCCCGGTCAAAATCTCCGTCGGCAGCAGGCGTACCGGCAGGCTGTCGGTAACCAGCGGCAGCAGGCCCGTTGGGCGCAGGGTTAAAAGCAGCGTCGAAATCAGGATGCTCGAGGGCTCGAAGAAACCGCGAATGCGATCGACGATGCTCGCCGCCTCGCCGCAGGTAATCGACACCTCATCGCCGTTGGTCATGTCCACCAGGATCTCACGCCGCTCGCCGGGAGCCAGAGAGAGCTGTTTCAGCGAGACCGGCGCCGGCAGAAATCCCTGATCGCCGGAGATAACGTGCAGCAGTCGACCGTCGCTCATCTGCAGCTGGTAGCGGCGGGAGTTAGAGGCGTTCAGCAGGCGCAGACGCACCCAGCCGCGCGAAACCTCCACGTACGGACCCTGTACGCCATTCACCAGCAGCGTATCGCCGACGAAGCCGCCGCTGCCCGGCTCGCTGTATTCAGGCGTGCCGAAGTTATCCAGCCGCTTGTCCTGGATGATGACCGGAAAATCATCCACGCCGTAGTGGTTAGGAATGGGGAGGTTTTTGCTGATCTCGTCCTCCACCAGCCACATCCCCGCCAGGCCGTTATAGACCTGTTGGGCCATATGGTTTGGCGTATTCGCCTGGTACCACAGGGTGGAGGCGCTCTGACGGATAGGCAGCACCGGCGCCCAGTCGGCGTTCGGCGACATCATACGCGCCGCGCCGCCAATCAGCGGGCCGGGAACCTGCAGGCCGCGGATGGTCATGGCGACGTTTTCCGTCAGCCGGTTGCTGTAAATCAGCTTAACGTCATCGCCGTTCCACACGCGAATCGTCGGCCCGAGATAGCGACCGTTTACGCCCCACACCGACGCGCGGGTGCCCGGCGTGAATGACCAGTGCGCGCGCTGCAGGGTTAAAAATAGCGGCTGGCCGCGGCGGGACTCGAGCAGCGGAGGAACGGGCAGCGCTGGCTGCTGGCCGGCGGCATATGCGTTCAGCGGCGCGGCTCCCGCGCACAGCGCTACGCCTGAAGCCTTGATAAACTGACGCCGACTGAGTGACATATTAACTCCATGAAATACTGATAAATCAGAAAGGGAATTCGTTTCCCGCTAGCATCAGGACCGCGCTATCGCGGCGTTTCCTGTTTATTTCTTATCCGCGGCTTCACGTTCCGCCACTTCACGATCCAGCTCTTCAATCTTCGCGGCCATCAGCTCGCGGCAGTGTTTCGCCAGCGCGCGCACGCCGTCTTTACCAAATCCGCTGGTATCAACCGGCGGCAGCATTTCAACAATCACCAGGCCGTTATTCAGGCGATTGAGCTTAATTTTATTCGATGTATTAGAAACGCATACCGGAATAATCGGCACGCCAGCGGCAATAGCTGCGTGAAAAGCGCCGGTTTTAAACGGCAGCAGGCCGCGGCCGCGACTGCGCGTTCCTTCCGGGAACATCCAAAAAGATATTTTGCGTTTTTTAAACGTATCCACCACCTGGGCGATGGTTCCGTGCGCCTTGGTGCGGTTATTACGATCGATCAGCAGGTTTCCCGTCAGCCAGTACAGCAGGCCAAAGAACGGCACCCACAGCAGGCTCTTTTTACCCACGGTGACGGTAGGCGGCTGCACGATGTTTGCCGCCGTCACCATATCATAGTTGTTCTGGTGATTAGCGATGTATATCGCGTTGCCGTAGCTTTCCGCATCGGCGGGCTTGCGCGTTTCCACCTTCAGGCCGAATACCGGAGAGAGTCGACCAAAAAGATGGCCAAAGGTCGCCACGTGTTTCGGGTTACGCGGGCTGAACAAGCAGTAAATACAGCCAAATATGCACACAAAGATACAGTAAATAACAACGATAATTAGTCGAAAAATAAATAGCATAGCTACCTCTAAAACCCAAACCGCTGAGAATAATACCCGTTATACCGCAGGCTGCTTGCGCGCAGGCTGCCCTGTCCGGCCCTTGCGGACCGCCGCTGGTATTAATCAGGATACAGATTCGTTATTCGCCCGTTGAAGACGCCGGGAGCGACTGACTACCCCGGCATATCTTGAATGATTTTGCGTCTATTGTTAATCGCAACGGCCGAATAAACAACGATTTGGCGGCAAATGTTAACACCCTCCTCCCTGTGGAGGCGGGTGCCCGTATTACTCTTCGCTATCGCCCGCCGAGGCGCGATGAGGCGAATCAACGTCCACGCGATCGATTTTCTGCAGCCCGCGCATCAGCGAACCGCGGCGACCGCGCTCGCCGGTGACTTTTTGCAGCTCTTCCGGACGCAGCTTGATCTTCCGTTTACCGACGTGGATCGTCAGCGTACTCTGCGGTGGCAGCACAAACAGGTGCGCCAGGCCATCCTGCCCGGAAGCGGCATCCGCAGACGGAATATTGATGATTTTATTGCCTTTGCCTTTCGACAGCTGCGGCAGATCGCTGACCGGGAACATCAGCATGCGTCCGGCAGAGGTGATGGCCAGCAGCATGTCGGACTCGTTTTCAATCACCAGCGGCGGCATCACCCGCGCATTTTCCGGCAGCGAGATCAGCGCCTTACCGGCGCGGTTGCGCGCGACGAGGTCGTTGAAGGTGCAGACAAAGCCGTAGCCGGCGTCAGAGGCCATCAGCAGCTTCTGGTCATCGCCTTCCATCAGCATATGTTCGACGCTGGCGCCCGGCGGCAGCGTGAGCTTGCCGGTAATCGGCTCGCCCTGGCCGCGGGCTGACGGCAGGGTAATCGGATCGATGGCGTAGCTGCGCCCGGTAGTATCGATAAATACCACCGGCTGGTTGCTCTTGCCCTTCGACGACGCCTTCCAGCTGTCGCCCGCCTTGTAGCTTAGTCCCTGCGCGTCAATGTCGTGGCCTTTGGCGCTGCGCACCCAGCCCATTTGCGACAGCACGATGGTCACCGGTTCGGACGGCAGCATATCGTGCTCGCTCATCGCCTTCGCTTCTTCACGCTCGCGCAGCGGCGAACGACGGTCGTCGCCAAACGCGTCGGCGTCGGCCTGCAGCTCTTTCTTCAGCAGGTTATTCATCTTGCGCTCGGACGCCAGAATAGCCTGCAGACTATCGCGCTCTTTTTCCAGCTCGCCCTGCTCGCCGCGAATTTTCATCTCTTCCAGTTTGGCGAGATGGCGCAGCTTCAGTTCGAGGATTGCTTCCGCCTGCGTTTCGCTGATGCCAAAGCGCGACATCAGGGCCGGCTTGGGCTCATCTTCGTGGCGGATGATTTCGATAACTTCATCGATGTTGAGGAACGCAACCAGCAAACCCTCGAGGATGTGCAGGCGCTTGAGCACCTTCTCCAGACGATAGTTCAGGCGGCGACGGACGGTATCGCGACGGAAGGTGAGCCACTCCGTCAGGATCTCCAGCAGGTTTTTGACCGCCGGACGGTTGTCCAGGCCAATCATATTCAGGTTGATGCGGTAGCTTTTTTCGAGATCGGTGGTCGCGAACAGATGGTTCATGACCTGATCCATATCCACGCGATTAGAGCGCGGGACGATAACCAGGCGGGTCGGGTTTTCGTGATCCGACTCGTCGCGCAGATCGTCAACCATCGGCAGCTTTTTATTGCGCATCTGCGCGGCGATTTGCTCGAGCACGCGGGCGCCGGAAACCTGATGCGGCAGGGCGCTAATCACCACCGCGCCGTCCTCTTTTTTCCACACCGCACGCATGCGAACCGAGCCGCGACCGTTCTGATAGATTTTGCGGATCTCGGCGCGCGGGGTAATGATTTCAGCTTCGGTGGGGTAGTCCGGCCCGTGAACGATATCCAGCAGTTCGTCGAGCGAGGTC
Source organism: Klebsiella sp. 18074 (assembly GCF_902705905.1). Lineage (NCBI taxonomy): Bacteria > Pseudomonadati > Pseudomonadota > Gammaproteobacteria > Enterobacterales > Enterobacteriaceae > Klebsiella > Klebsiella sp. 18074. The sequence continues at coordinate 238,605 of NZ_CACSIS010000002.1, read as the reverse complement.
TGCGGCTTTTCAATCAGGGTGATGGCCGCTTTGGCCACTTCGCGCAGGTTGTGCGGCGGAATATCGGTGGCCATCCCCACGGCGATACCGGTGGTGCCGTTGAGCAGAATATTCGGCAAACGCGCAGGCAGCATTTTCGGCTCCTGCATCGTACCGTCAAAGTTAGGTACCCAGTCAACGGTTCCCTGACCCAGCTCGCCCAGCAGCAGCTCCGCATACTTTGACAGGCGGGATTCGGTATAACGCATCGCGGCGAAGGATTTGGGATCGTCCGGGGCGCCCCAGTTACCCTGACCGTCCACCAGCGGGTAGCGGTAAGAGAACGGCTGCGCCATCAGCACCATCGCCTCATAGCAGGCGCTATCGCCGTGCGGGTGATATTTACCCAGCACGTCGCCGACGGTGCGCGCGGATTTTTTGAATTTAGCGGTGGCGTTCAGACCCAGTTCGGACATCGCATAAACGATGCGCCGCTGGACCGGTTTCAGGCCATCGCCAATGAACGGCAACGCCCTGTCCATGATGACGTACATGGAATAATTCAGGTAGGCGTTTTCCGTAAATTCATGCAGCGCAAGGCGCTCTGCCATATCGCTCATTAATCGTGAATCCTCAATCTGGGTACCGACCGTTCGGACGGCAAAACTACCCGCGATAATACCCTATCTAACGCCCTGAGTCACAGGGCGTTAGACCGGTTGAGGATTCTGCTACGCGGAGCGGCAGCGGCGCCCCGCTCAGAGGCTTTACGGGGCGACTTTGCTTATCTGCTTCACATCGATTTCCACCGAGTTCCAGTCCTTATCGACCTCACCCTGAATTTCGACCGTATCCTTCGGGGTCACGGTGACGCCATTCCAGCGCTTGTGGTCAATATCGACATTCACCGTCCCGGAGGCATCCTGGAATTTATACAGATCGTCGGAAATGCGCTCAACGATTTTACCGCGCAGGGTCACCCAGGTGTCGTCACGCAGAGATTTGGCATTCTCCACCGTCGTCACGCTGCCGTTCGGGCCCACAAAGCCGCCTTTTTGCGCGGTTGTCTGGCTGGTTTGCGCGGCGCCCGGACCGGAAAAACCACCCTGCTCGGCAGCCAGTACCGGCATAGAAACTAAAGCAACGATTGCGGTAATTGCGGCGATTTTCTTCATGATGTGTTCTCCCTTTATGTTGATATCGTCACCATTAAGCCTGGCAAAACTTAACAACTTCTTAAGCGGAAAAAAGAAATTTTATTGCTGTACAGACGGCGGCGCAACGCGTTTTACTGCGCGTACATCCGCGAGCCACAGGAGCAGGCCAATGCGTATTTTAGTGGTGGAAGACGACAAACTCATCGGCGACGGCATCAAGGCCGGGCTGAGCAAAATGGGCTTCAGCATCGACTGGTTCACGCGCGGCGAAGAGGGAAAAGCCGCGCTCTACGCCGCTCCCTATGACGCGGTCATCCTCGATCTGACGCTACCCGGCATCGACGGTCTCGATATCCTGCGCGAATGGCGCGATAAAGGTCACCACGAGCCGGTGCTGATCCTCACCGCTCGCGATGCGCTCAGCCAGCGGGTCGAAGGGCTTCGGCTCGGCGCCGATGACTATCTGTGCAAGCCTTTCGCCCTTATCGAAGTCGCCGCCCGCCTCGAAGCACTTATCCGTCGCGCCCACGGCCAGAGCAGCAGCGAGCTGCGCCACGGAAAGGTCACCCTCGACCCCGGCCGCCTGACGGTCACCCTGGCGGGGGAGCCGCTGGCGCTGAAGCCCAAAGAGTTCGCCCTGCTCGAACTGCTGATGCGTAACGCCGGGCGCGTGCTGCCGCGCAAGCTCATTGAAGAAAAGCTCTATAGCTGGGATGACGATGTCTCAAGCAACGCCGTGGAGGTTCACGTGCACCATCTGCGTCGCAAGCTCGGAAGCGAGTTTATTCGCACCGTTCACGGCATTGGCTACACCCTGGGGGACGCATGAAGCGGCTGGGTCGGCTAAGCCTGCGCGTTCGCCTGACGCTGCTTTTCTTCCTGCTCACCAGCCTGGCATGGGGAATAGCCTCGTTTATTGCCTGGCAGCAGACCGCCCACAAGCTGGATAAGCTGTTTGATACCCAGCAGCTGCTGTTTGCCCGCCGTCTGAGCGCGATGAATTTCGCTGAGCTGCATACCTTTCCCTCGCAGGTACGGGCGAAAAAGGAGGTCAGGCATGGCCACCTTGACGACGACGCGCTGGCCTTCGCCATCTTCACCACCGACGGCAACATGGTGCTGCATGATGGCGAAAACGGCGAGGATATTCCGTGGAATAGGCTGCGGGAAGGCTTTAGCGACGGCTACCTGCGTAACGATGATGATGAGTGGCGCTTCCTGCAGCTCACCACCGCCGACGGCCGCTACCGCATTGTCGTCGGCCAGGAGTGGGACTATCGCCGGGAGATGGCGCTGGATATCGTCACCTCGCAGCTCACCCCCTGGCTGGTGGCGCTGCCGATGATGTTTCTGCTGCTGATCGTCCTGCTCAGCCGGGAGCTGGCGCCGCTGAAACGGCTCGCCCGCACCCTGCGCCTGCGCGCGCCGGATTCTGCGGAATCGCTTAACGTCGACAGCATCCCCAGCGAAGTCCGTCCGCTGGTCGATGCGCTGAATCAGCTGTTTGCCCGAACTCACGACACCATGATCCGCGAGCGCCGCTTTACCTCCGACGCCGCCCACGAGCTGCGTAGCCCGCTGGCGGCGCTGAAGGTGCAAACCGAGGTCGCCCAGCTGTCGATGGACGACCCTCAGGGGCGTGAAAAAGCGCTGGCGCAGCTGCACGTCGGGATCGATCGCGCAACCCGTCTGGTCGATCAGCTCCTGACGCTGTCGCGCCTCGACTCCCTGGCCGCGCTCGAGGACGTGGATAGCGTCGCCATCGACGAGCTGCTGCAGTCGGCGGTGATGGAGATGTACCATCCGGCGCAGCAGGCGGGCATCGAGCTGCGTCTGCATCCGCATGTCGCGCAGGTGACGCATGTGGGTCAGCCGCTGCTGCTTGGCCTGCTGGTGCGTAACCTGCTGGATAACGCCGTGCGTTACAGCCCGTGCGGAAGCCGGGTGGATATCACCCTCGACGCTCGCGGATTTCGCGTTTGCGATAACGGCCCGGGTATCAGCGCCGAAGCGCTGGCTCGTCTCGGCGAGCGCTTTTATCGCCCTCCCGGCCAGGATGCGCCGGGCAGCGGGCTGGGGCTGTCTATCGTCCGGCGTATCGCCGCCCTGCACGGCATGACCGTCACCTTCCGTAACGCCCCCGACGGCGGCTTTGTAGCACAGGTCAGCTGGTAGCGGGATTATTGCGAAAAAAGCAAAAGACTTTGCACATTTTGCTCATTTTACCGCCCCGCCTTGCGGGGTAAAATAGTCGACAAAATTGAAACGCCAGGGGTAAAAAATGAGCAACATTCTGATTATCAACGGAGCGAAAAAATTCGCTCACTCTAACGGCCAGCTGAACGACACCCTGACCGAGGTCGCGGATGGTTATCTGCGCGACGCCGGGCATGATGTTAAAATCGTCCGCGCCGAAAGCGAATACGACGTTAAAGCAGAAGTACAAAATTTCCTCTGGGCCGACGTCATCATCTGGCAAATGCCGGGCTGGTGGATGGGCGCGCCGTGGACCGTGAAAAAGTACATCGATGATGTCTTCACCGAAGGCCACGGCTCGCTGTATGCCAGCGACGGCCGCACCCGCTCCGATGCCAGTAAAAAATATGGTTCAGGCGGTTTAATTCAGGGCAAGCGCTACATGCTCTCCCTGACCTGGAACGCCCCGATGGACGCCTTTACCGATGAAGAGCAGTTCTTCCATGGCGTCGGTGTTGACGGCGTTTACCTGCCGTTCCACAAAGCCAACCAGTTCCTCGGCATGACTGCCCTGCCGACGTTTATCGCCAACGACGTAATTAAAATGCCTGATGTTCCGCATTACATCGCAGAATATCGCAAGCATCTGGCGCAGATTTTTGGTTAACTAAAGGTCTACATACAGAAGGAGTTGAGTACATCATGTTGACAGTGATTGCAGAAATTCGCACCCGCCCGGGCCAGCACCATCGCCAGGCGGTCCTCGATCAGTTCGCCAAAACGATTCCGCTGGTTTTACAGGAAGAGGGCTGCCACGGCTATACGCCGATGATCGATCACGCCGCAGGCGTTAGCTTTCAGAGTACCTCGCCCGATTCCATCGTGATGGTGGAGCTGTGGGAAAGCGTGGCGCATCTCGAAGCGCACCTGCAAACCCCGCATATGAAAGCCCACGGCGAAGCGGTGAAGGGCGATGTGCTGGAGACCAGCATTCGCATCCTGCAGCCGGGCGTTTAAGTCAATAAGTAGACCCGCTGGCCTGCGCTATGACGGCCAGCAAAAAGGGAGCCAGTGGCTCCCTTTTTTGTATGCTTACCGCGGTCAGCCGGATCAGGCTTCAATATCCGCCATATCGCCTTTTTCCTGCAGCCAGTTGCGGCGATCTTCCGAGCGCTTCTTGGCTAACAGCATATCCATCATCGCGTTGGTCTTCTGCTCGTCCTCATCGCTGATAATCAGCTGAACCAGACGGCGGGTATTGGGGTCAAGCGTGGTTTCACGCAGCTGCATCGGGTTCATTTCGCCCAGCCCTTTAAAGCGCTGAACGTTCGGCTTACCCTTCTTGCGCTTGAGCTGCTCAAGCACCCCGGCTTTCTCTTCTTCCGTCAGCGCGTAGTAAACCTCTTTGCCGAGGTCGATACGGTACAGCGGCGGCAACGCCACGTGGACGTGCCCGTGCTTGACCAGCGTGCGGAAGTGCTTAACGAACAGCGCGCAGAGCAGCGTGGCGATGTGCAGGCCGTCGGAGTCCGCATCCGCAAGGATACAGATCTTGCCGTAGCGCAGCTGGCTCAAATCATCGCTATCCGGATCGATACCAATCGCCACCGAAATATCGTGCACCTCCTGCGAGGCCAGCACTTCATCGGAGGAGACCTCCCAGGTATTGAGGATCTTGCCCTTCAGCGGCATGATCGCCTGATACTCACGATCGCGCGCCTGCTTGGCAGAACCGCCCGCCGAGTCCCCTTCCACGAGGAACAGCTCGGTACGGTTGAGATCCTGGGCGGTACAGTCCGCCAGCTTGCCCGGCAGCGCAGGGCCGCTGGTCAGCTTTTTACGCACCACCTTCTTGGCCGCGCGCATCCGGCGCTGGGCGCTGGAAATCGCCATTTCGGCCAGCAGCTCTGCGGACTGAACGTTCTGGTTCAGCCACAGGCTAAAGGCGTCTTTTACCACGCCGGAGACGAAGGCCGCGCACTGGCGCGAGGAGAGGCGCTCTTTGGTCTGGCCGGCGAACTGCGGATCCTGCATTTTTACCGACAGCACGTAGGCGCAGCGATCCCAGATATCCTCCGCCGAGAGCTTGACGCCGCGCGGCAGAATATTGCGATATTCGCAGAACTCGCGCATCGCCTCCAGCAGGCCCTGGCGCAGGCCGTTAACGTGCGTCCCGCCCTGCATGGTCGGGATCAGGTTGACGTAGCTTTCGGTTAATAGCTCGCCGCCTTCCGGCAGCCACAGCAGCGCCCAGTCGACCGCTTCGGTTTCACCGGAGAAGTTGCCGACAAACGGCTGTTCCGGCAGCAGCGGCAGGCCGTTCACCGCTTCGCGCAAATAGTCCGTCAGGCCATCTTCATAGCACCAGCGCTGCTCGCTGTTGTTCACCAGGTCACGGAAGACGATCTCCACGCCGGGGCACAGTACGGCTTTGGCTTTGAGCAAATGGGTCAGGCGCGATACGGAGAAGCGCGGGCTGTCGAAGAAGCTTTCATCCGGCCAGAAGTGGACGCTGGTACCGGTATTACGCTTGCCGCAGGTGCCGGTGACGTGCAGCTCTTCAACCTTATCGCCGTTCTCAAACGCAATGCTGTAGACCTGGCCGTCGCGGCGTACGTTAACCTCAACGCGCTTCGACAGGGCATTGACCACCGAAATACCCACCCCGTGCAGGCCGCCGGAGAACTGGTAGTTCTTACCGGAAAACTTGCCGCCGGCGTGCAGCCGACACATGATCAGCTCAACCGCCGGAACCCCTTCTTCGGGATGGATATCAACCGGCATTCCTCGCCCGTCGTCGATAACTTCCAACGATTGATCGGCATGAAGAATGACTTCCACGCGTTTGGCGTGGCCGCCCAGTGCTTCATCCACACTGTTATCAATAACTTCCTGACCAAGATGGTTAGGACGTGTCGTGTCGGTGTACATTCCCGGGCGGCGGCGAACCGGCTCTAGCCCGGTGAGTACCTCAATGGCATCAGCGTTGTATGAAGATTGCGTCATGGTGTGTATTCGTAGGTAGTCCAGGAATGCTTAGCGCAGGCCCAGAAAATCGATAATCTGAGTGAAATGATCTTCAAAGCCGACAAATGCATGATTGCCGCCCTCCTCTACCGTCTGCCGACATGAGGCGTAGTAGCCAATGGCCTGGCGATAATCCAGCACTTCATCGCCCGTTTGCTGTAACAGCCAGAGTAAATCAGGCGATTCCAGCGGGTCGATTTGCATGACTTTGAGATCGTAAATATGGCGAGACTCTAGCACATATTGCTGCCCCGTGTACGGATTCTCATTGAGGCCGAGGAAATTGTTCAGCAGCTCAAACGGGCGTACGGCCGGGTTTACAACCACTGTTGGCAGCATAAAACACTGCGATAGCCAGGTTGCGTAGTAGCCTCCCAGCGAAGAGCCGACAACGCCCAGCGGTTCCCCGCCGTGCTCGAGAACGATCGCTTCCAGCAGCTCCGCCGCTTCAGCGGGGTAAACCGGCAGCTCCGGTACCACCATGTTAATTTCAGGATAATTTTGCGCCAGCCACGCCTTCAGCGCCGTCGCTTTAGCCGAGCGCGGCGAGCTGTTAAATCCGTGCAGATAGAGGAGCGTAGCCATCAGTATCCTTCTGAAGCGATATCCGGGTGAAATTTCACGCCGCTAAGGCGGCAAACTTCGGTCGTCAGGGTGCCGTCGGGATGCAGATCCAGCCAGCGCCAGCCGGGAGAAACGGTATCCAGCGTGAAGTTGTCGCAGTGCGGCTTAAACTGTACGCAGGTTGACGGCGTGGCCATCATGCGTCGCCCGCCCCAGTTGAGATCCAGCTCCTGATGAATATGACCGCACAGCAGATGCCTGACGCGAGGAAAGGCGGCTAGCGCGCGATCGAGCGCCGCGGCATTGCGCAGGCTATGCTGATCCAGCCAGCTGCAGCCCGAGGCGAGAGGATGATGATGCAGCAGCAGCAGCGTATAGCGTTCCGGTTCTGCCGCGAGCTTGTGCTCAAGCCACGCCAGCTGGAAATCACTTAATTCACCGTGGGGAACGCCGAATACCTGGCTGTCCAGCAGCAGTATTTGCCAGCGATCGCCGAGCAAAACGCGCTTGGCGGGGGAAATGCCTGATTCCTGCAGCGTGCTGTACATTGCCGGCTGAAAGTCATGATTGCCCGGCAGCCAGACGCAGGGCGCAGCAAAACTCGCGATACCCTCAGCGAAGTGCTGATAGGCCGCGGCCGAGTGGTCCTGTGCCAGATCGCCTGTCGCGACAATCAGATCGCACTGGCGCTGCGAGGCGTGGATGGCTTCCAGCACGGCCTGATAGCTTTCCCAGGTATTGATGCCTAACAGCGTTTCATGTTTTTCAGCAAACAGGTGAGTATCAGTAATTTGTAATATCCTGACTCTGGCCTCACCAGCCAAAGGAAGGTTTAACAGGCTTTCCAAATGGTGTCCTTAGGTTTCACGACGCTAACAAACCGGAATCGCCATCGCTCCATGTGCTAAACAGTATCTCAGCCAGTCGGCTAAGAACTGGTTAATTTGATGCTTTTCGTCGCGTTGATGCAACTTTTTATTAGGATAATCATACCGCGCTTTGAAGCGAAAAATCTGCTGACTCGAACACACTTCGGCCACCATCGCGTCATGATACAGGCGTACCGTCATGGACGGTAAACTCCAGTAGCTCACCGCCGGCGCCGTTTGCTCAATCGACACCAATGTAGTGTAGCGGGTCGACTCCACGATAGTTAGCCGGTACTGCGCACTGCCCACCTGGTAGCCCGCCATATCGCCCACTGCGTCGGTCCGAGGCAGCAGGCGGCGCAACTGGGCAAAATTGGTTTCACACAGGCGCATCATTTCAGGGAAGTCAGGCGTATAACGCTTCATTTTGACCACTCATTACGTAAATTGTGATAGTGCAGCTGCAGCCATTGCAGCGCGATGACAGAAGCTGCGTTGTCGATCTTCCCTTCTTCTACCCACTGATAGGCCTGCTCCCTGCTGACCACATGAACCCGAATATCCTCATTTTCATCCGCCAGGCCGTGGATGCCTTTTGCCGTCGTCGCATCGACTTCCCCCACCAGAATCGACAGCCTCTCGCTGGTGCCGCCGGGGCTCGCCAGATAGCTCAGAACCGGTTTTGTCCGGCCGACTTCAAGGCCCGCCTCTTCCACCGCTTCACGGCGGGCGACGTCCTCAGGCGTTTCACCTTCTTCAATCATGCCGGCAACCATTTCGAGCAGCCACGGGCTCTCACTGGTATCATAGGCGGCAATGCGAATCTGCTCGACCAGCACAACTTCATCACGTATCGGGTCAAAGGGTAGCAAGACGGCGGCATGCCCGCGCTCAAAAATTTCGCGCGTCACTTCGCCGCTCATCCCGCCGTTGAACAAACGGTGGCGAAAGCGGTATAAATCCAGCGAAAAAAAACCACGATAAAGCGTTTCGCGTGCAATAATTTCTACATCGTTTTTAGCGAAGGTAATTCCCTGCTTGTTGGGCTTGTTCATTGTTGGTGTCCTGCGAATTCGAAAGTAGGGATTTATAAGCCGTTTGGCTACCGTTTTACAGTCCGTATGTTAGATTGGTGCAAATTACCGCCGGATGGCACGTAACGCCAACTTTTTACGGCGACAGACTCTATACAATCAGCAGATATATTTAGCTTTTGGGCAGCGCTTTATGCTTCACAACAAGGAATGCAAATGAAGAAATTTTTCCCCATCCTTATCGGCCTGGGCCTGACTGGTTTCAGCGCCATAAGCCAGGCAGAAAACCTGATGCAGGTTTATCAGCAGGCGCGCATCAGCAACCCTGACCTGCGTAAATCAGCAGCCGATCGTGATGCTGCATTCGAAAAGATCAACGAAGCACGTAGCCCGTTACTGCCTCAGCTCGGTCTGGGTGCAGATTATACTTATACCAACGGCTATCGCGACACCAACGGCCAGGACTCCAACGTCACCAGCGGCTCGCTGCAGCTCACGCAAACCCTGTTCGATATGTCGAAATGGCGCACCCTGACGCTGCAGGAAAAAACGGCCGGTATTCAGGACGTCACCTATCAGACTGACCAGCAGACGCTGATCCTGAACACCGCTACGGCCTACTTTAACGTGCTGAGCGCCATCGATACGCTCTCCTATACCGAAGCGCAGAAACAGGCGATCTATCGTCAGTTGGATCAGACCACTCAGCGTTTTAACGTGGGCCTGGTTGCCATTACCGACGTGCAGAACGCCCGTTCCCAGTACGACTCCGTGCTGGCGAACGAAGTCACCGCACGTAACAACCTCGATAATGCGGTTGAAGCGCTGCGTCAGGTGACCGGCAACTACTACCCGCAGCTGTCGTCGCTGAACGTTGACGGCTTCAAAACCAACAAGCCGGAAACGGTGAACGCGCTGCTGAAGGAAGCGGAAAACCGCAACCTGTCGCTGCTGCAGGCTCGCCTGAACCAGGACCTGGCGCGCGAGCAAATTCGCCAGGCGCAGGATGGCCACATGCCGACGCTGGATTTAAACGCCTCTACCGGCGTATCCAACTCCAGATATAGCGGTTCCAATAATACGACGCCAGACAACGACGCCGGCCAGAACAAAATCGGCCTGAGCTTCTCGCTGCCGCTGTATCAGGGCGGGATGGTTAACTCGCAGGTGAAACAGGCGCAGTACAACTTCGTCGGCGCCAGCGAGCAGCTGGAAAGCTCGCACCGCACCGTAGTGCAGACCGTTCGCTCTTCTTTTAATAACATCAACGCCTCTATCAGCAGCATCAATGCCTACAAACAGGCCGTGGTCTCTGCCCAGAGCTCCCTTGATGCGATGGAAGCCGGCTATTCCGTTGGTACACGTACCATCGTTGACGTGCTGGATGCGACAACTACGCTGTATAACGCCAAGCAGCAGCTCTCAAGCGCACGTTATAACTACCTGATTAACCAGCTGAACATCAAGTCCGCGCTCGGTACGCTGAACGAGCAGGATCTGGTTGCGTTGAACAATACGCTGGGCAAACCTGTCGCGACCTCACCGGATAGCGTTGCGCCGGAAACCCCGCAGCAGGACGCCAGCGCCGACGGCTACGGCAGCAGCGCAGCGCCTGCGGCAACGCCGGCTTCTACCCGCACCACGAAAACCAGCGGCGCGAATCCTTTCCGCCAGTAACCTTCGTTGCGTCACAGCGCCCCGCTTAGCAGATTCCGCTAAGTGGGGCGTTAAACGTAAGGCAACGTAAAGATCCCCTCCTTTCCGCTCCTTTCCGCCCCTGGCCGCTTCATTTTCCACCACTCATCCTCTATCCTGAGCGTTAACAAACCGCCATACCACTGGGTCCAGGAAGACAAACATGAAACGGACAAAAAATATTAATCATGCCTCGTTCCGCAAAAGCTGGAGCGCTCGCCATCTGACACCGGTCGCGCTCGCCGTGACGGCCGTCTTTATGCTCGCCGGCTGCGAAAAAACCGACGAGACGGTTTCTCTGTATCAAAATGCCGATGACTGCTCTGCGGCCAACCCTGGCAAAGGCGCAGAGTGCACCACCGCCTTTAATAACGCGACCAAAGAAGCCGAACGTACCGCGCCAAAATACGCCACCCGTGAAGATTGCGTGGCGGAGTTCGGTGAAGGCCAGTGCCAGCAAACGCCGGCTCAGGCAGGCATCGCGCCGGAAAACCAGGCTCAGGCACAAAGCAGCGGCAGCTTCTGGATGCCTCTGATGGCCGGCTACATGATGGGCCGCATGATGGGCGGCGGCATGGGCGCGCAGCAGCCGCTGTTCAGCTCGAAAAACCCGGCCAGCCCGGCCTATGGTCAGTACACCGATGCCGGAGGCAAGAGCTACGGCGCCGCGCAGCCGGGTCGTTCTATGAACGTACCTAAGACGGCCATGGCGCCAAAACCAGCGACCACCAGCACCGTTACCCGCGGCGGCTTCGGCGAGTCGGTGGCGAAACAGTCCACCATGCAGCGTAACGCCGCAGGTACCACCTCATCCAAACGCTCAATGGGCGGCTAAAACTCATGGAAAGAATCAGCATCACGGAGCGCCCGGACTGGCGCGAAAAAGCGAGCGAATATGGCTTTAGCTTTCATACCATGTACGGCGAGCCGTACTGGAGCGAAGAGGCCTATTACAAGCTGACCCTGGCGCAGGTTGAGAAACTGGAAGACGTTACTGCCGAGCTGCATCAGATGTGCCTGCAGGCGGTAGAAACCGTGATCGGCAGCGATGAGCTGATGGCCAAATTCCGTATCCCCAAACACACCTGGGGCTTCGTGCGTCAGTCGTGGAAAACCAACCAGCCGTCGCTCTATTCGCGCCTCGACCTGGCGTGGGACGGCGTTGGCGAGCCCAAGCTGCTGGAGAACAACGCCGATACGCCAACCTCGCTGTATGAGGCGGCGTTCTTTCAGTGGATTTGGCTGGAAGATCAGCTCAACGCCGGCCAGCTGCCGGCAGGCAGCGACCAGTTCAACAGCCTGCAGGAAAAGCTGATTGAGCGCTTTACCGAGCTCCGGGAACAGTTTGGCTTTCAGCTGCTGCATATGGCGTGCTGCCGCGATACCGAAGAGGATCGCGGTACCGTACAGTATCTGCAGGACTGCGCGGCCGAAGCCGGCGTCGCCACCGAATTCCTCTATATCGAAGATATCGGCCTCGGCGAAAAGGGCCAGTTTACCGACGTTCAGGATCAGGTCATCGGCAATCTGTTCAAACTTTATCCGTGGGAGTATATGCTGCGCGAGGTCTTCTCCACTAAGCTGGAAGACGCCGGCGTACGCTGGCTTGAGCCGGCATGGAAGAGCATTATCTCCAACAAAGCGCTGCTGCCGCTGCTGTGGAAGATGTTCCCGAACCACCCTAACCTGCTGGCATCCTGGTTCAGCGAAGACGCGCATCCCGAAATGGAGAAGTACGTCATCAAGCCGATTTTCTCCCGCGAAGGCGCAAACGTGTCGATCGTTGAAAACGGCAAGGTGGTTGAAGCAGTCGAAGGCCCGTACGGTGAAGAAGGTACCATCGTGCAGGAGTTCTATCCGCTGCCGAAGTTTGGCGATAGCTATACGCTGATCGGCAGCTGGCTGATCAACGATAAGCCAGCCGGGATCGGTGTTCGCGAAGACCGGGCGCTGATCACTCAGGATCTTTCACGCTTCTATCCGCACATTTTTGTCGAGTAGTCTCCTGCCCCGGCGGCATTACGCCTGCCGGGGCAACTGCACTTTCCCGCTACACACCTACCTGCACTGACAGCATGCTTAGCGACCCCATTTCCATTCCTTCTACCGGCACGGAAATCGGCTCTTCGCCGTCCCAGGCACCCAGCACGTACAGCAGCGGCAGGAAGTGTTCCGCCGTCGGGTTTGAGAGCGATCCGCCCTCGTGCGCCAAATAGTTCACCAGCGGATGCTCCTCCGTCGGCCCTTTCCAGGCCAGGTTCGTTTTCACATACTCGTTAAACGATTCCGCCCAGGGATACGGCGTGCTTTCGCCATGCCAGCGCGCAGTGCGCAGGTTATGCACCACGTTACCGCTCGCAATCAGCATAATACCTTCATCGCGCAACGCCGCCAGCCTGCGCCCCATCTCCAGGTGCCAGGCCGCCGGCTTGCTGCTGTCGATGCTCAGCTGCACCATCGGAATATCGGCATCCGGATACATTTTGATGAGCACGCCCCACGAGCCGTGGTCGAAGCCCCAGGCTTCTTTATCCAGCGTCACCGGCACGGGTGCCAGCAGCTCAACCAGCCGCTGCGCCAGCTCAGGAGAGCCCGGAGCCGGATAGTGCGTATCGTACAGCGCCTGCGGGAAGCCGCCAAAATCGTGGATCGTTTTCGGGGCTTCCATCGCCGTGACGCCGGTACCGCGCGTAAACCAGTGGGCGGAGACCACCACAATCGCCCGCGGACGCGGTAGAGTTTCGCCCAGATGCCGCCAGGCGCGGGTATAGATGTTATCTTCCAGCACGTTCATCGGGCTACCGTGGCCTAAAAACAACGCTGGCATTCGGGTTCGGGACATGATGATATCCTTGAGTAGAGGAGATTTGATGCCTTCACATTACGCGTTTTTGCATCAGGATAAACTCAGATAAGCGTGATGATCATCATCAGAAAATTTGAATGTAAGCCGCGGTAAAGACGTCATTTCCCTCTCGCTGCCATCGGGTAAGATGGATATTATGAATGATAATCATTATCAAAGGAGCTGAGTGATGTCATCCCCTCTAATATTGACTCTGCTGGCCGGTAGCGCGACCTTTATCGGCGCGATTTTCGGCGTCCTGGGCCAGAAACCGTCCAACCGTCTGCTGGGTTTTTCTCTCGGTTTCGCCGCCGGGATCATGCTGCTTATTTCGCTGATGGAGATGCTGCCCGCCGCGCTGAACGCCGAGGGGATGTCGGCGCTGCTCGGGTACGGCATGTTTGTTATCGGCCTGCTGGGCTACTTTGCGCTGGACCATATGCTGCCGCACGCTCATCCGCAGGATCTGATGTCGCCCGACGTCCCGCGCCCGCGCAATCTGCGCCGCGCTGCCATTCTGCTGACCCTCGGTATCAGCCTGCACAACTTCCCGGAGGGTATCGCCACCTTTGTGACGGCCAGCAATAACCTGGAGCTGGGTATGGGCGTCGCGCTGGCGGTCGCACTGCATAACATTCCGGAAGGGCTGGCGGTTGCCGGCCCGGTGTATGCTGCAACGGGCTCGCGCCGCAAGGCGGTTTTCTGGGCCGGACTCTCCGGAATGGCCGAGATCCTCGGCGGGCTGCTGGCCTGGCTGATCCTCGGCAGTCTGGTGTCGCCGGTGGTGATGGGCGCCATTATGGCCGCCGTCGCCGGGATCATGGTGGCGCTGTCGGTTGATGAGCTCATGCCGCTGGCAAAAGAGATCGATCCGCAAAGCAACCCAAGCTATGGCGTGCTGTGCGGTATGTCGGTGATGGGATTTAGCCTCGTGGCCCTGCAGGCGATGGGTATTGGCTAGCGCCAAAAACAACAAAGCCCACGGTTAAGTGGGCTTCAGAGTGCAGCGAAGCCGGATTAGCTGGCTTTACGTTCGTGCTCGCGGCGATAGGCCACCAGATCTTCAATGGTGACCACGGCCATATTGTGCTGCTGAGCAAATTCGATGCACTGCGGCGCGCGGGCCATCGAGCCGTCGTCGTTAGTCAGCTCACACAGAACCCCCGCCGGCTTGAAGCCTGCGAGAGTCACCAGATCGATAGTGGCTTCGGTGTGACCGCCGCGGGTCAACACGCCGCCCGCCTGGGCACGCAGCGGGAATACGTGGCCAGGACGATTCAGGTCAGATGGTTTTGCGCCATCGGCAATCGCGGCGCGCACGGTGGTCACGCGGTCGGCCGCGGATACGCCGGTAGTGACGCCTTCTGCGGCTTCGATGGTCACGGTGAAGCCGGTACCGTAGGCGCTGGTGTTATTTTCCACCATCATCGGCAGGTCGAGCTGCTTGCGGCGTTCATCGGTCAGGCACAGGCAAACAATACCGCTGCCGTGGCGAATGGTTAGCGCCATCTGCTCAACGGTCATGGTTTCGGCGGCGAAAATCATATCGCCTTCATTTTCACGGTCTTCATCGTCAAGTACCATCACACCGCGGCCTTCGCGCAGTGCATTTAACGCGTGTTCTACACGTTCAAAAGCGGTACCAAAAGAGGAAAGGAGCGTCTGATTCATGGTAAAAAAACCTCATTAATATTATGGTTACCAGAATCAGGGCAGTCTTAGGAGTGCCGGTTAAGCGGCAAAAAAGTCAACGCAAGCGGATCGCAATCCGACTGAGCCGTTACTCTCTCCCATCCGGACTCTAACCGTCGGCCCCGGAATTACACCGGATCTGCTGACCTTTTTGCTTTCGCAAAAAGCGCTCGCGGGCTTTCAACGCTAGGGTTGATTTACCGCCGGTGGGGAATTTCGCCCCGCCCTGAGAATAAGCAAAGTAACTATAACGCTATTGATTATCCTCGGCAATGCATAAGCTTCAAACATTTCTGGTTTATAGGCGGCGCCGATCGCACTACAATGGACGGTAAATCGACCAGAGCAGGAAACCACCATGATTGACCCGAAAAAAATTGAACAAATCGCCCGCCAGGTCCATGAATCGATGCCGAAAGGCCTTCGTGACCTTGGGGAAGACGTGGAGAAAAAGATCCGTCAGGTGCTCCAGTCGCAGCTGACCCGCCTCGATCTGGTCAGCCGTGAAGAGTTTGACGTGCAGACTCAGGTGCTGCTGCGCACGCGCGAGAAGCTGGCGTTACTCGAACAACGCATTAGCGATCTGGAAAGCCGAACGGCCGCGCCGAGCGTCGAAGAGAAGCAGTAAAAAAACGGGCCATCAGGCCCGTTGTTGTATCAGTGTTCCAGCTCTGTCGCCGGCGTCCCTGGCTGGCTAACCTGACGACAGTAGAGCGCATACCGCTGGCAAAACCATTCACGATGATCCTCATCCATATTGCCGACAATGGCCTCGAGATCGACGACGTGGCCCTGCGCATGCATCCTGGCAAAGCTCAGCGCCAGAAAGTCAAAATTCTTCATTGAATACAGTTCGTTATGGTTCATCCGCATACTCCTTCAGCCGTGGGGGTTCTGAGTGGTCATATGCTTTACTGACTTCAGTATTTATCCTTACGTTAACTTTTTTTGCGCGAAAAATGCGCAAAACAAGAACAATTATTGCGCTGAATCATTTCCGCCATCAATTAAATAAAAAAGGCCCGCGATCGGACGATCGCGGGCCTTTTTAAGTACGGCTTTCTCGCTACCCTCCCGACCGCGCGATGCTTACCGGGACGATAGTCGGGCCGCCGCTCGGCGGGGAAATATTACTTCCCGCTATCTTTCTGGATCTTTTTGATAATGTTGGTGGTCGAACAGCCATCTTCAAAATTGAGCACCAGCACCTCGCCGCCGTTTGCCCAGACCTCTTCGCTCCCGGCAATCTGCTCCGGCTTATAGTCCCCGCCTTTCACCAGCAGATCCGGCAGGATCCCAGCGATCAGGCGCTGCGGGGTGTCCTCTTCGAAAGAGACCACCCAGTCAACGGCCTCCAGCGCACCCAGGACGATCATCCGCTGCTCCAGCGGGTTCACCGGACGGGACTCCCCTTTCAGACGTTTTGTCGACGCATCGCTGTTAACCGCCACGATCAGGCGATCGCCCAGCTTGCGCGCGTTTGCCAGATACGAAACGTGGCCCGCGTGCAGAATGTCAAACACGCCGTTGGTCATCACCACTTTCTCACCGCGCTTGCGCGCCGCGGCCACCGCCTGCTTGAGCTCTTCTTCATTCATCACGCCAAAACCGGTCTCAGCGCGTCCGCGCACCGCATTTTCCAGCTCAATCGGCGAAACGGTAGAAGTACCGAGTTTACCCACCACCACGCCAGCCGCCGCGTTGGCAAAATAGCAGGCTTCTTCCAGCGAGTTACCGGAAGCCAGCGTCGCCGCCAGCACGCCAATCACCGTATCGCCCGCGCCGGTAACATCATAGACTTCCTGCGCCTGGGTTGGCATATGCAGCGGCGGTTTGCCCGGCTGCAACAGCGTCATGCCCTGCTCGGAGCGGGTCACCAGCAGCGCGGAGAGTTCAAAATCAGCAATAATCTTCAGGCCGCGCTCAACGATTTCCGCTTCGTCCTTACATTTCCCCGCCACCGCTTCAAACTCAGAGAGGTTCGGGGTCAGCAGGGTGGCGCCGCGGTAGCGCTCAAATTCTGTGCCTTTCGGATCGATCAGCACCGGTACGCCCGCATCCCGCGCCAGCTTAATCATCGTCTGCACGCTGGCCAGCGCGCCTTTCGCATAGTCGGACAGGACCAGCGCCCCGATAGAGCCCAGCGCCTGCTGAATGCGCTCGTGCATCGGCTGTGGATCGACGCCGGAAAAGCCCTCTTCAAAATCGAGGCGAATCAGCTGCTGGTTGCGCGACAGCACGCGCAGCTTGGTGATGGTCGGGTGGGTCGGCACCGAAACGAAGTCGCACTTCACGTTGACGTCGGCCAGCGCTTTACTCAGCGCGCGGGCGGCATCGTCAATCCCGGTCAGGCCCACCAGCCGCGAGGTCGCACCGAGCGATGCGATGTTCATCGCGACGTTTGCCGCGCCGCCGGGACGCTCTTCGATATTTTCCACTTTCACCACCGGCACCGGGGCTTCAGGGGAAATACGGCTGGTGGGACCATACCAGTAGCGGTCCAGCATCACATCGCCAACCACCAACACTCCTGCTCGTTCAAACTCCGGCAGCGTTACTTTCATTACTCTCTCCTGCGAGATGCAAACTTTGCGCGCGATAATAGCACACCCGGTTTTTTAGTTAAGCTATCAACCACTTCTGCCAGCTGGCGCTAACCTGCTCACGTTCATGAGCAAAGGCCTCCGGCGCGACGTTGCCCGGCTGCTCCTGCAGCGCCAGATGGTGCAGCGCATCGCGCAGCGTAGTATAGGCATGAGTCAGCGCCCGGGCCTCTTCTTCATCCATAATGTCGTTCTGCGCCAGCAGCTCCAGAATGCGCACATTATCGGACCAGCGCGTCAGCTTCGGCTTGTCGTTGGCATAGCGTAAGACCAGATACTGGGTGATAAATTCAATATCGGTGATCCCGCCGGCATCGGCTTTAATATCAAAGCGATCGCGCTGCTTATTGCCAAGATGGGCGCGCATTTTTTCACGCATTTCCCGCACCTCGGTCTGCAAAGTCGCCCCCTCGCGCTGGCGGGTGAGGATCGCGCGGCGAATCTCATCAAACCGGGTCTGCAGCTCGGGATCGCCGTAGACCACCCGCGCGCGGACCAACGCCTGATGCTCCCAGGTCCAGGCTTCATTTTGCTGATAGTCGGCGAAGGAATCGGCGGTGGTGACCAGCATGCCCGCGGCGCCCGACGGACGCAGGCGGGCATCCACTTCATAGAGGATCCCTGAAGAGGTGCGGGTGCTAAAGAGATGCATAATGCGCTGCGCCAGCCGCAGATAGAACTGGCGGCCGTCAATCTCGCGTTCGCCGTCGGTCATGGCCTCCGGCGGGCAGTCGTGGAGGAATACCAGATCCAAATCGGAGCTGTAGCCCAGCTCCCAGCCGCCCAGCTTGCCATAGCCGACGACGGCAAAGCCACGCCCCTGACGGTCGCGCAGGTGCGTCGGCTGGCCATAGCGCGCCACCATCTGCATCCACGCCTGCTGGACAACCGCATCGATCATCGCTTCGGCCAGCCAGGTTAAGTGATCGCTCACTCTCATCACCGGCAGCGTGCCGGCGATATCCGCGGCGGCAATATGCAGCAGCTGCGCCTGCTTGAACTGGCGCAGCGCCTCCAGCTGCTGCTCTTCGTCCTCTTCCGGTACGCGCAGTAAATACTGGCGCAGCTCATCGCGATAGGCGTCGGTCGCCGTCGGCTGATAGAGCGTATTGGGGTCCAGCAGCTCGTCCAGCAGCAGCGGGTGGCGCGCCAGCTGGCTGGCGACCATCGGCGAGGCGGCGCACAGGGAGATCAGGTGCTTGAGCGCGCCGGGGTACTCGCTGAGTAGCTCAAGATAGGTCGTGCGGGTCACGATGCCGGTCAGCAGCGGCGTAATGCGCGCCAGCGGCACCGGCGCATCCGCGCGCGAGCACACTTCGCTGAGCAGATGCGGCATCAGCTGATCCAGCACCTGACGCCCGCGCGGGCCAATGGTACGCCTGTCGAGCTCTTTGCGGAAATCGGCGATCAGCGCCAGTACGCTGCGCCGATCGGTATCATCGAGGTGCGCCAGCGCCGGGCTGGTGTCATCCTCCTCCAGCGCGTCCTGCCACAGCTCGCGCCAGTACTCGGCAAGCTGTTCATCCGGCGACTGCGCTTCGTCATCGCCAATCAGATCGTTGAATACCCGCCTGACGCTGGCCATTTTCTCTTCCAGCTGCGCGCTGAGCGTCGCCCAGTCGGCAACGTGCATTCCCCACGCCAGGCGAGCGCGGTTGAGCTCATCCTGCGGCAGGGTTTGCGTCTGCTCATCGTTGATGCTTTGCAGCAGGTTTTCGAGACGACGTAAAAACAGGTAGGCCTCGCGCAGCCGGGAGGCATCGCCTTCCGGCAGCAGATGCAGCTCCTCGATAGCCGCCAGGGTTGGCAGCAGCGCCCGCAGCTGCAGCGCAGGCTCGCGGCCGCCGCGGATCAGCTGAAATACCTGAACGATAAATTCAATTTCGCGGATCCCGCCGGCGCCGAGCTTGATATTGTCCTTCAGCCCGCGGCGGCGAACCTCACGGGCAATCATCCCTTTCATATTACGCAGCGACTGGATCACGCTGAAGTCAATGTAGCGGCGGAAGACGAACGGCCGCAGCATGGCGCGCAGTTCGCTGGCATAAATGCCTTCGTTATCGCCCATGATCCGCGCCTTAACCATCGCATAGCGCTCCCAGTCTCGCCCCTGCTCCTGGTAGTAATCCTCCAGCGCGGCGAAGCTCAGCACCAGCGGGCCGCTGTCGCCAAACGGGCGCAGGCGCATATCCACGCGGTAGACAAAGCCGTCCTGGGTGGCCTGATCGAGTGCCTTAATTAAACGCTGGCCGAGGCGGGTAAAGAACTGGGCGTTATCCAGCTCGCGGCGCCCGCCGTGGGTTGCGCCGTGCTCCGGCCAGGCAAAAATCAGGTCGATATCGGAGGAGAAGTTAAGCTCTCCTCCGCCGAGTTTACCCATCCCGAGGATCAGCAGCGGCTGCGGCTTACCTTCGGCGCTGCAGGGCGTTCCCCACTCCCGGCAGCAGGCGGCATATAGCCAGTCCCTGGCGGCGACAATCAGCGTCTCCGCCAGCGCGCTAAGCTGCTGCAGGCTACTCTCTTCGCTGACCAGCGACAGCGCCTGCGCCCAGGCGATGCGCACCATAATCCGGCGGCGGAACAGGCGCAGCTCGCGCATTAGCGCCGCTTCGTCATTCACCTCCGCCAGCGCCGCCTGCAGCCAGTAGGCATAGTGACACCACTCATCCGCTTCCGGCGGCGAGCTCTCAAGCTCAGCCAGCCACTGCGGCTGGGCGATCAGGTTCTGCTCGACGAAATCGCTGAACGCCATAACCGACTGCGCCTGCGGACTTAACGTGGGTAATGGAAAATCCGCTGGTAGTCGGTTTACAACCGTCTGCCAGTGCTGCTGTAACTGCGAAGAAAGCGGCATTATAGGGGTCTCCCTGGCCTGAAATTATCGTTTTCCACTATGCAGCCAGAACGGTTCCGCGGCCAGCGCCTGGCGACGGAAATATTCAATGACGCTGCTGTCCCGGTGCTCAACGGCCCGGCGAAGCTCTTTCCAGTTTTCCAGCCACGGCGATGCGGCGTCGGCGTAAGTGCCGGCTAACAGCTGAATAGTGTCGATCTCGCGCGCCAGCCGCGGAAGCTGACCTTCATACTCGTCGCCCAACGACTGCAGGAAGGCATTTTTTAATTCTGCTGCCGCCCGCGAAAGCTGAATATCGGCAAAGCGTTTAAAAGATCCGGCAATTTTCTTCTGCCCATTCTCGTTGAGGAACTCGCGCCAGCCGCGGCTTACCAGCCATTCCGTCAGCATCAGCTTCGCGCTCACTGCGGCGACGCTGAACAGCGCCGCCTGCGCATTTTCGGCCTCTGACAGCGCCGCTTCCGCTGCGCTCAGCTGCTCGCGCAGCGCCGCGCTGGCTTTACGCGGCACGATACCGCCAAACAGCGCCAGCGTATGGCGCAGGCGGGCAATCGCCCGCAGAATTTCTCCTTTTGCCGCCGGGTTGCCGCGGCTCAAGACTTCATCATGATAGAGCCAGTGGGCCAGGGCATTTTCCAGCGCCGCCTCCATTCCCTGCTCGACGCTGGCCTTCGCGATTGCCGGCAGGATATCCAGCGCGATCGGCGGCCGTTCGCCGTTGCCCTGGACCAAATGGTAGCCTCGCGCCGCCTTGCTCAAGCTTCCCTGACGCAGCGCGCCGGTATCCAGCAGACGACGGGCAAGGGTCAGGACATCTACGGTATTGCCGGACAGCAGCTCCAGCTCCAGTTCACAAATCGCTTCCTGATGCTCACCGGCCTTTACCTCGCCGCGATCGAGGGCGATCTCAATCTGGCTATCGCCTTCGCTGACCAACCATTTTTCACGTTCAAAATCAGTGCTGAAGAGCGGCTGTACGCTGTTCTCCAGCTCGGCAGGCAGTTCGCCCTGCGGCCACACTTCCGCCGGCAGCAGGCTCAGGAGCAGCTCCGGTTTCTCCAGCGGGATGTTGTACTCCGGGCGCTGATGCAGCCCACCCACCACCCGTCCGGCAATTTTCAGGGTCATTTCGTAACGACCGCGATCGCCGCGAATACGCAGACCCATATCGTGACGGCGCAGCCAGTTATCCGCCGTTTCATAGTAAATATTGAGCAGCTGTCCTGCGGGCGTATGCTGCGCATTGAGCGTATTAAGGTGCTGACGCAGTGTTTCCACACCGCTGTCGGAGACGATAAATTTTAATTCGATTTCTTGCGCCATAACTGAATTCTTCCGCTTCTGTGCTCTGCAGGGAAAATACGGCGAACTAACGCCGATATTTCTTGTCAGTAGATAATATTTTGCGGCGAATCGCCATGCAATCCGCAATTTGCCGGGCCACCTCCTGGATGTTTCCGATTGTGGCGGAAAACTTTGCGTCGCTATGGTGATGCCACTACTATCGTTCAACTTTTTATGACCAAACGATGACCTGATGCCTAAATTACGCCTGATTACGATAACTTTGCTGGCGCTTAGCGCCGCTACGGCGGTTCATGCAGAAGAAAAACGCTATGTTTCTGATGAACTGAATACCTGGGTCCGCACCGGTCCTGGCGATAATTATCGCCTCCAGGGAACCATTAATGCCGGGGAGCAGGTCTCTCTGCTGCAGACCAACGACAGCACCAACTACGCCCAGATCCGCGACGGCAACGGCCGCACCGCCTGGATCCCGCTGAAAGAGCTGAGCAACGAGCCCAGCCTGCGCACCCGCGTACCGGATCTCGAAAACCAGGTTAAAACCCTGACCGACAAGCTTAATAACATCGACACCACCTGGAACCAACGCACTGCAGACATGCAGAAAAAGGTCGCCGGGAGCGATAATGCCATTAACGCCCTGAAAGATGAGAACCAGAAGCTGAAAAATGAGCTGGTCGTCGCGCAGAAAAAGGTCAATGCCGCCAATCTGCAGCTTGATGATAAGCAGCGCACCATCATCATGCAGTGGTTTATGTACGGCGGCGGCGTGCTGGGCGTCGGCCTGCTGCTTGGCCTGGTGCTGCCGCACCTGATCCCGAGCCGCAAGCGTAAAGACCGGTGGATGAACTAATTAGTCTTCTCTGCCAGACTTACGTATCATCCAGCGCAAAGTGGATACGGGAGAAGCAGGCGTGAAGATTTATTTGGTCGGCGGTGCCGTCCGGGATACATTACTCGGACTACCGGTCAAAGACAGAGATTGGGTGGTGGTGGGCGCCGCGCCCTCAGAGCTGCTTGACGCGGGCTACCAGCAGGTAGGCCGCGATTTCCCCGTGTTTCTGCACCCGCAAAGCCGGGAAGAGTACGCCCTGGCGCGAACCGAGCGTAAGTCAGGCGCTGGCTACACCGGCTTCACCTGCTACGCCGCGCCTGACGTCACCCTCGAACAGGATTTGCTCCGCCGCGACCTGACGGTTAATGCTCTGGCCCAGGACTCAGACGGCCAGATTATCGACCCCTACGGCGGCCAGTCCGATCTGCGCCAGCGCCTGCTGCGCCACGTTTCACCGGCCTTCAGCGAAGATCCGCTGCGCGTTCTGCGCGTCGCGCGCTTTGCCGCCCGCTACGCCCATCTCGGCTTTCGCATTGCGGACGACACCATGGCGCTGATGCGCGCGATGGCCGACGCCGGCGAGCTGGCGCACCTGACGCCGGAGCGGGTATGGAAAGAGACCGAGAGCGCGCTGGGCACCCGCAATCCGCAGGTCTTTTTCCAGACTCTGCGCGACTGCCGCGCGCTTGGCGTGCTGTTCCCGGAAATCGAGGCGCTGTACGGCGTACCCGCGCCGGCCAAATGGCACCCGGAAATCGACACCGGCCTGCATACCCTGATGACCCTGAGCATGGCGGCGATGCTGTCGCCGGAAATCGACGTGCGTTTCGCGACCCTGTGTCACGATCTGGGCAAGGGGCTGACGCCGAAAGAGCTCTGGCCCCGTCATCACGGCCACGGGCCGGCCGGCGTCAGGCTGGTCGAGCAACTTTGCGCCCGCCTGCGCGTCCCGAATGAGATCCGCGACCTGGCGAAGCTGGTCGCTGAGTTCCACGATCTGATTCATACCCTGCCGATTCTGCAGCCCAAAACCCTGGTCAAGCTGTTCGACAGCATCGACGCCTGGCGCAAGCCGCAGCGGGTGGAGAAAATTGCCCTCACCAGCGAAGCCGACGTCCGCGGCCGAACCGGCTTCGAGGCCTGCGACTATCCGCAGGGGCGCCTGCTGCTTGAAGCGTGGCATATCGCTCAGTCGGTATCGACGAAAGAGGTGGTAGCACAAGGGTTTAAAGGGCCGGAGATTCGCGAGGAGCTGACGCGTCGGCGTATTCTGGCGATCGCGCAGTGGAAGGAAGAACGCTGCCCTCAGCCAAAAGACTGAGGGCCAGGGTCTTAGAAGAAGACCACGTAAACAACTGCCGCCACGATAAAGCGGTAGATTGCGAACGGAATAAACGAAATACGTTTAATCAGTTGCAGGAAGGTTTTAATCGCAATCAGCGCCACGATAAACGCCATAATAAAGCCGACGGCAAACATCGGAATATCGCTGGCGTTCAGGAAGCCGATGCTTTTATACACGTCCAGCACGGTGGCGCCCATCATCATCGGTACTGCCAGCAGGAACGAGAACTCAGAGGCCGCATAGCGGCTCACGCCCATCAGCATACCGCCGGAAATCGTCGCGCCGGAGCGAGAAAAGCCCGGCCACAGCGCCAGGCACTGGAAGCAGCCAATCACGAACGCCTGACGATAGGTCATATCGTCAACGCCTACCGCACGCGGCTCCTTCGGCTTCAGCACCTCAGCGGCAATCAACAGCACGCCGCCGACAATCAGCGCGTACATCACGTTTATCGGGTTGAACAGCGACTTAATGGTGTCGTGGAATATCAGGCCCAGCACCACCGCCGGGATCATCCCCAGCAGAATATGGATAAGCGATAGGCGACCGCTGCCCTGCCCTTCATGCGCAGGTGGTTTACCGAAATGAATACCGATCAGGCCAAACAAACGACGCCAGAACATCACGACAACGGCAAGAATAGAACCTAACTGAATGACCACCTCAAACGTATTTGCAGTATCACCTTCAAACCCCAGCAGATGGCCAACAATAATCATATGACCGGTACTGGAAACAGGTAAAAACTCTGTCAAACCCTCAACCACACCCAATATTGCCGCCACCAGCAGCGAGTGTATATCGCTCATCCAATAAACCCTTTAAAAGTAAAATGAAAAAACCAGGCACTACGAGCCATGCCATCAGGCGTCATTGGGGCAGCCAGTTTGGCCTAGAACGGCGCGTCAATTCCGGAGCGTACACGGAGTACGTGAGGAATTCGAGCCCCGTTCGAGGAGAAGATGGCAAATAAAATAACCTGATGGCCGGCACTAAGACCTGTATAAGCCCAAATTGTTTAATCAATATGACCTTAAAAGTTTTGTTTCAGATTAAGGCCACGCTCAATGATGACACCAACGTTGGCGGCGCGGGCAACCGCGCCCGGTTTGCTGACTTTAATCCGTACCCACGGTGAGGAAAATTTTGCCAGCAGCAGATCGGCAATCTCTTCAGCGACGCGCTCCACCAGCGCAAAGCGCCCCCCTTCAACGTGGCTGATAACCAGCTCGCTAATATCGGCATAGCTGAGGCAATCGCTCACATCATCGCTGGACGCCGCTTTACGGTTATCCCACGCCATTTCGATATCGAACACCAGCTTCTGTTCGATGGTTTGTTCCCAGTCATAAACACCAATAGTGGTGATTACCGAAAGTTGCTCTATAAATACAATATCCATCACGACCTGCCTGCTTTTTGGCTAAACCGGATACCACTTCCGGCGAATTATGCGTATTATCCACAGATGCAAAGACATCCCCTAAATAATTTGCGTTGCAGGAAGGCGGCGGCGCAGCGAGCTTCCGGGAGCATAGCATCACTATGTATCCGGACGCGCGAGGAGAGCCAACGCACCGGCCGCGCCAAGGATGACGGGGATAAAACGACACTTTCAAAATGGAACAGCTGATGAGTGCAATCGCGCCTGGACTCGTTATCCTTGCCTACCTCTGCGGCTCAATTTCCAGCGCCATCCTGGTTTGCCGCCTCGCCGGCCTGCCCGACCCTCGCGATAGCGGCTCGGGCAACCCCGGGGCGACCAACGTCCTGCGAATTGGCGGCAAGAGAGCGGCCGTAACGGTGCTTATTTTCGACGTGCTCAAAGGCATGCTGCCGGTCTGGGGCGCGTGGGCACTCGGTCTGACCCCTTTCTGGCTGGGCCTGGTGGCGATCGCCGCCTGCATTGGTCATATCTGGCCGGTGTTCTTTAATTTTCGCGGCGGCAAAGGCGTTGCGACCGCCTTCGGCGCCATTGCGCCCATCGGCTGGGATTTAACCGGCGTCATGGCCGGAACCTGGCTACTGACCATTCTGCTCAGCGGCTACTCTTCGCTCGGCGCCATCGTCAGCGCGCTTATTGCGCCGTTCTACGTCTGGTGGTTCAAGCCGCAGTACACCTTTCCGGTATCGATGCTCTCCTGCCTGATCCTCCTGCGCCATCATGACAACATCCAGCGCCTGTGGCGTCGCCAGGAGACCAAAATCTGGGCCCGGCTGAAGAAGAACGGGAAAAAACCACAGCAGAAATAACCTCCGCGCCCGGCGGCGCCGGGCACGATTTCCCCCGACAATATCTTTTGATCCCCCGGCCTGACAGCCAATCATTCTACCGCGCTGCCGCTTCAAAGATAAACCTTTCGCAACAATCACTTAGTTATGTCTTATAACCAAAAATGATTTATTCGCCCGCCCGGCGATGTTTACTCTGAATCTCCTGATAAGACACAACAGAACAATAATATGACAGACGTAATCAATTCGGCACCGATTGCAGCGGCAGGGTCGCCCGACGGGGAAGTTAAATGGATACGCGGCGCGGCGGACGTTTCGCGCCTGATTAACGAAGGCAGCAGCGGGCGCAACAACGCGCGCATCGTCATGGGCATCGCGCTGGGCGGCATTTTTCTCGATGCCTACGATCTCGGCTCCCTGGCCTTTGGCCTGAAGGACATTACCCGTGAATTCAACCTGACGCCCGCCGGCACCGGCATGGTGGCCTCGGCCATCACCTTCGGCGCCATCGTCGGCGCGCTGCTGGGCGGCTATCTGACCGATAAAATCGGCCGCTACCGCGTCTTTATGGCGGATATGTTGTTCTTCGTGGTTGCCGCAATCGCCTGCGCGCTGGCGCCCAACGAATACGTCCTCACCGGCGCCCGGTTTGTCATGGGGCTCGGGGTGGGAATTGACCTGCCGGTGGCGATGGCCTTCCTGAGCGAATTTTCTAAACTCAAAGGGCCGGGCAACAAAGCCGCCAGCGTCGCCATGTGGTGCCCGACCTGGTACGCCGCCATCAGCGTTTCGTACCTGCTGGTGCTGTTTTTCTACGCCGCGCTGCCGGAAAGCCACAGCGACTGGCTGTGGCGGCTGATCCTCGGCTTCGGCGCAATCCCCGCGCTGGTGATTATCGCCATTCGCAGCCGCTATATGAGCGAGTCGCCGGTTTGGGCCGCCAATCAGGGCAACCTGCGTGAAGCGGCCTCGATTCTGCGCCAGGCGTACAACATCAACGCCCACGTGGCGCAGGACGCACTGGATAAACCGGCGCCGGTGGTGAAAAAAGCGCAGTGGAGCAACTATTTACGCCTGTTTCAGGGGGTTTACCTGCGGCGCACGACCCTGGCAACGCTGCTCTCCGTAGTCTCGTCATTCGCCTATAACGCCGTCGCCTTCGGCCTGCCGGTGATTATCGCCAGCTTTTTCGTACAGTCGATGCTGACCACGATCCTGATCTCGCTAGTGCTGAACCTGCTCTTCGCCTTCGTCGGCGGGCTGCTGGCGGTACGGCTGGTGCCGCGCCTTGGGGCGTGGAAAATGTCGCTGGCGGGATACGGCTGCCAGCTGGCGGCGCTGCTGGGGCTGGCGCTGATTGGCCGTCCAGAAGGGGCCGCCGAAGGGATCGCCGCGGTCGCCATGCTGGCGCTGTTCCTCTTCGGCCAGGGCTTTGGCCCCGGTGCGCACACCATGACCTTTGCCTCGCTGAGCTACCCAACGTCGCTGCGCGGCGTCGGCGTCGGCCTCAACCAAACGCTGATGCGCAGCAGCTCAACGCTGTCGCTGTTCCTCTTCCCGCTGCTGGTCGCGGCGCTGGATACGCGCGTCTTTTGGGTTATCGCCGCGGCGCCGCTCATTGGCCTGCTGTCGCTGCTGGCCATTCGCTGGGAACCGTCGGGCTACGATATCGACGCCGAGGATTATCAGGATAAATAGCATTATCACCGGGCGCTCGCGCTGAGCGCCTTTTACCCCACCGCCCCTCAACCTTTCAACATGTAGCGATCCCGCCTGCGGGGGAAGGTCCAGGGATGGACCCTATCCGCAGCCGGCGGCGGTTTACGGGATAATAAGCATAAGCTTTTCATATGATCGGGATGCTTTGCGGCCGATCAATACTCATCGTTGCTGTTTTTTCTTGAGTTTGCAGGGGCGCAACATTGCACAGCACCGTGTTACCACAGACAAAAAAAGGCTGGCAGGCTACGCTGGATCTCCGCTTTCAATCTATCGGCGATAAAACGGTCCTGACCTCTTCGCGTCACGTTGGCCCGTTAACCGTCCAGCGCCCTTTTTATCCCGAACAAGAAACCTGCCACCTCTATTTATTGCATCCGCCGGGCGGCATCGTTGGCGGCGACGAGCTGACGATTACCGCCGCCCTCGACGGCGGCAGCCACGCGCTGATGACCATGCCCGGTGCCAGCAAATTTTACCGCAGCAGCGGCGCACAGGCGCATCTGCACCAGCGCTTCACCGTCGCGCCGCAGGCTATTCTTGAATGGCTGCCGCAGGACGCCATTTTTTTCCCCGGCGCGCGGGCTAATCTGCAGACCACCTTCCATCTTTGCGCCACCAGCACCCTTTTAGCCTGGGATCTGCTGTGCCTCGGCCGCCCGGTGATGGGCGAAACCTTTAACCACGGCACCCTCACGAACCGGCTGGAGGTGTGGGTTGATGAGACGCCGCTGCTGGTCGAACGCCTGTGCCTCGCCGACGGCCAGCTGGCCTGCATCGCCCAGCAGCCGTGGATAGGAACGCTGCTGTTCTATCCGGCCAATGAGGCCCTGCTCGACGGCGTGCGCGAACGGCTCGCCGGGCTTGCCAGCTACGCCGGCGCCAGCCTGACCGACGGCCTGCTGACGGTCCGATTTTTAAGTGATGATAATTTGCTGTGCCAGCGGGCGATGCGCGATATATGGCAGTTTATGCGCCCGCATCTGACCGGGAAACCCCCGGTTCCTCCCCGAATCTGGCTGACCTAAGAGAACGCTATGGAACTGACCCCCAGAGAGAAAGATAAGCTGCTGCTGTTTACCGCCGCGCTGGTGGCGGAGCGCCGCCTGGCCCGCGGGCTGAAGCTGAACTACCCGGAAGCGGTGGCGTTAATTAGCGCCTTTATTATGGAGGGTGCCCGCGACGGCAATAGCGTAGCGGCGCTAATGGAAGAGGGCCGCCACGTCCTGAGCCGCAGTCAGGTGATGGAGGGCGTGCCCGAAATGATCCCCGATATCCAGGTCGAAGCCACCTTCCCGGATGGCTCGAAGCTGGTCACCGTCCACAATCCGATAATCTGAGGTTTCGCGATGATCCCAGGTGAGTACCAAGTGAAGCCCGGCCAGATAGCCCTTAACGTTGGCCGCATGACCCGCAGCATAATCGTTGAAAACCACGGCGACCGGCCTATCCAGGTGGGATCGCACTATCACTTCGCCGAAGTGAATCCGGCGCTGAAGTTCGACCGCAAGCAGGCGACGGGCTATCGCCTGAATATCGCCGCCGGTACCGCGGTCCGTTTTGAACCCGGGCAAAAGCGTGAAGTGGAGCTGGTTGCCGTTGCCGGCTCCCGCGCGGTGTACGGCTTTCGCGGGGCGGTGATGGGAAAACTGGAGGCAAACGATGAGTGAAATTTCACGCCAGGCCTATGCCGATATGTTTGGCCCCACCACCGGCGATAAGGTCCGCCTTGCGGACACCGAGCTGTGGATAGAGGTCGAGGACGATCTCACCACCTACGGCGAAGAGGTGAAGTTCGGCGGCGGAAAGGTCATTCGCGACGGCATGGGCCAGGGGCAAATGCTCTCAGCGGAGTGCGTCGATCTGGTGCTGACCAACGCGCTGATCGTCGATCACTGGGGGATCGTGAAAGCGGATATCGGCGTCAAAGAGGGGCGCATCTTCGCCGTTGGCAAAGCGGGCAACCCGGATATCCAGCCTGACGTCACCATCCCTATCGGCGCGGCGACGGAAATCATTGCCGCCGAAGGTAAGATAGTCACCGCCGGCGGCGTCGATACGCATATCCACTGGATCTGCCCGCAGCAGGCGGAAGAGGCGCTGGTCTCCGGCGTCACCACCATGGTCGGCGGCGGCACCGGGCCGGCGGCGGGCACCCACGCCACCACCTGCACGCCCGGGCCATGGTATATCTCGCGGATGCTGCAGGCGGCGGATAGTCTGCCGGTCAACATCGGCCTGCTGGGTAAAGGCAACGGCTCCAACCCTGACGCGCTGCGCGAGCAGGTGGCGGCTGGCGTGATTGGCCTGAAAATCCACGAAGACTGGGGTGCGACGCCCGCGGCTATCAACTGCGCGCTGACCGTCGCCGATGAGATGGACGTTCAGGTCGCGCTGCACAGCGATACCCTCAACGAGTCCGGCTTTGTCGAAGATACCCTGGCGGCGATTGGCGGCCGCACCATCCACACCTTCCATACCGAAGGTGCCGGCGGCGGCCACGCGCCGGATATTATTACCGCCTGTGCGCACCCCAATATTCTGCCCTCTTCGACTAACCCGACGCTGCCCTACACCGTCAATACCATCGATGAGCATCTCGATATGCTGATGGTTTGCCATCACCTCGACCCGGACATTGCCGAGGACGTGGCGTTTGCCGAATCGCGCATTCGCCGCGAAACCATCGCCGCCGAGGACGTCCTGCACGATATCGGCGCCTTCTCGCTGACCTCTTCCGATTCGCAGGCCATGGGCCGCGTCGGCGAGGTGGTGCTGCGCACCTGGCAGGTCGCCCACCGCATGAAGGTCCAGCGCGGTCCGCTGGCGGAAGAGCGCGGCGACAACGACAACTTTCGCGTTAAGCGCTATATCGCGAAATACACCATAAACCCGGCGCTGACCCACGGTATCGCTCACGAGGTCGGCTCGATTGAGGCCGGCAAGATGGCGGACCTGGTACTGTGGTCCCCGGCGTTCTTCGGCGTGAAGCCGGCGTGCGTGGTGAAGGGCGGGATGATTGCCATCGCGCCAATGGGCGATATTAACGCTTCGATTCCCACCCCGCAGCCGGTGCACTATCGGCCGATGTTCGGGGCGCTGGGCAGCGCACGCCATCACTGCCGGCTGACCTTCCTGTCACAGGCGGCGGTAGAGAGCGGCGTGGCGCAGCGCCTCAATCTGCACAGCGCCACGGCCACGGTGAAGGGCTGCCGAACGCTGCAGAAGGCCGACATGATCCATAACGGCCTGCAGCCCAATATTACCGTTGATGCGCAAACCTATGAGGTGCGTATTGACGGGGAGTTAATAACCAGCGAACCGGCAGAAGTACTGCCGATGGCGCAACGTTACTTTCTGTTTTAAGGAGTCCGGATGCTGTATCTGACCCAACGCGTGGATGCGCCGGTGCAGGCAACGGCCAGCGTCACGCTGCCGATTGATGTGCGGGTAAAAAGCCGAATCAAAATCACCCTTAACGATGGGCGCGAAGCGGGTCTGCTGCTGCCGCGCGGCCTGCTGCTGCGGGGCGGTGACGTGCTGAGTAATGAAGAGGGCAGCGAGTTTGTCGCGGTCGTTGCCGCCGATGAGGGCGTCTCCGTGGTGCGCTGCGAGGATCCGTTTACGCTGGCGAAAGCCTGCTATCACCTCGGCAACCGCCACGTTCCGCTGCAGATTATGCCCGGCGAGCTGCGCTACCACCACGACCACGTGCTGGACGATATGCTGCGCCAGTTCGGCCTGCAGGTGAGCTTCGCCCACCTGCCGTTCGAACCGGAAGCCGGCGCCTACGCCAGCGAGAGCCACGGGCACGCCCACGGCCATCATCACGAGCACGATCACTAAATGCCGTCGCCGGAAAAACGCCTGCGGCTGATGCAGCTGGCCAGCAGCAACCTGCCGGTCGGCGGCTATAGCTGGTCGCAGGGGCTGGAGTGGGCGGTAGAAGCGGGCTGGGTGGCCGATACTCCGGCCTTCGAGCGCTGGCAACTGCAGCAGATGGAGCAGAGCTTTTTTACCGTCGACCTGCCGCTGTTCGCCCGCCTCTATCGCGCCTGCGAAGATAACAACCTGGCCGAGGCTCAGCGCTGGGCGGCGTACCTTCTCGCCTGCAGAGAAACCCGCGAGCTGCGCGAAGAGGAGCGTAATCGCGGGGCGGCGTTCACCCGACTGCTTGCCGACTGGCAGCCGGAGTGTCCCAAAGAGTGGCGGACGCTGTGCCAACAAAGCCAGCTGGCCGGCATGGCCTGGCTTGGCGTGCGCTGGCAAATTAGCCTCCCCGACCTGGCGCTGAGCCTCGGCTACAGCTGGATTGAGGGCGCGGTGATGGCCGGCGTTAAGCTGGTGCCCTTTGGGCAACAGGCGGCGCAGCAGCTGATCATCCGCCTGTGCGATCGCTATGCGGCGGATATGGCCAGCGCGCTGGCCGCCCCGGACGAGGAGATCGGCTCCTCCACGCCGCTGACCGCCATCGCCTCCGCCCGACATGAAACGCAGTATTCCCGACTATTCCGTTCTTAGGAGAAAGCATGAACAACTACAAACATCCGCTGCGCGTGGGCGTCGGCGGCCCGGTCGGTTCCGGGAAAACCGCGCTGCTGGAAGCACTATGTAAAGCCATGCGCAATACGTATCAGCTGGCCGTCGTCACAAACGATATCTATACCAAAGAAGATCAGCGCATCCTCACCGAAGCCGGCGCGCTTGAGCCGGAACGGATCGTCGGCGTCGAAACCGGCGGCTGCCCGCATACCGCCATCCGCGAAGACGCGTCGATGAACCTGGCGGCGGTGGAAGCGCTGAGCGAAAAGTTCGGTAACCTCGAGCTTATCTTCGTCGAAAGCGGCGGCGATAACCTTAGCGCAACCTTTAGCCCCGAGCTGGCCGATCTGACCATCTACGTTATCGACGTGGCGGAAGGGGAGAAAATCCCGCGTAAAGGCGGCCCGGGGATCACCAAATCGGACTTCCTGGTGATCAACAAAACCGACCTTGCACCGTATGTGGGCGCCTCGCTGGAAGTGATGGAGCGCGACACCATGCGGATGCGCGGCGAGCGTCCGTGGGCCTTTACTAACCTGAAAAGCGGCGACGGCCTGCAGAGCATCATTGACTTCCTCGAAGACAAAGGCATGCTGCGCCGCTAGGCCGTGCACCATCCGGACGCGCCCGCGCCCGGATGGTGCATTCGATGCCCTCTTTTTATCCTCCCCTCTTCCAGGCCCCCTGCGGCGCCTGCTCTACGAAGTGGCATAAGGTTTGCTAATTACAGTCATACCTGACCATTAAGGAATGACTATGTCGTCACTGGATATAAAAACTGAGCTACCTGCGCAAACCGGCACAGCCGGCTCCCGTGAAACATTAGAAGATTACACCCTGCGCTACGCTCCGCTTAGCTTTCGCCGCTGGGGGCCAGGCGTCGTCGCCGTCACCGCGCTGGGCGGCATTGCCTACCTGGCCGACTTTTCTATCGGCGCCAGCATCGGCATGGCGTGGGGCACCACCAACGCCATTTACTCGATCCTGCTGGCCGCGCTGGTGATTTTCCTGACCGGTATTCCGCTGGCGATCACCGCCGCCCGCTATAACATCGACCTCGATTTAATCACCCGCAGCGCCGGGTTCGGCTATTTTGGTTCGGTCATTACCAGCATCATTTTTGCCGGATTTACCTTTATCTTCTTCGCCCTTGAGGGCTCGATTATGGCGCAGGGGCTGCTGGTTGGCCTCGGGATCCCGCTGTGGATGGGCTACCTCATCGCCACCCTGATGGTGCTGCCGCTGGTCGTTTACGGCATGAAGGCCCTGACCCGTCTGCAGGTCTGGACCACGCCGCTGTGGCTGGTGCTGATGGTCGTGCCAGTGGCCTGGCTTATCGCTAAAGACCCGCAGCTGGTGGATGGCTTTATGAACTTTGCCGGCAAGAACGACGCCTCGCGCGTGGATTTAACCGCCATCATGCTAGGCGCCGGGGTGTGCCTGTCGCTGATCATGCAGATCGGCGAGCAGATTGACTATCTGCGCTTTATGCCGCCGAAGACGGCGGAGAACAGCAGGAGCTGGTGGCTGGCGGTCTTTTCCGCCGGTCCGGGCTGGGTGGTGCTGGGCGCGATCAAGCAGATTATTGGCGCCTTCCTCGGCTTCTACCTGTTGACCCGCTTCCCGGCAGTACATAACACCGAGCCGGTTCAGCAGTTCGTCAGCGTCTTTGATAACATGGTGCCCGGCTGGCTGGCGCTGACCCTGGCCGTAGTGCTGGTGGTTATCTCGCAGATTAAAATTAACGTCACCAACGCCTACTCCGGCTCGCTGGCCTGGACCAGCGCCTGGACGCGCACCACCCGCAGCTATCCGGGGCGGATCGTCTTTGTTGTCGTCAACCTCGCCATTGCGCTGGCGCTGATGGAGGGCGATATGTTCAGCGCCCTGTCGTGGATCCTCGGTTTTTACTCCAACTTCGCCATTGCCTGGGTCGTGGTGGTGGCGACCGATATTACCGTCAATAAAGGCCTGCTGAAGCTGGCGCCGGCCCAGCCGGAGTATCGCCGGGGGATGATCTATAACGTTAACCCGGTGGGGGTTGTTTCCTTTGCTCTCGCCGCCGGGCTCTCTATCTGCGCGTTCTTCGGCCTGCTCGGCGCCACCCTCGCCCCGTTCTCGCCGCTGATTGCGCTGGTTATAGCGCTGGTGATGACGCCGCTGATGGGCATTCTGACCCGCGGGCGCTACTACATCAAACAGCACGATGACGGCATTGCCGAACCGCGCTACGACGCGCAGGGGAACGCCTCCACCACCGTGTATCGCTGCGTGACCTGCCGGGAAGAGTACGAGCGTCCGGACGTGATGCACTCGGCAAAACATCAGGGGGCAATTTGCTCGCTGTGTAAGAGTATGGAATAGCGCAGAAAAGTAGAGTGCAAAAAGTCAGGCCGACGCGAGGTCGGCCTGTGAGCAGGATCAGGCCGCTGGCAGCTCGGCGAGCGGCCAGCGCGGACGCACGGTGACACCGAGGTCGGGCTTCGCGCCGGTCCGCAGGCGCACCATCCCGGCATAGGCGATCATCGCGCCGTTGTCGGTACAGAACTCGGGGCGGGCGTAGAACACTTCCCCGCCGCGCTTTTGCATCATCTCGGCCAGCTTCGCGCGCAGCGTGCGGTTGGCACTCACGCCGCCCGCCATCACCAGCCGCTTAAAGCCAGTCTGATCCAGCGCCCGACGGCACTTAATCATCAGCGTATCCACCACCGCA
The DNA here is from genome assembly GCF_902705905.1 of Klebsiella sp. 18074. Lineage (NCBI taxonomy): Bacteria > Pseudomonadati > Pseudomonadota > Gammaproteobacteria > Enterobacterales > Enterobacteriaceae > Klebsiella > Klebsiella sp. 18074. Next base: position 203,396 of record NZ_CACSIS010000002.1, on the reverse strand, counting down.
TCTTCAAACGCCCGCGCAATGTCCGCCCGGGTCTGGTCGTCATTCTCATTATTACGAATGGTGTTGGCGGCAAAGGTCTTCAGGCCGGAGAAGCTAAAATCCAGCCCCGGGCGATCGGTCATCGGCCGCGGGAAGATAAAACGGCCTTCGCTGCCCTGGGCAGCCATTTTAGAGAGCATCGGGCCGCCGGGATAATCGAGCCCCAGCAGCTTCGCGGTCTTGTCGAACGCTTCCCCTGCCGCATCGTCTATCGATTCGCCCAGCAGCTCATACTGACCAATGCCGGTCACGCTAATCAGCTGGGTATGGCCGCCGGAAACCAGCAGCGCCACAAAAGGATAGTCCGGCGGATTATCTTCCAGCATCGGCGCCAGCAGATGCCCTTCCATATGGTGTACCGGGATCGCCGGGACGTTCCAGGCGAACGCCAGCGAACGGCCCACCGTGGCGCCAACCAGCAGCGCACCGACCAGCCCTGGTCCGGCGGTGTAGGCAACCGCATCGATATCTTTCGCCGTCAGTCCGGCCTCTTTCAGCGCCGCCTGGATCAGCGGCACCGTTTTACGCACGTGATCGCGCGAAGCCAGCTCAGGCACCACGCCGCCGTAGTCAGCGTGAAGTTTCACCTGACTATACAATTGGTTGGCCAGCAGGCCTTGCTTATCGTCGTAAATGGCGATGCCGGTTTCATCGCAGGATGTTTCAATACCCAGTACACGCATGTCTTGTTTTACCTCGCTCTAATACCGCGCAGTTTAGGACCAATGCGGGTTGATGTATACCCTAAGAATTGCAGGCAGCAGCGCGACGGGGCCCGGAGCCCACAAGGGATACGCGGCCAGGGCGAGTGGTAAAAGCCTGGCGCGGGACGCTCGCCAGCGCAGCGGACATAAAACTTTGTTCGCCCCAGCAAGAACCCTCGTGTATACTCCTCACCCTTATAAAAGTCCTTTCAAAAAGGGCGCAGGTGCTTTACAAAGCAGCAGTAGTTGCAGTAAAATTCCGCACCATTTTGAAATAAGCTGGCGCTGATGCCAGCAGCAAACCGAATTAATCAAAGGTGAGAGGCACATGCCGGTAATTAAAGTACGTGAAAACGAGCCGTTCGACGTAGCTCTGCGTCGCTTCAAGCGTTCCTGTGAAAAAGCAGGTGTTCTGGCGGAAGTTCGTCGTCGTGAGTTCTATGAAAAACCGACTACCGAACGTAAGCGCGCTAAAGCTTCTGCAGTGAAACGTCACGCGAAGAAACTGGCTCGCGAAAACGCACGCCGCACTCGTCTGTACTAATCTGTTGAGGGCTAAAGCCCTCAATTCAGGCTGAGTTGTAAGTTGTAAGGCCGTGCTTCCGGAAGGAATGCGCGGCTTATTTTCGTTTATGCATTAGCATATACACTCACCCCTTCAGGATGCACCAAAGCAGCATAAGAGCGAATCCCAGGAGCTGACTGACGTCGGCGGCAGGGGCGCATCGGCGCTGAAGCAGCTTGTTGGATAAGGTGTATAATTACGGGGCCTATGGCTGGACGAATCCCACGCGTATTTATCAATGACCTGCTGGCGCGAACCGACATCGTCGATCTTATCGACGCGCGGGTAAAGCTCAAAAAGCAGGGCAAGAACTACCACGCGTGCTGTCCATTTCATAACGAAAAAACCCCCTCTTTTACCGTCAACGGTGAAAAACAGTTTTACCACTGCTTCGGCTGCGGTGCGCACGGCAACGCCGTCGACTTCCTGATGAACTACGACAAGCTCGAGTTCGTGGAGACGGTCGAAGAGCTGGCCGCCATGCACAACCTTGAAGTGCCGTACGAAGCGGGCAACGGACCCAGTCAGATTGAGCGCCATCAACGGCAAAGTCTCTATCAGTTGATGGATGGTCTGAATGCGTTTTATCAGCAGTCTTTGCAGCAACCCGCCGCCGACCCTGCGCGCCAGTATCTGGATAAGCGTGGTTTAAGCAGCGAGGTCATTGCGCGCTTTGCGATTGGCTACGCGCCACCCGGTTGGGATAACGTTTTAAAACGTTTTGGCGGCAATCAAGAAAACCGCCAGTCGCTTATCGACGCCGGCATGCTGGTGACTAACGATAAGGGACGCAGTTACGACCGCTTCCGCGAACGGGTAATGTTCCCGATCCGCGATAAGCGAGGCCGGGTAATTGGTTTTGGTGGTCGCGTGCTGGGTGATGCCCTGCCGAAGTACCTTAACTCCCCGGAAACCGATATTTTCCATAAAGGTCGTCAGCTGTACGGCCTGTATGAAGCGCAGCAGAACAACGCCGAACCGCCGCGCCTGTTAGTTGTCGAAGGCTATATGGACGTCGTAGCGCTGGCGCAGTACGACATTAACTATGCCGTCGCGTCCCTTGGCACCTCGACAACAGCCGACCATATCCAGCTGTTGTTCCGGGCGACCAATCAGGTCATCTGCTGTTACGACGGCGACCGGGCGGGCCGCGAGGCAGCATGGCGAGCGCTGGAGACAGCGCTGCCGTATATGACCGACGGCCGCCAGCTGCGCTTTATGTTTCTACCCGACGGTGAAGACCCGGATACGCTGGTGCGTAAAGAGGGTAAGGCCGCGTTTGAAGCGCGGATGGAGCAGGCTCAGCCGCTCTCCACGTTTTTGTTTAACAGCCTGCTGCCGCAGGTTGATTTGAGCACCCCGGACGGGCGCGCGCAGCTCAGCACGCTGGCGCTGCCGCTGATCACGCAGGTTCCGGGTGAGACGCTGCGCATCTATCTGCGCCAGGAGTTGGGCAACAAGCTGGGGATTTTAGATGACGCCCAGCTTGAACGTTTAATGCCAAAGCTGACAGAAAATGGCGCACCGCGCCCTGCTCCACAGCTAAAACGCACGACCATGCGTATACTGATAGGACTGCTGGTGCAAAATCCGGATCTGGCACCGCTGGTACCGCCTTTAGCGGGCCTGGATCAGCGTAGAATGCCGGGACTGGGCTTATTCAGCGAACTGGTTAACACCTGTCTGTCTCAGCCAGGTCTGACCACCGGACAACTTTTAGAGCAGTATCGCGGCACAAATGAGGCCGCCACCCTTGAAAAACTGTCGATGTGGGACGATATAGCAGATAAAGATATCGCGGAAAAAACCTTCACCGACTCGCTCAACCATATGTTTGATTCACTGCTTGAACTGCGACAGGAAGAGTTGATAGCTCGCGATCGCACGCACGGCTTAAGCAGTGAGGAACGCCGGGAGCTCTGGACTATCAGCCAGGAGCTGGCAAAAAAATGAATTGCACGGCTTAAGTGCCGAATATCGTTCGGGAAGCCCCCGACAGCCGCGCTGAGGCGCAGCGGCAATAATATAAGTACGCCCTCGCTTTAAATGCTGGCAGTTTGTCTGTCAACACCAATCAAACGAATTAAGTGTGGATACCGTCTTATGGAGCAAAACCCGCAGTCACAGCTTAAGCTTCTTGTCCAACGAGGTAAAGAGCAAGGCTATCTGACCTATGCCGAGGTCAATGACCATCTGCCGGAAGATATCGTCGACTCCGATCAGATCGAAGACATCATCCAAATGATCAATGATATGGGCATTCAGGTGATGGAAGAAGCACCGGATGCCGACGATCTGCTGCTGGCTGAAAACAGCAACAACACCGACGAAGATGCAGAAGAAGCAGCTGCACAGGTTCTGTCCAGTGTTGAATCAGAAATCGGACGCACGACCGACCCGGTGCGCATGTATATGCGCGAAATGGGTACCGTGGAACTGCTGACCCGCGAAGGCGAAATTGACATCGCTAAGCGCATCGAGGACGGGATCAATCAGGTCCAGTGCTCCGTTGCCGAATATCCGGAAGCCATTACCTACCTGCTGGAACAGTACGATCGCGTTGAAGCTGAAGAAGCGCGTCTGTCAGACCTGATCACCGGATTCGTCGATCCGAACGCCGAAGAAGACATGGCGCCAACCGCCACGCACGTCGGTTCCGAACTGTCTCAGGAAGAGATGGATGACGACGAAGAAGATGAAGAAGAAGAAGACGACGACAGCAGCGATGACGACAACAGCATCGACCCAGAGCTGGCGCGCGCGAAATTCGGTGAGCTGCGTACGCAGTACGAACTGACCCGCGACACCATCAAAGCAAAAGGCCGTAGCCACGCCGCAGCACAGGAAGAAATTCTCAAGCTGTCTGAAGTCTTTAAACAGTTCCGCCTGGTACCGAAACAGTTCGATTACCTGGTCGGCAGCATGCGTAGCATGATGGACAGAGTGCGTACTCAGGAACGCATCATCATGAAGCTGTGCGTCGAACAGTGCAAAATGCCGAAGAAAAACTTCATCACTCTGTTCACCGGCAACGAAACCAGCGAAACCTGGTTCAACGCGGCCGTGGCCATGAATAAACCGTGGTCTGAAAAGCTGCACGACGTCAAAGAAGACGTTCAGCGCGGCCTGATGAAACTGCAGCAGATCGAAGAAGAAACCGGCCTGACCATCGAACAGGTTAAGGATATCAACCGTCGTATGTCCATCGGTGAAGCGAAAGCCCGCCGTGCGAAGAAAGAGATGGTTGAAGCAAACTTGCGTCTGGTTATTTCTATCGCCAAGAAATACACCAACCGCGGCCTGCAGTTCCTGGATCTGATTCAGGAAGGTAACATCGGTCTGATGAAGGCGGTAGATAAGTTCGAATACCGTCGCGGCTACAAGTTCTCCACCTACGCAACCTGGTGGATCCGTCAGGCGATCACCCGCTCCATCGCGGATCAGGCGCGCACCATCCGTATTCCGGTGCATATGATTGAGACCATCAACAAGCTCAACCGTATCTCCCGCCAGATGCTGCAGGAAATGGGCCGCGAGCCGACGCCGGAAGAGCTGGCCGAGCGCATGCTGATGCCGGAAGATAAAATTCGTAAGGTGCTGAAAATCGCCAAAGAGCCGATCTCCATGGAAACGCCGATCGGCGACGATGAAGATTCGCATCTGGGTGATTTCATCGAGGATACCACCCTCGAGCTGCCGCTGGACTCCGCTACCACGGAGAGCCTGCGCGCTGCCACCCACGACGTTCTGGCTGGCCTGACCGCCCGTGAAGCGAAGGTCCTGCGTATGCGTTTCGGTATCGACATGAATACCGACCACACGCTGGAAGAAGTGGGTAAACAGTTCGACGTTACCCGCGAACGTATTCGTCAGATCGAAGCGAAAGCGCTGCGCAAGCTGCGCCACCCGAGCCGCTCTGAGGTTCTGCGTAGCTTCCTCGACGATTAATCGTCAGGCAATAAATGCAAAAAGCTCCCCGCGGGGAGCTTTTTTTTGCCCGGCGTTTACCCCAGACGCGAAGGCTATAGCCCGCGCGTCGCCAGCGCATCGTCAAGCTCGCGATACGCCTCCACCAGCTTATCGAGCGTCGCCCGGTTCAGTCCGCTGGGATTCGGTAGTACCCACAGCTCGGTCGCCCCGATGGTCGCCTGCTGCCTCCCCCACTTCACGCTGCGGGCCTGAAACGCCTTCTCAAAAGCCTGCTTGCCGAGAACCGCCAGCGCCCGCGGCTGATACTGCTCTATTTTCTGCACCAGCTCTCGCCCCCCGTTACGCAGCTCCTGCAGCGCCACTTCGCTGGCCTGCACCGTCGGACGCTCCACCAGCATGGTGATCCCGCAGCGGGTATCGAGCAGCTGCAGCTCCTCTTCCGGCTTCAGCTGCCGGTCGGTGAAGCCCGCCTGATGAATCACCTTCCAGAAGCGATTCCCCGCATGCGCGAAATGAAAGCCGGTATGGGCGGAGGATTTTCCCGGATTGATCCCGCAGAAGACCACCCGCAGGTTCGGTGCCAGAATATCGTTAATCATCTTATCCCCTGCTCAATAGCTAAAAGGTAATTATAAAGGATTGAAAATGCGTTGTTTATAAAAACAGCAGCCGCGCGTTTTAGGCTGGATTGCATCTGCCAGTTACTTTATAATCCCTCGCCACGGCCCCTTAGCTCAGTGGTTAGAGCAGGCGACTCATAATCGCTTGGTCGCTGGTTCAAGTCCAGCAGGGGCCACCAAACAAGAAAAGGACTTAACCATGAAAATGGCTAAGTCCTTTTTGTTTTCCCACTCGCCGACGGGCGCCCGTCAGGATTCGGTCAGCGCCAGATGCAGGCGGTCGGTCAGCGGCTTCAGCAGATAGTTCATCAGCGAACGCTCGCCGGTGCGGATAAACCCTTCAACCGGCATGCCGGGTCGAATCGTTAATCCCTGCAGCTTGTCCATCCCCTCCTGCGTGACCTTAACGCGGAGCGCGTAATAGGGTTTCCCGGTTTGTTCATCGACCAGGCGGTCCGCGCCGACCATCGTGACCTCCCCCGCCACGCGCGGCGTGGTGCTTTGATCGAAGGCTGAAAATAGCAGCTCCACCGGCAGGGCCTGATGCACCTTATCGATCAGCTCGACCGGCACGCGGGCTTCGACCTCCATCGGCGAATCCTCCGGTACGATCTCCATCAACTGCTGCCCGGCCTGAATCACGCCGCCCTCGGTAAATACCGCCATGCCGACCACCGTTCCCGCCACCGGCGCCCGAATCTGCGTATCCTGCAGATCGGCCTGCGCTTTTTCCAGCTGGTTTTTCAGCGCGGCGATCTGCGCCTGGCCGTCCGCCAGCTGGGTATTGACCTCTTTAGCGTACTCATCCCGACGCTGCTGCGCCTGTAGCCGCAGCTCGATCGCCTGCCGCTGCAGCCGCCCGATGCTGCCGTGGGTTTGTGAAATCTCCCCCTCCACGCTGGCAAGCTCCCCCTCCATCGACAGCAGCTGATTACGCGCCACGTAGCCCTTGGCGGCCAGCCCCCGGATGCCGGAGAGCTGCTCGTTGAGCAGGCGCTTTTGCTGCTGCTTGCTGCTCAGTAAAGACTGCATCCCGCTGAGCAGCGCCTGGGTACCGGCCACGCCTTCATCAATGGCCGCCAGCTCGCTGCGCAGGGCCGCACGACGGTTGATTAACAGCTGACGCTGCAGCGTCAGCTGCTCCACCACCTCCGGTTCCTCCCTGACCGCTGCCAGCTCGGGCAGCAGCACGATCTCGCTCTCCCCCGTTCGCTCCGCCGCCCAGCGCGCCATCTGCAGCTGCAGGCCGCGCAGCTGGCTTTGCAGCGCGTCGCGTCGGGTTTGCGTAGTCACGGTATTCATCACCACCAGCACCTGGCCTGCCTGCACCTTCTCGCCATCGTGGACGCGCAGCTGCGCAATCACCCCGCCGCCGGGATGCTGTACCGCTTTACGGTTTCCCGTCACCACCACGCTGCCGGAGACCGGCACGCCGCGGTCGAGCGGCGCGAAGCTGGCCCAGCAGAGAAACCCGCCAAACCCGACGATCACCAGCCATAATCCCCAGCGTAAATAAGCGCGTTCGCTGAACGATCCCTCATACCCGGCCAGCTGCTCGGACTGCGTCAGCGCTTTCATCATTTCCCCTCAGCGCGTACCCGCGGCTGCACCGCGGTATAGCCCATGTTAAAACCACCGTGCCGGCCTGCGCCGATCGGCGTTACCGCGCCGGAGGTCGGCGCGCCGGCCATGCCCGGCAGCTTTTTCAACACCTCGGCGCTCGGGCCTTCGTGCTGCATTCTGCCGGCGGCCAGCACCAGCAGACGATCGGTAATCGCCAGAATCGCCGGTTTATGCGTCACCAGTACCACGCTTTTTCCTTTCTCTTTCAGCGTCAAAATGGCCTGCTGCAGCGCCTCCTCGCCCTCTTTATCAAGGTTGGCGTTCGGCTCATCCAGCACCACCAGGGCCGGTAAGCCGTAGAGCGCGCGGGCCAGCGCCACCCGCTGGCGCTGGCCGCCAGACAGACCGCTGCCGCCTTCGCCCAGCACCGTGTCATAGCCCTGCGGCAGGCGTAAAATCAGCGCGTGGATGCCGGCCATCTGCGCGGCCAGCACCACGCTATCGGCATCCACCTCGCCAAAGCGGGCAATATTTTCCGCCAGCGTCCCGGCAAACAGCTGGATATCCTGCGGCAGGTAGCCGATATGCGGACCCAGCGCCGTTTTATCCCACTGGTGGATTTCGGCATCGTCCAACCGCACGCTGCCGGATAGCGGTTTCTGCACGCCGACCAGTTGCTTCATCAGCTGCGTTTTACCCGAACCGGAGGCGCCAATTACCCCCAGAACCGTGCCGGCAGCCAGCGAAAACTGCAGCTGTATCAATATGGGCTGACGCCCTCCCGGCGCCGTAATCGTCAGCTGCTCAACGCGTAAATGTCCCTGCGGCGCGGGCAGCGGTAAACGTTCGGGCTGCGGCGGATTCGCGGCCAGCAGCACCTGCAGCCGCTGCCAGGCTTCGCGGGCCGCCAGCCACTGCTTCCAGCTGCCGATCAACTGATCGATAGGCCCCAGCACACGGCCAATCAGAATAGAGCCGGCGATCATCATGCCGGAGGTGATATCGCCGTTGACCGCCAGCAGCGCACCGCAGCCGAGCATCAGCGACTGCAGAGCCAGCCGCAGCGTGCGCGTCAGGGAGGTGATCAGCGCCATTCTCTCGCTACCGCGGCTTTGCAAATGTAAAAACTCTGCGTGCTGGCAGCGCCAGCGCTGACGCAGGGTTTGCAGCATCCCCATCGCTTCTATCGCTTCGGCCTGCCGCAGCTGGCCGTTGGCCCGCTGGCTGGCATGGAGCGCTACCTTTCCCGCCCGCTCCAGCAGCGGCTGACTCAGGCGCAGATTGAGCCAGGCCAGCGCCAGCAGCAGCGCCGCGCCGAGGGTCGCCAGAACGCCAAGCCACGGATGCAGCAGATAAACCACCAGCAGATAGAGAGGGAACCAGGGGGCGTCAAAAAAGGCGAACAGCGCGCTGCCGGTCGCGAACTGGCGTAAGCTGGTGAGGTCGTTTAACGCCTGGCCTGCCAGGACGTTGCCCGTTTTTAGGTTGGTGCCGAACGCAGCGTCAAAAACCCGCGCGTTAAGACGCATATCCAGCTGCGCGCCGAGGCGGATAACCAGCCCGCTGCGCACCCACTCCATCAGGCCAAGAAACAGCAGCAGCCCGACGATCATTAAGGTCAGCATCGTCAGCGTCATAAGGTTGCCGGACGGCAGAACGCGATCGTAGACCTGCAGCATATACAGCGCCGGGGAGAGCATCAGAATATTGATCGCCGCGGTAAACAGCGCCACGCACCAGAAGCCGCGCCGGCAGGTCGCTAACGCCGCCAGGATCTCCTGCCGTCCCGCCTGAGGCACCTGAGTTTCGCTCATTCTTTCTCCTGCCTGAACCGTTTCCCCGCCGCAGCGGGGAAACGGAAGGGTTAAGCCGCCAGCAGGTCCGTATGGTCTGCGGTTGCCGATGAGCCCACGACCGCCGCGATCTGATCGAAGGTCGAGTCGATGCTCAGGTTGTACTGGTCAAGGATGCCGTTCAGCGCCGTTTCCAGCGCGCTGGTATCGCCGGACATCAGGCCATACACCACCTCATGCACGATGCCGTCATGGCCTTCGGACTGCGCGCTGCTCAGGCCCAGTCCGCTGAAGCTAACGTCCAGCGCCTGGATGTTGTACGGCGAAGAGCTGCCGCCCTGCAGGCCGTCGCCGAACGACAGACCGTCAAGGGAGCCGTACAGCGTGTGCGCCGGGTCGGCAAACAGGGTATAGGTTAGGTTTCCTTCCGCCACGAATGAGGTGATGTTGTTCGCGGTGCTGGTGATAGCGTACTGGCTTCCGGACAGCGAACCGCCGTAGAAGCCGCCGGAGTTGCTATCATCCACGTTACCGTTGGTATGGTTAACGTCACCAAACGTAGCTGACCATTCAGCCAGATAATCATGAATGCTATAGCTGCCTACAGAGCTGTCGTAATCCACTGAAAATGCCATATTGGTCTCCTGATATTACAGATATCGCGGCCTTTTTACGTGCAGAGCACGCCCGAACTGCGCCGCGTCATACGGGGGTTAAAAGCGGTATTCGATGCCACCCTGCACGGTGCGGCCGCGGCCTAAGGTATTGCCCAGGGTTTCGCCGTAGCTGACCACGTAGGCGCGGTTGGATACGTTCTCCACGGAGCCGCGCAGCGTCAGGTTGTCGGTTATGCGATAGCTGGCGTAAAGGTCAAACAGGGTGTAGCGCGGCCAGTCGGCCAGATAGGGGTAGTTGGTCGGCACGCTGTGATCCTGATAGCCCGGCGCAAAGCGCACCGTGACGCCGGCGTCGAGCTTGCGGTTAAAGGCGCGACCGCCGAGGGTAAACGAGCCGCGATCGCCGGGGAGAAACGCGGCGGAGCTAAACTGGCTGCCGCCGTCGCAGGTCACGAAGTTGTTCGCCTCATCATTATCTTCCCAGTACCAGTTATTGGCGCTGCCGGCGCCCTGCTGCTTCCCGCCCAGCCACGCTTTCCGCGAGCAAAATTCGTTTTTGCCGATCATGTGCGTGTAGGTGAAATCGGTATAAACAAAGCCCGCATCGTAATTCAGCTGATACTCGATCCCGCGAAAACGGGTGGTGTTGAGGTTATTGACGTAGGCGGTGTTGCCCAGCCCCGGCTGCGTGATACCCGGCTTTTCGCGGTTAATCGCCATGCTGATATAGTTCGACACCTTGGTATCGAAGTAGGCCACTTTGACCGCCAGGCGATCCTCCTCCTGCAGCAGACCGCCTTTCAGCAGGTTCACCCCCACTTCCCAGGCGCGGGAGCGTTCCGCCTGCAGGAACGGGTTGGGATACTGCGTGGAGTCGCCGTGGGCGCTGCCGCTGGTCAGGGTTTCGGTAATCGCCGGCGGACGCCAGGAGCGGCCGTAGGTGGTATACAGCTCCAGCCAGTCGACGCCCGGCTTCACGGCCAGCGCCAGCGTCGGCGATACGCGGGACTCTTCACGGTCTACCGCCCATTCGTGGTAAGAGCTGGAAATGAGGCAGCCGCTCAGACGACGCGAGGTGCAGGGGTTATCGATGGTGTAGGTCGCTTCCGGGTAGTTCATGCCGGTGGTGCCGCGCAGGCGATAGCGGTCATAGCGCAGCCCGCCCTCCACCGTTAGCCAGTCGTCGTACTCATAGGTCAGCGTAGAGAACAGGCTGAATATCGACCGGTTTCCGCCGGGCGTCACACCCTCCATATCCTCAGACATTGAGCGGCTGGTGGCTTTGTCATAGTAAAACTCGGCGCCGTAGTTCGCCTTCAGCCCGTGCGCCGGGGCCAGCGAGAAGTGCGAGGTGTTTTGCAGTTGGGCGCCGTAGGTGCGCAGGCGGGTTTGCGTCCAGTAATCCTCCGTCGTCCCGCTGCCGTAAGTATCGCTGTTCGAGTCGGTGTCGACGTAGTAGAGCTTGGCGTGCAGATCGAGCCAGTCGCGATCGTAGGGCGCGAGGCTGTAGTCGAGGGCGACGTTGCGCGCCATCACCACGTCGTAGCCGCTCTGCTTCCAGCCCAGCGTCCGGTCATCGCCTTCGCCGACGGCGGTCAGGGTGCTGGCCGTCGGCGAGCTCACCTGGGTTTGCAGATAGCTCAGCTGCAGGCGCTGGTTAGCGGGCAGATTCCAGCCCACCTTCGCCATCCGCGACAGCATCTTGTAGCGGCTGTCGGTAATCTGATTGTTTTTTAAGGCGCTGGCATAGCGATCGTAGTTGCCGGTGTCGTTGTTGACGCGGATGTCGCCGATATCGCCTTTATTGCCCGGCCAATAGTCACTCAGGTGGCGCTCGCTGGCGGCCAGCAGAATATCTCCCGTCTCATTGCCCCACGCCAGCGCACCGCTGCCGATAAAGCGGGTACCGTTATCGCCGGTACTGGCGTGCAGCTTGCCGCCCAGCTCTTTGCCGTCATAGATAAAGTCGCTGGCATTGAGGGTGTTAAAGGTGGCGATGCCGCCCAGCGTGCCGGCGCTGCCCATGCCACCGGTGGTGCCTTTGTCAACGGTGACCCCGCTCAGCAGCTCCGGATCGATGTACATGGTGCCGTTACGCTGGCCGTGGCCGCTTTTCTGGAAATTCTGCCGCATCCCGTCGATGTTCATGTTGACCCGGCCGTAGTCCTGCATCCCGCGAATATTCACCGACAGGGCCGGATCCTGCTGGCTCACGCTGGAGTAAACGCCGGCCGTCTGTTCGAGGATATCAGCCGCGTGCCGCGCCGGCCGGTCGTCCATCTTCTTGCGGTCGATAACGCTAACGGAGCGAGGCTGTTCGTAGACCCAGTCATCGGCGGAATAATTTAAGGTGGCGGTAACGGTTAAGGTATCGTCACTCACCGGCCCGCCGATGCGGGTTTCATCGGCGCGCCGCGCGCGGAGAATAATCTGCCCGTCGGCGGTAAACTCTGGTGCAACGGCGTTGTTGCCAATCAGCTGGCGCAGCGCGGCGGCGATCGGCATCGTGCCGTTCAGCGGCTGCGACTTCATCCCCTGCACCGTACTGTCTTCAAAAAAAATCTGCACGCCGGACTGCTCGCCAAATCGCAGCAGCGCGCTTTGCAGAGATTGCGGGGTAATGGCGAAGGTTTTGTTCTGTTTTACCGCTTCCGTTGCCGCCGCTGCGGCCTGGCTCAGAGCCGGCGCGGTCAGCGCTAACGTCAGCGATATGGCAAAAGCAAGGCGACGACGGCTTTTGCCAAATTGGGGCTGTAATGGGTGCATGTGTGTACTCGATTATCGTTGATAATGGTAATCAATCTCATTCAACAATAAAGACGAACGACGTACACAAACCCGTAAAAATTTTTTAGAAAAAGTAAAAATATAAAAATGGGCCCACAAAATCGCCCGCAGAACCTAGTACAGAAGGGTCATTCCCGGCAGCGTCATCTGCTTCGCCCCCAGCGTCTGGCGCAGGGTTTCAACGGCGCGTTCAGGCTCCTTGAGCGCGAAGGCGCCGCTGACGGTCCGCTTTCTTAGCGCCGGATTGACGACGATAACCCGCTGGCTCTGGTAGCGATTTATCCGCGCCACCGCCTCACCTACCGGCTGCCCGTCGATAATCAGCCAGCCGCGCCGCCAGGCGAACTGCGCCGGCGAAACCGGCCGCCGCGTCAGGTGATTATCGGCATAGCGCGCGCCCTGCTGCTCATCCAGTACCAGCGATTGCCCTTTATAGCTGACCCGCACGCTGTGCTCATGCACCGCCACGTCCGCCCCACTGCCGTCAAGATCGACGCTGAACTGCGTCCCTAACGCCTGCATAACGCCGCCGTTCGCCTCTACACGAAAGGGCCGCGTCTCACGGCGGCTCAGCGGGGCGACGGTAAACCAGGCGTTGCCGGACAGCAGCGTAACGCGCCGCTCCCCGGCGTTGAAATGCAGCTCGATGGCGCTGCGGCTATCGAGATCGACCCGGCTGCCGTCCGACAGCGTCACCTGGCGAATTTCGCCGGCGGCGGTGTAATAATCAGCCTGCCAGCGCAGCCAGGCGTCGGGAAGCATCAACAGTACCGGCAGGGACGCCAGCACCACGACGGCAGCCGTCGCCCAGGAGCGCCAGCGGGGACGAACGCTCGCCGCCGGCGGGACGGGCAAAGGTACCACCGTGGCAGATGGCCCATCCGCTTCGCGGGCGGCCGACGCCGCTCGCGGCAGCGTCCCGAGCATCAGCCACAGCTGCTGCGCCTGAATCAGCGCGTCGGCGTGCTGCGGATCCGCCTCCCGCCACGCGGCCATCGCCCGCTCCTCATCGTCCGTCAGCGACCGCTCGGCCATTTTCACAGCCCATAGCGCGGCCTGCTGACGTATTGCCTCACTCAACTGACTCATTTCACTGCTTCCTGACTATCCGGGTTAATCATTAAGACGTTTGAACCAGGTAAAACCCGTAAAAAAAATGCCATTATTTCTGTATTCCGCACATCAGGGCTGCCAGCGCCTGCGCCAGATGTTTTTCTACGGTGCTGAGCGATATGCCCAGCCGCGTCGCAATCTCAGCCTGCGGCACCCCCTCAAGCCGGCTGAGGCGAAAAATAGCCTGCGTCCGTTCCGGCAGGCTCAGCAGCTGGCCGACAATCCGCTCAACCTGCTGCTGGTCAATCGCGCGCTGTTCAGCGCCCGGATCGTCGCTGGGAAAGTGGGCCATCTCATCATCGCTGAATGCCATGGTTTGCCGCCGCTGCAGCTGGCGGTAATGATCGAACAGCAGATTCCTCGCCGTGCGGAACAGATAGGATTCACTGTCCTGAATTTTTCCCTGTGGATAGTGTTCGAAGAGGCGGGCAAAACTCTCCTGCATCAAATCGTCGGCCAGCTGCGCATCGTGCAGCTGGCTTTTCAGATACGCCAACAGCGGCTGGGCATGACGCTCAAACAGCACCTGCAGCTCAATATTGGACATTAACTTTTCCCTGAAGAGCCTGCATCAAAGCCACTATAAATCACATAAATGATTCTCATTTTCAATAAGATTTTTGGCCGCCGCTGCGCCGGAAGCGTTCGAAGGGAGGCTGGTGCCGGCCTCCTGCGCCTGGACGGGCTGGCGCGAGAGGCCGCCATCATGGCCTGTTGTTCATCGCTGCTGCGGGTCAGGTGGGCGGATAAAGCGGTGGGTTCCGTTTTCAGGCGGCACTGGCGGGACGGAGGTTCTGGCGGGTTTGCTGGCGATCCCGCCAGCCCCCCCGTCGCGCGAGCTTAGCGCTCGTCGGCTTCCTCCAGCGGGACGATGCGCCACTCGTTAGGCTGCTGTCCGGGCGAAATCCACATCGGCACGACGTTACCGAGCCGGATGCCGTAAGGCGTACCACTCGCATAACGGCGCAGCACTCGAAACACGCCGGAATGGGCGATAATTAACGGACGCTCGTACTGCGTCAGGATCGTATTGAGCGCGCCGGTCACCCGGTGGCAAAACGCTTCCCAGCTTTCGCCGCCCGGTGGCGTCTCTTCATACGGCGGCTGCTCCGTCCACGGACGGCGCTCTAACGCCCCCCAGTCCCGCTCGCGCAGATCGTCAAACACCGTATAGGGCACGTCGGGGAGCGCCAGCTCGGCCGTTTGTCGCGCACGCAGCAGCGGGCTGACGGCGACGCCGTTCCAGCGATAGCGACCCAGCAGCGGACGAACCTCTTGCGCCTGCAGCTCGCCCTCTTCGGTGAGCGGTACGTCCGTACTTCCGCCGATTAATTTATCCCGGTTAAGGGCCGTTTCACCGTGGCGAACAAAGACAAAAGGCTTACAGATTATTGGCATAGTTCCATCTCGATCGTCGGATGAGTCATGATTTGGCAGCCCAGCGCCTGCTGCCACAGAAGCGAGCTCTCAATGGTGGTAAACAGCGGCATAAAGTAGCGGCATGAGAGCTGAGAGATCAGCGTTTGCAGGCAGTTGACGGTGGGGTGCACGTTCCAGCGGCAAAAATCGACATCGCCTGCCAGCCACTGCTGGCGCGCGAGCTGGTTGAGGTGGCCGGTAAACAGGGTTCGATGCTGAAAATCCTCCCGTGCCCGCAGCGCGCCCGCCATGCCGCTCATGCCATCGGGGTCGGCGGCCAATACCAGCGGCGCGTGGGGCGAAAAGACCGGAAGCGCCGCGGCCAGCGCCTGCAGCTCTGCGGCAACGCCATGCTGCAGACTGCCATCGTCATGCTCCGCCATCTGCACCAGCATGCTCAGGCAGGCGGCGTCCATGGCGACGCCCGACCGCCGCTCGCGGGCCATAAACAGCGCCAGCTCGGCGGCGCGTCCGGAAGGCGGCACCGGGCAGAGGGTCGGCTGCAGCAGATGCGCGCGCAGCTTTTCCCGCTGCCGGCTTTGCGGCACATCGTATAAACCGTAGGAGGCATCCACCAGCGCCAGGCGCGCGGGCGGCGGAACATCAAAGCGGAACAGTAGGGATTCCATACTAATATCACCGCTGTAAAACAGGCCGCCCGCCACGTTCAGATGGAACCACATCCCGCCCCAGGCGTGGCCGCAACTGCCGGTAGTGACGGTTATCTCGCCGAGGGAGAACTGACCGCGCACCGCCACCGGGTGGACGTTGCGCCCCGCAGGCAGCGCCTGGGCGGTGACGGCGCTGCAGTAGATGGGAATCTCCGCCGGCAGACGGCTTAGCCCGGCAATATGATCCACATGATCGTGGCTGAGCAGAATGGCGTCGATATCCGCCGGAACCGGCCACGGCGCCTCATCCGGCTCCAGAGCGCCGCCGGC
Source organism: Klebsiella sp. 18074 (assembly GCF_902705905.1). Taxonomy (NCBI): domain Bacteria; kingdom Pseudomonadati; phylum Pseudomonadota; class Gammaproteobacteria; order Enterobacterales; family Enterobacteriaceae; genus Klebsiella; species Klebsiella sp. 18074. Next base: position 187,305 of record NZ_CACSIS010000002.1, on the reverse strand, counting down.
ATCCAGCAGGATGCGCTGGCGCGGCGTGTTCAGCAAAATGGCCGCCGGAGCCTTGCGGCCCAGGCCGCTAATCACGTCTATCTTCACGCCGCCTCCAGACGCCAGCCCTGGGTCAGCCGGACGCGGACGTTCTGCTGCGCCTGCAGCGGCGAGTGGTGGAAGGCGCTCAGCGGCTGCCCGTCAGCGAGGCGCAAATCCACTAAATAACGCTCTCCCTGATAGATACAGTTTTCCACCTCCGCGCTCAGACCGCTATCCGCTAGCTGCACGTGCTCCGGGCGCACCAGCACCGGCTGCACCGCCGCATGCTGGCCCGCGGAAAACCCTTCATGCAGCAGCGCGCAGTCCAGCTGGCGCTGCTGGCCGGGGATCGCCAGCGACAGCACCTGCCCCTTGCCGATAAAGCGCGCCACCCAGGCGTTTTGCGGCTGCTGATAGAGCGCCTGCGGCGCCCCCCACTGCATTAACGCGCCCTGATGCATCACCGCAATGTGGCTGGCCAGCGCCATCGCCTCCGCCTGGTCGTGCGTCACGTAGACAAAGGTCGCGCCGGTACGGCGGTGAAACTCGCGGAACGTCTGCTCCATCGTCGCCCGCAGGTGCCGATCGAGGTTCGCCAGCGGTTCATCCAGCAGCACCACCTGCGGCTCGGAGACCAGGCAGCGCGCCAGCGCCACCCGCTGACGCTGGCCGCCGCTCAGCTCCTGAGGCGAACGCCCGGCATAGGCTCCGAGCTCAACCACCTCCAGCGCCTCCATCACCCGCTTCTGCCGGGCGGCGCCGTTAACTTTACGCAGCCTCAGCGGATAGCCGACGTTCTCCGCCACGGTCATGTGCGGCCACAGGGCGTAGGACTGAAACACCATCCCCATATCGCGCTGCTCCGGCGGCAGGTGGACGACGCTATCCGCCAGCAGGCGATCGCCCAGCAGCAGGCGCCCGTCGCTAAGCTGCTCGAGGCCGGCAAGAATGCGCAGCGTGGTGGTTTTGCCGCAGCCGCTCGGCCCCAGCAGCGCGGTAAAAGCGCCCTGCGGGATAGTCAGATTGAGATCCCGCACCACGGTCTGGTTGCCAAATACTTTGCTGAGCCGCTCCAGCCTCAGTTCTGCCATGGAATCACTCCTTTGGGTAAATATCTGCCGAGCGCGCTGAGCAGCAGCATCACCACCGCCACCAGCGCCACCACCAGTACCGACACCGCCGATGCCAGCACCTTATCCCCGCTCTCATCAAGATTGAAAATCATCACCCCCAGCGTCTCTTTCCCGGCGCTCCACAGCAGCGCCGATACCGTCAGCTCGTTGACGGCGGAGAGGAACACCAGCAGCGCGCCGGCAAACGCCGCCGGCGCCATCAGCGGCAGCACGATGTGGCGCAGGCGCTGCGAAACGTTCGCCCCGGCGAGACTGGCGGCCTCCTCCATCGCCGGGTCCAGCTGCAGCATGCTGTTGTGTACCGGCTTCAGGCAGACGGTGAGAAAACGAGCAAGATAGGCGAAAAAGATAATCGTCAGCGTCCCGATGAGGCTGATATTCAGCAACGGCAGCGGGCGGGCAAACAGCAGAATGCAGGCAATCGCCAGCACCACGCCGGGCAGGGTGTAGGGAATATCGATAAGGTTGTGCAGCCAGTGCAGCGGCCGGGAAGGATGGCGCACCAGCAGCCACGCCAGCGGCAGGCTGAGCAACATCAGCACGCCCGCAGCGCAAATCGAGAGCAGCATGCTATTGCTCAGCGCCCGCCAGGTGGCGCTTTGCGCGTCAATAACTCCGCGCCAGGCGGCAAAGGTCAGGGTCTCGCCGTTGAGCGGCACGCCGAGCGTCGGCACCAGCGAGGTCGCAATCAGCGCCAGCAGCGGCGCCACCAGAATAGCGAACAGCACGACACCCAGCAGCACCTCCGTCGCCAGCCGCCACTTACCCAGCGAGAACCCCAGCGCGCGCCCAGCCATCCCAATCAGCGGCAGCGCGTAGCGCCGCTGCATATGGCCCTGGACGATAACGATCCCGATCGCCAGCACGCCCATCAGCACCGACAGCGCCGCCACCTCGTTGAGCATCGACGGGCCGAAGCTGGAGAGCGTCTGGTAGATGTAGACCGGCAGCACAAATAAAGAGATGGGGATCCCCAGCATCGCCGGAATGCCGAAGTTGCCGAGGGCGGAAACAAACGCGATCGCCGCCCCGCCCCATAGCGCCGTACGGCACAGCGGCAGCACGATATCGAAAAAGACCCGCCACAGCGAGGCGCCGTTGAGCCTGGCCGCTTCGATATGCTCCTTCGGCAGGCACTGCAGCTGCGTGCGCAGGGCCAGAAACACCAGCGGCGCATGCTGAATGCCGAGCAGCAGGGCGATGCCCTCGGCGGAGTAGAGCGGATTAGCGCTGCCAAAGCCCGGCGCCTGGCCGAGGCTGTTGAGTAGAATGCTGCTCGGCCCGAAGAGCTGCAGCCAGCTCAGGGCGGTGACCTGCGGCGGGATCATCATCGGCAGCATAAACAAGAACACCCACACCGGCTTAAAGCGGATATTGGTCAGCGCCAGGCAAAAGGCGAACAGGCTGCCAAGCAGCAGCGAAATCAGCGTACCCAGCCCGCTGGTATACAGGCTGTTATACAGCGCGCTCCAGGTCGCGGGGTTGCTCAGCACGCGCCACAGGCTGCTGTCGCCGCCCTGCCGCCAGTCGAGCAGCGCCGCAATGAGTAGGCGCAGGCTGGGCAGCAGGCTGACCAGCGCCACGAGGCATAATAGTAGCCACAGCAGCCCCTTCAGGGAGCTGCCGCCGGCGTTTTGCCGCAGGGTCATATCGCTCATCGATTAGCGGCTGCCGAACAGGTCGGCGAAGCGCTTTTTATTAGCCTCGGTGTCGGCCAGCGCTTTGGCGGCGTCGAACGGCATCAGCTTAATGCTGTCGCGCGGCGGAAAGCCCTTCGGCACCGGCAGAGAAGCATCGGCCGGCAGGTAGCCCTGCTGCAGCACCAGCTTCTGCCCCTCGGTCGAGAGTAAGAAGTCGATAAACGCCTTCGCGGCCTGCGGGTTTTTCGCGTTCTTCAGCATCGCCACCGGCTCGGTCACGATGCTGACGCCCTCTTTCGGGAAGGTAAACTCGATAGGCGCGCCCTTGGCCTTTTCACGAATGGCCATGTAATCCACCAGCACGCCGTAGGCCTTGCTGCCGGAAGCGATGGCGTTCATCACCGCGCCGTTGCCGCTTTGCGGCATCGCGCCGTTCGCTTTTAGCTTCTCGTAGTATTGCCAGCCGAGGTCGGGTGCATTCATCAGCGTCGCCTGATGGATTTGCGCCGCGCCGGAGTAAAGCGGGCTGGGCAGCGTGGTCATGTTCTTCAGCTCCGGCTTGAGAAGGTCCAGCCAGGAGGTGGGTTTAACCGGCGCTTTAGTATTCCAGGCGATGCCGGTGGTGATAAGCTTAGTGCCGTAGTAGTAGCCGTCTTTATCATACAGCTGGGCGTCAAAGCGGCCCGCCTGCGGCGAACGATAGCCGGCCAGTAAATTCTGCTGCTTCAGGGCCTCCATGGTGACGCTATCGGCGATCAGCAGCACGTCCGGTGCGGCGGCGCCGGCGGCGAGCTCGGCCTGCAGGCGGGCGGTCAGCTTGGTGGTTCCGTCACGGATCCATTTCACTTCAATATCGGGATGCACTTTTTCAAAGGCGCTGACGGTGGTCTGCGCGTCTTCGTTGGGCTGGCTGGTATAGAGCGTCAGCGTCGATTTGGCAAAAGCCGATGCGCTCATGATGGTCAACATCATCGCCGCCAGCACGTTTTTTTTATTCATCGTTCCGTCCCCGGTGTTTTCGTTGCGACGATTAAAACAGGAGAATCTGACAAAAATATGACCACCTGCTTTCGTAGTCATAGCTTCACATTGCCGCGCTAGCATGGCCGAAAATAGCGTGGCAGGAAGGGAATATGACACCGGAAACCCGTCGCAGCGCCATTGTCGCGCTGGCGACAGAACGCGGCGAAATCAGCATTGAAGCGCTCTCCAGGCACTTTGGCGTATCGCTGCAGACCATACGCAGCGATCTGCGTGACTTAACGGTGCAGGGGCTGCTGCTGCGCCGCCACGGCCTGGTCGCGCCTTTCGCGCGCGAAAATATCGCTTATCAGCAGCGGGAGATCGTCAATATCAACGGCAAACGCTGGATTGGCGAGCGGGTTGCGCGGCTGCTCTGCGGGGCGCAAAGCTGCTTCCTCGGCACCGGCACTACGGTGGAGATGGTGGCGCGCGCCCTGCCGAAGAGCGTTTCTCTCACCGTCTTCACCAATAACCTGCACGCCACGCAGCCGCTCAGCCAGCTTCCCGACTGCGCGCTGACGATAGCCGGCGGGCGTATCCGCAAGCGCGATCTGGATATTATCGGCGGCGACGCCCTGGCGTTCTTTAGCCGCTATCGGGTGGATATTGGCGTGGTCTCCGTCGGCGGCATCGGCGACGCCGGCGAGCTGTACGATTTTAATGATGATGAAGTGGTGGCGCGGCGGGCGTTAACCGCCGGCGCGGACGTCACGGTGCTGGCGATCGACAGCACCAAGTTTGGCCGCACGGCGCTGTGCCGCAACGGCCACGTCGGTGATTTTGACTACGTCGTCAGCGAGCGCCCCCCGACGGCGCAGCAGCGAGCGGGGCTGGCGCAGCGACGGACTCAGTGGCTGTGCCGCGACGCCGCCGATGCCCTGCCGCCGAACGGCGGATAGGCGCCAGGCGCAGTCTACTCCAGATGCTTCCGCTTAAACTGGCCTGCGTCGATGTCATACTGCTTCATCTTGCGCCACAGCGTGGTGCGCCCGATATTCAGCAGCTGTGACATCTCCTGGATGCGGCCGCTGGTCACCCTGGCGGCGTGGATAATCGCCTCTTTTTCAATGGCGCTAAACGTCAGGCTGGCGGGGAGCAGCGAAGAGGAGGTATCGCTGCCGGTACGCTCGGTAAACAGGTACTCCGGCAGGTTGCTCAGGCGTACGTGCCCGTTGTCGCTGCTGATCGCGACGTTTTCAATAATGCTGTTCAGTTCAAAATCATTCCCGGGCCACGAGTAGTTCACCAGCTGCGCCAGGGCGTCGTCGTCCACCTTCAGCCGCGACGAGAAGCGCTTTTCCAGGCTCCGCAGGCGGTTATGCACCAGCGAAGTGATGCTGTTGCGCCGCGCTCGCAGAGGAGGAATAACGATCTCAAACGAGTGCAGTGCGTAGTACAGCTGGCGGCTAAAGCGGTTCTGCTCCACCAGGTTGGCGAGGTCGACGGTGGTGGTGGCGATCACCTTGACGTCCACCGGGATCAGGCGACGGGCGTCGAGGCGGGTTAATACGCCCTGCTTAATGACCTGCAGCAGCGCGGACTGCAGCTCCGGCGCCAGGTATTCGATTTTTTCCAGAAACAGGGTGCCGCCGTTGGCCAGCTCCAGCCGGCTCAGGCGGCCGTTTTCGTCGTCGGTCGGCGCGCTGCCCATAAAATCCTGCCCGAGCGCGCCGTCGGCGTACAGCTGGCAGTTCACCGCAATATAGGGGCCGCCCGCCCGCTCGCTTTCATTATGAATCGCCTGACCGAGCAGCTCTTTGCCGACGCCCTCCTCCCCGCACAGCAGCACCGGAAAGGCGCCCCTCGCCGCCTGGCGACCAAAATGAATCAGGCGCCGGGTCTCCGGATCGTCCGCCGACATCTGCTCGAAGGTGTGGCTCACCTTGCCCAGCTGGCTGGTCATCAGCTGGCGCATCTGCTCCACCGGGTGCAGCAGCAGAATAAAGCTGTTGCCCTGCTCTTCGACAATCGGCTTCAGCGTGATCACCGCATCGACAAACTGGTGCTGGCTTTCGAAGGTCACTTCCGCATGATTCAGCCCGCGCGCGTGCTTAATCGCCCGACGCAGCAGCGCCGGCAGCGTCACCAGCTCATTGATATTGCGCCCCTGGCTGGCCTGCACGTCGAGATGCAGCAGCGTCGCGGCCCGCGCGTTGAGAAACTGCAGGACCCCCTGCTCGTTCCACGCCATCACCCCGTCATCCATGCTTTCCAGCAGGCCGTACATCTGATTCAGATGACGGTTGGACTCGGCCAGCAGGCTGTCGGTGAGCAGGGAGTTGCCCACCTCGCGGGCGATGGCGAGGGTCAGCGACAGGTCCGACGTCGCCTGCTGCTCCGTGAGGCAGCACAGCGAGATCGAGCCAAACAGCCGGCCGTGGTTATCAAATACCGGCGTCGAGCTGAACGACCACGGGCGCAGCGCCTGCTTGAAGTGGCTGTCGCCGGCGGTTTTCACCGGCTGCCCGAGCATCGAGGCCAGGGAGAGCGCGCAGCTGCCGATAATGCTTTCCGCGCAGTAGCTGCCGTCGCGAAAGCCCAGCTCGGCAAGCTGGTCAAGGGTGTGCGGATCGCCGCAGCGGCTGAGAATACAGGCGGACTCATCGAGGATAAACAGCCCGCAAGGACGGCTATCCATAAACTCCCAGGCGTCCTCCAGCGCGGCCTGACCAATCGTCAACAGCGCGGTTTTGCGCCGACAGATCGATTCAAACGTCAGCCCCTGCGCCTGGTGCGGCGCCTGCCAGGTCTCGCGCTGCATAAACTTGCTGCAGCGATGCCATGACTGAGTTATCACCGAAGAAAAGCTCTGAGTCTGCGCAGTCATATCCGTTTCCGCTGTGTTAAAAACGACTGTGTTAAAAACGACAACCCCTCCGACAGACGCTGCCGAAGGGGAGAAAAGCCCTCTTTACTCTCCAGAGAAGAGGCTTACCGGCACGCTATCACCGCGCCAGCCACTGCTGTCCCAGCAGGTCGGCGGTGAGGATCGCGGCGTAGACGCTGCTGGCGGTCACCGGGAAAGGCATATTGTGGATGGTTTCGCCCGGCGCGCAGGTCGCCTGCGCCACGGCCGCAATTTTCCCTTCTATGTCCTCCTTGACGCCCATTTGCGCAAGGGTCACCGGCAGGCCCACCTTCTGGCAGAAGTTCAGCACCGTTTCAATCTCTTCCAGCGGGCTGTTTTGCAGCACCAGCTGGGTCAGGGTACCAAACGCCACTTTTTCGCCGTGGTACAGATGGTGGCACTCTTCCAGAATGGTAAAGCCGTTATGGATAGCATGCGCCCCGGCAAGGCCGCTGCTTTCAAAGCCGATACCGCTGAGGTAGGTATTGGCTTCGACGATGCGCTCCAGGGCATCGGTCACCACCCCCGCCTGGGCGGCAAGACGCGCCTTTTCGCCCTCGGCCAGCAGCGTATCATAGCACAGGCGCGCCAGGCTCAAGGCCGCCGCAGTGGACTGGCCGCCCGCCATGCTGGTTGCTCTGGCGTCAAAACAGGCCTTCGCTTCAAACCAGGTCGAGAGCGCGTCGCCCATCCCGGCCACCAGCAGGCGCACCGGCGCTTTGGCGATAATCGCCGTATCCATTACCACCATATCCGGGTTTTTCGGATAGATCAGATACTCTTCAAACTCGCCCGCTTCGCTGTAGATAACCGACAGCGCGCTGGTTGGCGCATCGGTAGAGGCGATGGTGGGGATAACCACCACCGGCAGCTTCTGGTAAAAGCCGATGGCTTTCGCCGTATCGAGCGTCTTGCCGCCGCCAATCCCCACCACGCCGCGGCAGCCGTGCTGCTGCAGAATCGCGATCAGGCGGTTAATTTCCGCATGGCTGCATTCACCGTTAAAGCGCTCGGCGTGGCAGCTGATGTTATGGCTGTGCAGGCCGTTAAGCACCTTGTCTCCCGCCAGCTTCATGACGAAGTCGTCGGCAATCACGAAAAAGCTGTCCGCCAGGTTTTTGGCGTACTCGCCAAACAGCGTGGATGCATCAGGTCCCTGGAGATATTTGGCTGGAGATTGAATAACTTTTAGCATTCCTTTCACCCTCAAATAATTTTTACATGATAAGCCCTGGCGCCGCTGCGTTCAGCCTTCTGCTAATGAGGGGAACGGGAGCGCTGCCGGAGCGATGCAATCACTGTAGGGCGAGCGGAGAACAAAAAAATATTTCACCTTTTTGTTCTGATATGGAACAGAGAAAATATTTTTGCGTTTCATATTGAAACATAAATCGCGATAAAACGCCGGGATTGCGATCCCGATCCGCTCGTTTAGCCTAAATTTCCCCTAAAGACCACACAACTCACCGGTAAATCGGCCACTGGCCGCGAAAAAAAACTGAAAACCCGCTTCGTCATCGCCGCTTATCCGCCTCGCGGCGGCATGAAAAAAACCGCTCTGGGTCGCATTTTGCTTTTTTCGTCGCATTAAACGTTTCATTACGGAACATTTATCAGTAATAACGTTCCGGAATGAAACCCACTTCGGGCAGATTTTATTTTTCGTCAACTCAGCCAGAATCACTACATCGCCGGACAGCGCCTATCGGCTGGCGAACCCCTACACGATGACCGCCTCCGCCAGCAGAGAGGCGGCATCGAACCACTGTGACGGAGCATGAAGATGAAAAAACTGATTAATCGTGTCGAAGATGTCCTGAGCGAACAGCTCGCGGGCCTGGCGAAGGCCCACCCCCAATTAACGCTGCATCAGGACCCGGTGTACGTCACCCGCGCCGATGCGCCGGTTGCCGGCAAGGTGGCGCTGCTCTCCGGCGGCGGCAGCGGACATGAGCCAATGCACTGCGGCTATATCGGCCAGGGCATGCTCTCCGGCGCCTGCCCCGGGGAGATCTTCACCTCGCCGACGCCGGATAAAATGTTCGAGTGCGCGATGAATATCGACGGTGGCGAAGGCGTGCTGCTGATTATCAAAAACTACACCGGCGATATTTTGAATTTCGAAACCGCCACCGAGCTGCTGCATGAGAGCGGCGTCAAGGTCACCACCGTGGTCATCGACGATGACGTGGCGGTGAAGGACAGCCTCTACACCGCCGGCCGCCGGGGCGTGGCCAACACCGTGCTGGTAGAAAAACTGGTGGGCGCCGCCGCCGAACGCGGCGATTCGCTGGAAGCCTGCGCCGAGCTGGGCCGCAGGCTCAACAACCTCGGCCACTCTATCGGCGTCGCCCTTGCGGCCTGCACCGTGCCGGCCGCCGGACAGCCCTCTTTTGAGCTCCAGGATAATGAAATGGAGTTCGGCGTCGGCATCCACGGCGAACCGGGGATTGACCGCCGCGCCTTCAGCTCTCTCGACCAGACCGTGGACGAAATGTTCGCCACCCTGCTGGAAAACGGTACCTACAGCCGCACCCTGCGCCAGTGGGATCCGCTCAAGGGCAGCTGGCAGGACGTCCAGCAGGGGAAAAAAGCGCTACAGGGCGGCGACCGCGTCATCGCGCTGGTCAACAACCTCGGCGCCACGCCGCTGTCGGAGCTGTACGGCGTCTACAACCGCCTCGCCGAACGCTGCGAGGAGAGCGGGATCGCTATCGCCCGCAGCCTTATCGGCAGCTACTGCACATCTCTGGATATGGTGGGCTTTTCCATCACCCTGCTGAAGGCCGACGACGAGACGCTGGCCCTGTGGGATGCCCCCGTCCATACCCCGGCGCTGAACTGGGGCCATTAAGGAGCACAACATGTCACTGAACAGAACGCAGATCGTTAACTGGCTCTATCGCTGCGGCGAGATCTTTACCAAAGAGCGGGATTTTCTTACCGGGCTGGATAAAGAAATCGGCGACGCTGACCACGGCCTGAACATGCATCGCGGCTTCAGCAAGGTGGTGGAAAAGCTGCCTTCTATTGCCGATAAGGACATCGGTTTTATCCTTAAAAATACCGGGATGACGCTGCTTTCCAACGTCGGCGGCGCCAGCGGCCCGCTGTTCGGCACCTTCTTTATCCGCGCGGCGCAGATAACCCAGGCGCACCAGAGTCTCAGCCTCGACGAGCTGTACCAGATGATGCGCGAAGGCGCGGACGGCGTGGTCAACCGCGGCAAGGCGGAGCCGGGGGATAAAACGATGTGCGACGTCTGGCTACCGGTCGTTGAATCATTGCGCCATGCCAGCGAGCAGCATCTGTCGATGCAGGCCGCGCTAGACGCCGCGTGTAAGCAGGCGGAGATCGCCACCCGCTCCACCATCACCATGCAGGCCCGCAAGGGCCGCGCCAGCTACCTCGGCGAGCGCAGCATCGGGCATCAGGATCCGGGCGCGACCTCGGTGATGTTTATGATTCAGGAGCTGGCTGCGGCAGCCAAAGAGTAAGGAAAAAGCGATGGTAAACCTGGTGATTGTGTCTCATAGCGCCCGGCTGGGCGAAGGCGTCGGCGAGCTGGCCCGGCAGATGTTAATCGGCGACGGCTGCCGGCTGGCGATCGCCGCCGGGATTGACGATCCCGATAGCCCGATCGGCACCGATCCCATTAAGGTGATGGAGGCCATTGAATCCGTGGCCGACGCCGATCACGTGCTGGTGATGATGGATATCGGCAGCGCCCTGCTGAGCGCCGAGACGGCGCTGGATCTTCTCGATCCGGCCATTGCCGCCAAGGTTCGCCTCTGCGCGGCCCCGCTGGTCGAAGGTACGCTGGCAGCAACGGTCAGCGCGGCAACCGGGTCAACGATCGACAAGGTTATCGAGGACGCCATGAACGCGCTGGAGGCTAAGCGCGTTCAGCTGGGATTACCGTCGCCCGCTCAGCCCGCCCCTGAGGCGACCCCCTTTGCCGGAGATGACGACGCGCGGTCGGTTTCGGTGGTGATTAGCAACCACAACGGCCTGCACGTTCGCCCGGCCTCGCGCCTGGTGGCGGCGCTGGCCGGCTTCAACGCCGATCTGCTGCTGGAGAAAGGCGGCAAGTGCGTAGCGCCGGACAGCATCAATAAAATCGCGCTGCTGCAGGTGCGCCGCGACGACAGGCTCCGGCTGCTGGCCCGCGGGCCGGATGCCGAGGCGGCGCTGGCCGCATTCCAGGCGCTGGCGGCGGAGCACTTTGGCGAGCAGCCGAACGCGGCCCCGGCGGCGGCCGTCCCCTCCACCGCGCGCGTCCAGGGGAAGGCGCTGCTCTACCCCCTGCCGCATGCCGAGCCGCGGCGGCGAAACAGCGCCAATAGCGCCAAAGAGCAGCGGCGCCTGAAGCAGGCTATTGAGCAGACGCTGGCGGATCTCAACGCCCTGACCCGCCTGGCGGAGGAGCGCTACTCCGCCGATATCGCGGCCATTTTCTCCGGCCACCATACCCTGCTCGACGACCCGGATCTCTATGACGCCGCCTGCGCCATCCTGAGCAAGGAGCAGTGCTGCGCCGAGTGGGCGTGGTATCAGGTGCTGGTCGATCTCAGCCAGCAGTATCGCCAGCTGAGCGATAGCTATCTGCAGGCGCGCTATATTGATATCGAAGATCTGCTCCACCGCACGCTGCGCCATCTTCAGGGCCGCAGCGAGGTGCCGCTGGCGGTGAATGAACCGGTGATTATCATCGCCGATGATATCTTCCCCTCTACCGTACTGCAGCTCGACGCCAGGCAGGTCAAAGGGATCTGCCTGCAGGGCGGCAGCGACGTATCCCACGGCGCGATTATCGCGCGCCAGGCCGGGATCGCCTGCCTGTGCCAGCAGGGTGAGACGCTGAAAACGCTGCGCAGCGGCGATGCCATCACCCTTGATGTCGCCGAAAGGCGCATTATCCGCGGGTAGTCCGCGCTGTTGGCCCCATTGACCTCACGCCGGAGGCGCCGCCTCCGGGGATTTTGTTTTCGCTTAACCTCCAGGAACCGTTATGTCTCAATTCTTTTTTAATCAGCGCACCAGCCTCGTCAGCGACGTTATTGAAGGGGCGATTATCGCCAGCCCGTGGAATAACCTGGCGCGGCTGGAGAGCGATCCGGCGATCCGCGTGGTCGTGCGCAGCGATCTGAATAAGAGCAACGTCGCGGTGATCTCCGGCGGCGGCTCCGGCCACGAGCCGGCCCACGTGGGCTTTATTGGCAAAGGCATGCTCACCGCCGCCGTCTGCGGCGATATTTTTGCTTCACCGAGCGTCGATGCGGTGCTGACGGCCATCCAGGCCGTCACCGGCGAAGCGGGCTGTCTGCTGATCGTCAAGAACTACACCGGCGATCGCCTGAACTTTGGCCTCGCAGCGGAGAAAGCGCGTCGCCTGGGCTACAGCGTCGAGATGCTGATCGTCGGCGACGATATTTCGCTGCCGGATAACAAGCATCCGCGCGGCATTGCAGGGACCATCCTGGTGCATAAAGTGGCGGGCTACTTCGCCGAGCGCGGCTACAACCTGGCGACCGTGCTGCGTGAAGCGCAGTACGCGGCGAACAACACCCGCAGCCTCGGCCTCGCGCTCTCCAGCTGCCACCTGCCGCAGGATGCCGAGACGGCACCGCGCCACCATCCCGAGCAGGCGGAGCTGGGGATGGGCATTCACGGCGAGCCCGGCGCTTCGGTTATCGCCACCCAGAACAGCGCGCAGATTATGCAACTGATGGTGGAGAAGCTGACTGCGGCCCTGCCGGAAACCGGCCGCCTGGCGGTGATGCTCAATAATCTCGGCGGCGTGTCGGTCGCGGAAATGGCGATCCTCACCCGCGAGCTGGCGAACACCCCGCTCCATCAGCGTATTGACTGGCTGATTGGCCCGGCGTCTCTGGTCACCGCCCTGGATATGAAAGGCTTCTCGATCACCGCGATCGTACTGGAAGAGAGCATTGAGAAAGCGCTGCTCTCCGAGGTGGAAACCGCCAGCTGGCAGAAGCCGGTCCAGCCGCGTGCCGTCGGGGTGATGCCCTGCTCGCTGCGCAGCAGCCGCGTGGAGTTCCAGCCTTCAGACCATAGCGTCGTGGCGGGCTACGTCGGAACGGTGACCGCAACGCTGTCCGACCTTGAGGCCCACCTCAACGCGCTGGATGCCAAAGTCGGCGACGGCGACACCGGGTCGACCTTCGCCGCGGGGGCGCGCGACGTGGCCGACCTGCTGCGTCGCCAGCAGCTGCCGCTCGCCAACCTCGCCACTCTGTTTGCGCTGATCGGCGAACGCCTGACCGTGGTGATGGGCGGCTCCAGCGGCGTGCTGATGTCTATTTTCTTTACCGCCGCCGGGCAGAAGCTGGAACAGGGCGCCGGCGTCGCCGAAGCGCTCAACGCCGGCCTGGCGCAGATGAAGTTTTACGGCGGAGCGGACGAAGGCGATCGCACCATGATTGACGCGCTGCAGCCGGCGCTGGCGTCGCTGCTGGCCGCGCCTGACAATCTGCAGGCGGCGTTTGTCGCGGCCCAGGCCGGCGCAGAGAGCACCCTTCACGCCAGCAAAGCCAACGCCGGGCGCGCGTCGTATCTCAACAGCGACAGCCTGCTGGGCAATATGGACCCTGGCGCTCACGCGGTGGCGATGGTGTTTAAGGCCCTGGCGGAGAAATAGAAGCCGTCAGATATTCCCGCAGGCGCCGCGGTGCCTGCGGGAATGCAGAGAATGCAGAGAATGCAGAGAATGCAGGGAGTTTTGGTCATGTAGCCCGGGCAGAGCAATCGCCGCAGCCCGGGACTTCGCGACATTTACTTACTGTGCCAGTAGGCCTGGGAGCGCACCAGCTGCGGGTCAATCTCGTCCCCTTTAAAGCGCTCGAGCAGCGATTTCACCACCGCGCCTTCGCCGGTCACCCAGATAAAGTAATCCTCCGCCGGGACGCTCACCTGCGCCAGACGCTCGGCCACCGCGGCGGGGTTATGGCCCACCACCCACTCAATATTGAAGCCATCAAACTCCGCCAGATAGTCTTTATAAGACGCATCACCGATGGTGACGATCGCCGTTACCTGCGGCGGAACCGGCAGCTGGCTTAATGCCCGCAGGCGACGAAGTAGCGCGGGCATGCCGGACTCATCGCCAACGTACAGCTGCCAGGCATAATCTTCCGGCACCACCAGCGAACCGCGCGGCCCGCCAATGACCAGGGTATCGCCCGGTTTGGCCGCCAGCGCCCAGCTGCTGGCAATCCCGCCGTCGTGAATAAAGAAGTCATACGCCAGCTCATGGCGTTCGGCATCGTACAGCGGCGTATAGTCGCGGGTTGCCGGACGCACGCCCTCCCCCCAATTAATGCCTTCATCAGTAACCTGCGGCGGCGTAAACGCGGCGCCGGCTTCGGGGAAAAACAGTTTGGTATGGTCGTCAAACCCCTGGGAAACAAAACCGTCCAGCGCGTCCCCGCCCAGCACAATGCGCTGAAAAGCCGCGCCGATACGCTCTACGCGCAGGACGGTTAATTCACGGAAACGCAGCTCATTACGAACGCGCTGCGGGTACTGAGTGTTTTTCGTTTTTATCATCATCGATTCGATCGCCTTCGTGAAAAATAGATATATCTAAACATGACCCAAATGATAATGATTGCCATTAAAAAAGAATGCAAGTTATTTTTGATATAGTCGTGGCAAAAAGCAAAAAAGTCCAAACCCATCAATAAAAACATTTAAAATCAATAAATTAAAAAAACATCATATCTCATACTTGCTAATCGTTATTTTTTAGATATAAATTAGATATATCAAAACTAATGAGGAATAAACGATGCGACATCATCATGAAGAAGGGCGTGGGCCACGTGGGCACCGCGGTGAACGTGGGGAACACGGCCACAGAGGCGGTGACCATGGCGAACACGAACGCAGAGGCGGCGGACGCCGTCAGCGTTTCTTTGGTCACGGCGAACTGCGACTGGTTATCCTCGATATCCTGACTCGCAACGCCAGCCACGGCTACGAGCTGATTAAAGAGATAGAGACCCTGACTCAGGGTAACTATAGCCCTAGCCCGGGCGTGATCTACCCCACCCTCGATCTCCTGCAGGATCAGGGTCTGATCAGCGTTGAAGAGGAAAATGGCCGCAAGAAAATTGCCATTACCGCCGAAGGCAGCCAGCTGCACGCCGAAAATCTCGAGCAACTGGCTCAAATTCAAGAGCGTTTACAAGCGCGGATGGTCGGCTGTGAACTGCGCAAAAATCCGCAAATGAAGCGGGCGCTGGAGAACTTTAAAGCCGTACTGGATCTGAAAGTGAATCAGCAACCCACCAGCGACGCGCAGCTCAAGCAGATCGTCGCCGTTATCGACCGCGCGGCCATGGAAATTTCCCAGCTCGATTAAGCCCCCCTTCTGCCCTCTAATTGGGCAACCTGCACCGCCGCGAAGCACGCGGCGGTATAGCTGCCAGCAGGTTATTAGCTCCGTTCAGGAGTAAAACATGCCAAAAATATCGCCGTGAGATTAAATTCCGCACATATCCGCTTTCACGCTGCGTTTATCCCGATTTTCAGCGCCTCCACCGAAGTGGCGTAATCCCTGCAATACTTAATTCAGTATCATGTGATACGCCCGTCCCAGGAGCTCACTTTGAACAGGTTACCTTCCAGCGCATCGGCTCTGGCCTGCAGCGCACACGCACTGAATCTCATTGAGAAGCGAACGCTTGATCATGAGGAGATGAAAGCACTTAACCAGGAGGTCAGGGAATACTTTAAAGAGCATGTGAATCCGGGGTTTTTAGCGTATCGAAAATCTGTTACCGCTGGCGGGGATTACGGAGCCGTAGAGTGGCAGGCGGGAAGTTTAAATACGCTTGTCGACACTCAGGGACAAGAGTTTATTGATTGCCTGGGTGGCTTTGGGATTTTTAATGTAGGGCACCGTAATCCAGTCGTTGTTTCCGCCGTAGAGCACCAGCTCGCTAAGCAACCACTTCATAGTCAGGAACTGCTCGATCCGCTGCGGGCCATGCTGGCCAAAACGCTGGCGGCATTAACGCCCGGCAAACTGAAATACAGCTTCTTCAGTAACAGCGGTACGGAATCGGTCGAAGCGGCGCTCAAGCTCGCCAAAGCCTACCAGTCGCCACGTGGCAAATTTACCTTCGTGGCCACCAGCGGCGCGTTCCATGGGAAATCGCTGGGTGCATTGTCGGCTACCGCCAAATCGACCTTCCGTAAACCTTTTATGCCGCTGCTGCCGGGCTTCCGTCACGTGCCGTTTGGCGATATCAACGCCATGCGCACGCTGCTCAGTGAGTGCAAGAAAACCGGTGATGACGTCGCGGCGGTGATCCTTGAGCCGATCCAGGGCGAAGGTGGCGTGATCCTGCCGCCTCAGGGCTATCTGCCGGCGGTACGTAAGCTGTGTGATGAGTTTGGCGCACTGCTGATCCTCGATGAGGTGCAGACCGGCATGGGGCGCACCGGCAAAATGTTTGCCTGTGAGCACGAGAACGTTCAGCCGGACATTCTGTGCCTTGCCAAAGCGCTCGGCGGCGGCGTGATGCCAATTGGCGCGACGGTCGCCACCGAAGAGGTGTTCTCGGTGCTGTTCGACAATCCGTTCCTGCATACCACCACCTTCGGTGGAAATCCGCTGGCCTGTGCCGCGGCGCTGGCGACGATCAACGTCCTGCTGACGGAGAATCTGCCGGCGCAAGCGGAACAGAAAGGCGAACTGCTGCTGGATGGCTTCTGCCAGCTGGCTCGCGAGTATCCGGAGCTGGTGAACGAAGTCCGTGGTAAAGGGATGCTGATGGCCATTGAGTTCGTGGATAACGAAATCGGCTATGACTTTGCCAGCCTGATGTTCCGCCAGCGGGTGCTGGTGGCCGGTACCCTGAACAACGCGAGGACGATCCGCATCGAACCACCGCTGACGCTGACCCTTGAGCAGTGCGAGCTGGTGCTGAAGGCGGCGCGGAACGCGCTGGCCGAGCTGCGGGTGTCGGTGGAAGAAGCCTGACGATAGCCAACAAAAAGCCCGGTGGAAGCAATATTCACCGGGCTTTTTTACGCCTGCCGGTCAGCTTTCCGATGCTATTCCGGCAGCAGGCCCACAAAGCTGCGCTTTTGCCGCGGCTGCGACATCATCTCATCCAGCTTCTCGACGCAGGCCAGGTAGTGCGGCGTTTTTTTATGCGCCAGCACCGCGTCCTCATCTTTATAGGCCTCGTAGATAAAAAACCGCGTCTTCACCTCCGGGTCCTGCAGGACGTCGAAGCGCAGGTTGCCCGGCTCCTGCAGGGCCCCTTCATGGTTCGCGCGAAAGACGTCGAGAAACTCGTTAACCCGCTCCGGTTTGATATTAATTTCGACCAGCGTCACGTTCATTTCAGCTCCCCCTGCTTCTCCTCCTGCCAGAACTGATACGCCTCGCGGGCGCTCATATTCTCGTGCACCACTTTCTTCACCGCCTTCAGCATCGCGCGCGGCGCGCTGGACTGGAAAATATTGCGCCCCATATCGACGCCGGACGCACCCTGGTCGATCGCCCGCCAGCACATCTCCAGCGCCTCCTGCTCCGGCAGCTTTTTGCCGCCGGCGATCACTATCGGCACCGGACAGCTGGCGGTCACTTTTTCAAAACCCTCTTCAACAAAATAGGTTTTTACGAACTGCGCCCCCATCTCGGCGGCGATGCGGCTGGCCAGCGAGAAATAGCGCGCGTCGCGGGTCATCTCTTTGCCGACCCCGGTGACCGCCAGCACCGGCATGCCGTAGCGGTTCCCGGCATCCACCAGCTTAATAATGTTGCCGATCGACTGATGCTCGTATTCGCTGCCGATATAGACCTGCGCCGCGACCGCGCAGACGTTGAGGCGCAGCGCGTCTTCCATCGTTACCGCCACGCACTCGTTGGAAAGCTCGCTAAGGATTGAGTTGCCGCCGGAGGCGCGCAGCACCACCGGCTTGTTGGTGGCCGCCGGTACCGTGCTTCTTAGGATTCCGCGGGTACACATCAACACGTCGGTCTCATCAAACAGCGGGGCGATGGAGAGATCGATCCGCTCCAGCCCGGTGGTCGGCCCCTGAAAATAGCCGTGGTCGAAGGCCAGCATCACCGTGCGGTTGCTCTGCGGGTTAAAGATGCGCGCCAGCCGGGACTGCATCCCCCACTCCAGCGATCCGCAGCCCTTCAGCCCGTAGAGAACGTTCTGCTGCGGTCGATCCAGGCCAAAGTCCTTCCCCTCTTTGATATCGTCTAAATCTGCCATTTTATCCCCCGTCAGAAGTCGTAGTTGTTGATGTTCTCTTTGGTGAACACCACGCGCTCCGGCAGCAGCACGATGCCGTTGCCTTTCGCCTCATACTGATAGCCCTGGACGCTGTTTGGCTCGACCTTCAGCGTTCCGATATCTTTTACCTCCACGCTGTCACCGACGTTAAGATCGCCTTTTTTCAGCAGACGATCGGCGACGTTAACCGCAATTTTTCCCTGCTGAACCACATCCCACAGGCCGAAGGCTTTCACCGTGCCGCGATCGACGTACGGGCGCATAACGTTCGGGGTGCTAAAGCCGACAATCGCCACCCCCTGGCGCTTAAGGTTCTCCGCCGCCTGCGCCGCCGCCGGGAGCGCGTTGGCGTCCGGGGCGATAATGGCGTCGAGATCCGGGTAGGCTTTTAAGATGCCCTCGGCAGTTTGCAGCGATTTGGTGGCGTCGTTATAGCCAAACTGGGTGGTCACCACTTCCCACTGCGGGTGCTCTTTGGCAATCTTCGCTTTGGCCTCTTTGACCCACTGGTTCTGGTCGGTCACCGTCGGGCTGGAGTAGAAGAACGCCACCTTAGCGGCCGGTTTGGTGACCTGCTTCGAGGTCATATCCACCAGCAGGCCGCCTAGCTGCTGCGGGGTGCCCTGGTTGATATAGATACTGCGGCATTCGGGTTTGGTATCGGAGTCCCAGGTCAGCACCTTCACGCCGCGCTGCATCGCGCGCTTGAGCGCCGGGCACAGGCCGTCCGGCGATACGGCGGAGACGATAATCGCGTTGTAGCCCTGGTTGACGAAGTTGTTGATCAGCTGCACCTGGCCGGAGACGCTCGGTTCGGTCGGGCCGTCGTAGGTAACGTCGACCCCCAGCGCCTTGCCCGCCTCTTTGGCGCCGTTGCCGCCGCTGGTAAAGAAGCCCACGCCGACGAGTTTAGGAATAAAGGCAATGCGGTCTGCGGCCTGGGCGGTCGCCACGCTCAGCGCCAGCGCCAGGGCGCTCGTTTGCAGGATTCGTTTGGTTTTCATCGTATGTTTATGCTCCGATTGTTTTATGCGCGAGAAAGGCGTCGCCAGGTCATTCGCACCCATTCGCGGTGCAGGCTCAGCGAGCGCCCCATCACCACCACAACCAACAGCGCCCCTGACAGCGCGCTCGACACCTGGTTGGGGATGCCGACCATCTGTAAACCTTGTTGTAAATATCCCACCAGCAGCGCCGCCAGCGCCGTGCCGATAATGGAACCTGAACCGCCGTAGATATTCGCCCCACCAAGCACCGCGGCGGTCAGCGCCGGCATCAGCAGATCGCGGCCGAGGTCCGATCGCGCCGAGCCAAAATAGGAGACCATCACCAGCGCGGCAATGGCCGAGGCCACGCCCACCAGGCCATACAGCACGTACGGCATGCCGTTCACCGACAGCGCGGCATAGCGCGCGGCGCGCGGGTTTTGCCCGAGCAGAAACAGGTGGCGGCCAAAGCGCCCGCGATGGGCCAGCAGCCAGAAGAAAAAGGTGATGACGATAAACAGCACCAGCGGCAGCGGCAGGCCGAACAGGGTCAGGTTGGCGAAGGCGGTGAAGGCGTCGGGGAAGCCGCCAATCCCTTCATAGCCGGTCGCGCCCGCCATGCCGGAGAGCAGCAGCGCCCCGCCGCCGTAGAGGTAGAGGGTGCCGAGGGTGATCACCAGCGGGCTGATGCCGGTGTAGTGGATCAGCGCCGCGTTAATCAGCCCGCACAGCAGGCCAAGCAGCAGGGTTAGCGGGATGGCCAGCCCCATCGGCCAGCCCGCCTGCATCATCACCCCCAGCGCGATGGCGCACAGGCCGATGGTCGAGCCGAGCGAAATATCGATGCCACCGCTAATGATCACCAGCGTCAGCGGCAGGGCGACAATGCCGATACAGATAAAATCGCTGGTGCTGAACAGCAGCATATTGATATCCAGCATCCGCGGGTTAATGGCCCCGAACAGCAGAATTTCCACCACCAGCAGCGCCAGCAGCGCGCTTTCCCAGCTGAGCTTCATCACGCCACCTCTTTGTTTTTACGCTTTGTGAACGGGGCCACGCCCTTTCCCCCCTTATTACCGGGCTGAAAGCGGGCATACTTCAGCGCCCGCTGGTGGCGGCTCAGCGCCTGGCGCAGCCGCCCGTCGAGCACCAGCACGCCGAGCAGCACCAGGCCGGCAATAAAGTCGTTCCACCACGCCGGGAGCCTGAGCAGTACCAGCACGGTATCAATCTGAGTAAGGAAGAAAGCGCCGAGAAACGCGCCGATGAGCGTCCCGGTGCCGCCGAGCAGGGAAATACCGCCGAGCACGCAGGCGGCGATGGCTTTCATCTCCAGCCCGCTGCCGGTCTGGTTGGGCACAAAGCCAATTTGGGCGGCAAAAACGACGCCAGCGCAGGCTGCCAGCATGCCGTTAAGGGTAAAGGCGAGCATCCGCGTGCGGTTCACCGCGACTCCCAGCTGGCGCGCGGCAGTCAGGTTGTCGCCGACGGCGTAGAAATCGCGGCCGGCAGCGGTGCGCGACAGCATCCAGGCGCCGGCCAGCAGCAGAACCAGCACCAGCCAGC
The DNA here is from genome assembly GCF_902705905.1 of Klebsiella sp. 18074. Lineage (NCBI taxonomy): Bacteria > Pseudomonadati > Pseudomonadota > Gammaproteobacteria > Enterobacterales > Enterobacteriaceae > Klebsiella > Klebsiella sp. 18074. Next base: position 166,800 of record NZ_CACSIS010000002.1, on the reverse strand, counting down.
CCAGCGGCGAGATGCCGATAAACGCCGGCTCCGAGAGCGACTTGAGGCTATCCGGCAGGCCTTCAATCCATTTCCCGCCGGTCCACAGCAGCATCACCCCGCGATACAGCCCGAGGGTGCCAAGGGTGGCGACAATTGCCGGAATGCGCAGCCCCACCACCAGCAGGCCGTTAAAGGCGCCCGCCAGGGCGCCAATCGCCAGCGCAAACGCAATGGCCGCCGTCAGGCCGTAGCCGCCGTTCAGCGCCACGCCCACCGCAATGGCGCACAGGCCAACGGTGGAGCCGACGGAAACATCGATATTGCGGGTCAGCATCACCAGCGTTGCCCCGAGCGCCAGCAGGCAGAGGATTTGCGAGCTGGCGAAGATCATGCCCAGGGTCTGAAGGCTGAAGTAGGCCGGGTTGAGCGCCACCAGCCCGGCAAACAGCACCACGATGGCGAGAAAGGCGCTCAATTCGCGATTTTTCAATAACGTTTTCATGCCGCGCCTCCAAATGCCAGCGTCATCATGCGTTCAACGGTCACCGCCCGGCGCGCCAGCTCGCCGCTCTGTCGGCCCTGATGCATCACCAGCACCCGGTCGGCCAGGCCAACAAACTCATCCAGATCGCTGGAGATCATCAGCACCGCCACGTTCTGTGCGGCGACGCTTTTCAGCAGTTGGTAGATATCGGCGCGGGCGGAGACGTCCACGCCGCGCGTCGGCTCGTCGACGATCAGCAGCAGCGGATTGGCTTCAAGGCAGCGCGCCAGCAGCACCTTCTGCTGGTTACCGCCGGAGAGGGTGCGCACCGGCTGGTCGCTATCGGCAAATTTGATCCCCAGCGCCCGGTGATAGCGCTCTACCACCGCCGCCTCGCGTTTATCCTGCTGCCACAGCGATGGCTGGTTAAACATCACCGTGTTCCAGCGCACCGGCGCATCAAGAAACAGTCCGGAAACCTGACGATCTTCCGGCAGATAGACCAACCCGCTGGCAAGCCGGGCGCGGGTGCTGGCGTCGCTGATATCGCGGTTCTCCAGCCAGACCCGCCCTGCCCGCGGCGGCCGCAGGCCGTAGAGGGTTTCGGCAAATTCGGTGCGTCCGGATCCCACCAGCCCGGCGAGGCCGACGATCTCCCCGGCGTAGATCTCAAGGTTTAGATCGATAAAGCCCTCGCCGGTGAGATCCTCCACCCGCAGCACCGGGAAGTCCTGCGGCTGGGTGCGTCGGTTGCCCGGCAGCGCCAGCCATAGCTTCTGCGTATCGCTGAGGGTGTGCTCCCGGTCGGCGGGCGTCATGGCGCTCACCAGCTGATTGTCGCTGTAGTCGGCGGTGTGCCCGCTCAGCACCACCGCGCCGTCGCGCATGACCGAGACGTGACTGGCAATCTGGCGGATCTCCGGTAGCTTGTGGGAGATAAAGACGATGCCAACGCCGAGATCCTGCAGCGCGCGGATCTGGCAAAACAGACGCGCCGTTTCGCCCGGCGTTAAGGAGGCGGTGGGCTCATCGAGGATCAGGATCTGCGCCTTGCGCATCAGGCCGCGCAGGATCTCGACCATTTGCTGATCCGCCACCTCGAGGGTGCTGGCCGCCGCGTCGAGATTCAGCTGGCAGCTGAGCTGCTGCAGCTTTTCCTGCAGCTGCGCGGCGCTATCGGCGCGCTTCGGCAGGCGGAACATAATGTTTTCCCGCACCGTCAGGTTAGGGAACAGCATCGGCTCCTGCGGCACCAGATAGACGCCCTGCTGATGGGCCAGCGCGGGGGTCAGGCGCGCAAAGGTGCCGCCGCCGAGGGCCAGCTCGCCGCTGTCGGGGATTTCTACGCCAGCGACAATCTTCATCAGCGTCGATTTCCCGGCGCCGTTGCCGCCCATCAGGGCGCGCACCTGGCCGGAAAATAACGTGAAATCAATCGCCTTCAGCACGCTAATGCCGGAGAACTGTTTGCAGATTTGGCGGGCTTCAAGCAGTGGCTTCATTATCACGCCTCTATTTGAACAAATGATTTTTTAATTTAATAATGTTCAAAAGCGTAGACCCTGAACTATATTTACAACCGTGCGAGGATCACAGTTTTATGCTTTCGATCGTTTGAATAAAACCAGCGAACAGCCAAAGATCGGTTTTGCCGGCCGGCTCACATTTTCCGACCGTGCAATAGCGAACATATGATCTAAATTTTTATAAGAGTTCACTTTATGAGCGAAAAACGCATTACGGAAGAGAGCCGCTACGCCGGCCTGGCGTTAGCCGAGGAAGAGCTGGTGGCGCGGGTGGCCTGGTGCTACTACCACGACGGCCTGACGCAGAACGACATTGGTGAACGTCTGGGGTTGCCGCGGCTGAAGATCTCCCGGCTGCTGGAGAAAGGCCGGCAGTCCGGGGTGATCCGCGTGCAGATCAACTCCCGCTACGAAGGGTGCCTGGCGCTGGAGACCGAGCTGCAGCGGCGTTTCGACCTCAAGATTGCGCGCGTGCTTCCGGCGCTGAACACCCCGCCGATGAACACCCGCCTCGGGATCGGCGCGGCGCAGTCGCTGATGGGCGTACTGGCGCCGGGGCAGCTGCTGGCGGTCGGTTTCGGCGAGGCGACCATGAGCTGCCTGCAGCATCTGAGCGGCTTTATCAGCTCTCAGCAGGTGCGGCTGGTGACCCTTTCCGGCGGCGTGGGCCCTTACATGACCGGGATCGGCCAGCTGGACGCCGCCTGTAGCGTCAGCATTATCCCGGCGCCGCTGCGGGTCTCCTCCGCCGACGTCGCCGAGATCCTCCGCCGGGAGTCAAGCGTGCGCGACGTGATCCTCGCCGCCACCGCGGCGGATGCGGCGGTGGTGGGCATCGGGGCTATCGACCAGCGCCGCGACGCCACCATCCTGCGCTCCGGCTATATCAGCGAAGGCGAACAGCTGATGTACGCCCGCAAAGGAGCGATAGGCGACATTTTGGGTTATTTCCTGCAGGCCGACGGCAGGCGGGTTGAGGGGCTGGAAATTCACCGGGAACTGCTCGGCGTAACCCTCGACGAGCTGGCGCAGCTGCCAACCATCGTCGGCGTTGCCGGAGGAACGGAAAAAGCGCAGGCGATTTACGCGGCTCTGATCGGCAAGCGGATTAATGGCCTGGTAACGGAAGAGACAACAGCACGCGCGGTGCTCACGCTGGCCTCCTGACGGCCCTGCGCCGCGCAACACCAGCGAGGCGCATGTCATGAGTTACCTGTTAGCGTTAGATGCCGGGACCGGCAGCATTCGGGCGGTGGTTTTCGATCTTGCAGGGCGCCAGGTGGCGGTCGGCCAGGCCGAATGGAAGCACCTGAGCGTCGAAAATGTCCCCGGCTCGATGGAGTTCGACCTTAGCACCAACTGGCAGCTGGCCTGCCAGTGCATCCGCCAGGCGCTCGGCGCCGCTCACCTCAGCGCGGCGGATATTCAGTCTGTCGCCTGCTGCTCGATGCGCGAAGGGATCGTTTTATATGACCGCAACGGCGAGGCCATCTGGGCCTGCGCCAACGTCGACGCGCGCGCCAGCCGCGAGGTGGCGGAGCTCAAAGAGATCCACGATTTCCGCTTTGAGTCCGAAGTGTATGAGGTTTCCGGCCAAACCCTGGCGCTCAGCGCCATGCCGCGTCTGCTGTGGCTGGCCCACCATCGCCCGGATATCTATCGCCAGGCGGCCACCGTCACCATGATTAGCGACTGGCTGGCGGCAAAACTCTCCGGCGAACTGGCCGTCGACCCGTCCAACGCCGGCACCACCGGGATGCTCGATCTCTTCAGCCGCGACTGGCGTCCAGCGCTGCTGGATATGGCCGGGCTGCGCGCCGATATGCTCTCGCCGGTGAAAGAGACCGGCACGCTGCTGGGGGCGGTTACCGACGCCGCGGCCCAGCAGTGCGGGCTGCGGGCGGGCACGCCGGTGGTGATGGGCGGCGGCGACGTGCAGCTGGGCTGCCTCGGCCTCGGGGTGGTGCGCGCGGGGCAGACCGCCGTGCTGGGAGGCACCTTCTGGCAGCAGGTGGTGAACCTGCCGCAGCCGCGCACCGACCCGGAGATGAATATTCGCGTCAATCCCCACGTCATTCCCGGCATGGCCCAGGCGGAGTCGATTAGCTTCTTTACCGGCCTCACCATGCGCTGGTTCCGTGACGCCTTTTGCGCCGAAGAGAAGCTGGTGGCCGAGCGCCTCGGCGTGGACGCCTACTCCCTGCTGGAGGAGATGGCCAGCCGGGTGCCCGCCGGCTCCCACGGGGTGATGCCGATCTTCTCCGATGCGATGCATTTTAAGCAGTGGTACCACGCCGCGCCGTCGTTTATTAATCTCTCCATCGACCCGGAAAAGTGCAATAAGGCGACCCTGTTCCGCGCGCTGGAAGAGAATGCGGCGATTGTCTCGGCCTGCAATCTCGCGCAGATCTCCCGCTTCTCGGGGGTCACGTTCGATAGCCTGGTCTTCGCCGGCGGCGGCTCGAAGGGCGCGCTGTGGAGCCAGATCCTCAGCGATGTCACCGGCCTGCCGGTGCGCGTCCCGGTGGTGCGCGAGGCCACCGCCCTCGGCTGCGCCATCGCCGCCGGCGCCGGCGCCGGGCTGTACGCCGATATGGCGGCGACGGGTGAAAAGCTGGTGGGCTGGCATCGGGAGTTTACCCCTGACCCGGCGCATCGCGAGCTCTATCAGGAGATGATGAGCAAATGGCAGTCGGTCTACGCCGACCAGCTCGGGCTGGTGGACAGCGGACTGACCACCTCCATGTGGCAGGCGCCGGGGCTGGAGCCGGCTACGCGCCGCCATCGGGCCTAGCCCACCGGCCGGGCGCCATCGCAGAGAGCCGATGGTGCCCGGCCACGCATCATTCTTTGAATCCCATCACAATCGCCGCACTCCCCTTTTCCCTTTTTTCCCACGACGGCTAAATTAGTAACTCATCCGACCACATAACAATAATGTTACATATTTGCCACTGGAAGCCATTATGAGCCACTATCCGTCGTTATTCGCTCCGCTCGACCTGGGCTTTACCCAGCTTAAAAACCGCGTGCTGATGGGCTCCATGCATACCGGGCTGGAGGAACACGCCGACGGCGCAGAGCGGCTGGCGGCTTTTTACGCCGAGCGCGCGCGTCATGGGGTCGCGCTGATTGTGACCGGCGGCGTGGCGCCTGCCGCCTCCGGGGTCACGATGGCCGGCGGCGCGGTGCTCAACGACGCCAGCCACCTTGCGCATCACCGGCACATTACCGACGCGGTGCACCGCGAAGGTGGCAAAATCGCCCTGCAGATCCTGCATACCGGCCGCTACAGCTATCAGCCGCAGCTGGTCGCCCCTTCGCCGCTGCAGGCCCCGATTAACCGCTTTACCCCGCACGCCCTGAGCCACGACGAGATTCTGCAGCTGATCGACGATTTTGCCCTCTGCGCCCAGCTGGCGCGGGAAGCAGGCTACGACGGCGTCGAAGTGATGGGTTCGGAAGGGTACCTGATCAACGAATTCCTCGCCGCGCGCACCAACCACCGCGACGACGGCTGGGGCGGCGACTACGCTCAGCGCATGCGCTTTGCCGTCGAGGTCGTGCGGGCCGTGCGCCAGCGCGCGGGCGCCGACTTTATTATTATTTATCGCCTGTCGATGCTCGATCTGGTGCACGACGGCAGCACCCTGCCGGAAGTGATTATGCTGGCAAAAGCCGTTGAGGCGGCGGGTGCGACGATTATCAACACCGGCATCGGCTGGCACGAAGCGCGCATTCCGACCATCGCCACGCCGGTGCCTCGCGGCGCCTTTAGCTGGGTGACCCGCAAGCTGAAAGGCGCGGTGTCGATTCCGCTGATCACCACCAACCGAATTAACGATCCGCAGGTGGCGGAAGAGATCCTCGCCCGCGGCGACGCCGATATGGTGTCGATGGCCCGCCCCTTCCTCGCCGACGGTGAATTCCTGACGAAAGCGCAAAGCGGCCGGGCGGATGAGATCAATACCTGCATCGGCTGCAACCAGGCCTGCCTCGATCGGATCTTCGCCGGTAAAGTGACCTCCTGCCTGGTTAACCCGCGCGCCTGCCACGAAACCCTGATGCCGGTTACCCCTGCCGCCGCGCCGAAACGGCTGGCGGTAGTCGGCGCCGGCCCCGCAGGGCTGGCCTTTGCCGTCAACGCCGCCTCGCGCGGGCACCGCGTGACGCTGTTCGACGCGCAAAAAGAGATCGGCGGCCAGTTTAATATCGCCAAACAGATCCCCGGCAAAGAGGAGTTCTATGAAACCCTGCGCTACTACCGGCGGATGCTGGATCTGACCGGCGTCGATCTGCGGCTGAATACGCCGATCGACGCCGATCGGCTGATGGAGTTTGATGAGACGATCCTCGCCACCGGTATCGCTCCGCGGATGCCGGATATCGACGGCATTACTCATCCGAAGGTGCTGAGCTACCTCGACGTACTGCGCGATAAGGCGCCGGTGGGCGACAGCGTGGCGATTATCGGCTGCGGCGGCATCGGCTTTGATACCGCGATGTACCTCAGCCAGCCGGGGCCCGCCACCAGCCAGGATATTGCCGGGTTCTGCGAGGAGTGGGGAATTGATACCAGCCTGCAGAGCGCGGGCGGACTGCGGGCGGAAGGCGCCCGGCTGCCGAAAAGCCCACGCAGAATCGTCATGCTTCAGCGTAAAGCCGGTAAGCCCGGCGACGGCTTAGGCAAAACCACCGGCTGGATCCACCGCGCTACCCTGCTGGCTCGCGGCGTGAAAATGATCCCGTCGGTAAGCTATCAGAAGATCGACGATGAGGGGCTGCACGTGACGATCGACGGCGAAGCGCAGCTGTTCAGCGTCGATCGGGTGATTATCTGCGCCGGCCAGGAGCCGAAACGCGATCTGGCGGATCCGCTGCGGGCGGCGGGGAAAACGGTGCATCTGATAGGCGGCTGCGACGTGGCGACGGAGCTCGATGCCCGCCGCGCGATTGCCCAGGGAACCCGGCTGGCACTGGAGATTTAGCGACGATCGCCCGGCGGCGCAGCGCCTTTGCGGGCAACCGCCGCCGGCAGATCGGCCGATCAGCGCAGCCTGCGCGCCTTCACCGCTTTCAATACCACGAACTTATTGTTGGTGGCGATAGTGGTGCAGTTGCCAAAAATTTTCTTCAGCTTATGGAAATAGTCCAGGTGACGGTTCGCCACAATATATAGCTCGCCGTTGATCTTCAGGCAGCGGCGCGCATGGTGGAACATCTCCCAGGCGATATTATCCGTCAGCGCATGCTTCTGATGGAACGGCGGGTTGCACAGCACGGCGTTGAAGCGGAAAGGCTCCACGCCCGACAGCGCGTTGTTAATCATAAATTCGCAGCGGTCCAGCGCTTCCGGCATGTTGGTTTCAACGTTCAGGCGGCTGGAGGCAACGGCCATCGGCGATTCATCAACAAACACCACGCTGGCCTGCGGGTTTTTCTCCAGCAGCGCCAGGCCAACCACGCCGTTGCCGCAGCCGAGATCGACAATCTCGCCTTCGAGGTTTGCAGGAAGATGCTCGATAAAGAAGCGTGCGCCAATATCCAGCCCGGTCCGGGAGAAGACGTTCGCGTGGTTGTGGATAGTCCAGTCGGTGCCGTCCAGCTTCCAGCTGAGGGTTTCCGGGGCATCGGCCAACGCGGGCGCGCTGAAGGTGCAGTTGATCAGGCGCGCTTTCTTCCAGGCCAGGGTCGTGGTAGTCGGGCCCAGCACCTTTTCAAACAGCTCCAGCGTCGAGGTATGGATATCCCGCGCCTTGGCTCCGGCGATAATGCGGGTTTGCGGCGTCACCACCAGGCGCAGCGCGCGCAGCTGCTGCTCCAGCAGCGCCATCGTTTTCGGCACTTTTATCAGCACCACGCCCGGCGCCTGCGGGTATTCGGCGGTGCTGTCGAGAAACTTGACGCTGGATTCAGCAATATCGTTATGGCGCAGGTTCTCACGAGTGGCGAGCTCGGTGAGGTACGAATCGCCGATGCTGTAAGGCGTGTGTTCGGCCAGCGCGCAGCTCAAAGCGCCGAAGGTGTCGTTCAGAATCAGGACCGGGCCGTTAATCTCCGTATCGTCCAACTGCTGCAGCAGGTATTCATCCGCCGCTTCCCACGCCAGCAGCGGGTTAACGTCGTCCGTTTCCGGGAAACGTTTCAGTGTCAGTGAACGGAAACCGTTGTCTAAGTGGCTCATCGGCCCTCCTGAGTGGTAAAATTTTGGCGTTATCCCTGAAAAGGGTGCGTGAGTATACCCTTTTTATTTTTTATTTGGGGCTTTGATGAGTCAACTAACTTACCTGCAGGGCTATCCGGAGAGCTTACTCTCTCAGGTGCGCACATTAATTGCCGAGCAGCGCCTTGGCGCGGTGCTGGAAAAACGCTATCCGCAGAGCCACGACGTCAACAGCGATAAGGCGTTGTATCAATATACCCAGGATTTGAAAACCCGCTTTTTGCGCGGCGCGGCGCCGGTGAATAAAGTGATGTATGACAGCAAGATCCACGTGCTGAACAACGCGCTCGGCCTGCATACCGCTATTTCGCGCGTGCAGGGCGGCAAGCTGAAGGCGAAGGCCGAAATTCGGGTCGCGACGGTGTTCCGCGACGCGCCGGAAGCCTTTCTGCGGATGATTGTGGTTCACGAGCTGGCGCATCTGAAAGAAAAGGACCACAACAAAGCCTTCTATCAGCTCTGCTGCTATATGGAGCCGCAGTACCACCAGCTGGAGTTTGATACCCGCCTGTGGCTAACGCACCTTTCGCTAAATCGTTCTGCGCAGTAGCGCACTGGTTTTGTCATGATGGCATGCTAGAGTGGCAAAAGGTTCCCTTTCACGGAGTTCGTCAACCTTTATGATTCGTTTCGCAGTTGTTGGCACAAACTGGATAACCCGCCAGTTTGTCGATGCCGCCCATGAAACCGGCAAGTATAAGCTCACCGCCATCTACTCCCGCAGCCTTGAACAGGCGCAGGCTTTCGCTAAGGATTATCCGGTCGAACACCTGTTCACCTCGCTGGACGATCTGGCGCAGAGCGATGCCGTTGACGCGGTGTATATCGCCAGCCCGAACTCCCTGCACTTCCCGCAAACGCATCTGTTTTTGACGCATAAAAAGCACGTGATTTGCGAAAAACCGCTGGCCTCAAATATCCGCGAAGCCGAAGCCGCTATCGCCGCCGCGAAGGAAAACCAGGTGGTGCTGTTCGAAGCCTTTAAAACCGCCAGCCTGCCAAACTTCCAGCTACTGCAGCAGTCGCTGAGCAAAATTGGCCGCCTGCATAAAGCCTTTATCAACTACTGCCAGTACTCTTCACGCTACCAGCGCTATCTCGACGGCGAGAATCCGAACACCTTCAATCCGGCCTTCTCTAACGGCTCGATCATGGATATCGGCTTTTACTGCCTGGCCTCGGCGGTCGCGCTGTGGGGCGAGCCGTGCGCCGTCCACGCCAGCGCCAGCCTGCTGGAGAGCGGCGTCGACGCCCAGGGCACGGTGGTGCTGAGCTATCCTGATTTCGACGTCACCCTGCACCATTCGAAAGTGAGCGACTCGACGCTGCCGAGTGAAATCCAGGGCGAAGCCGGCGCGCTGGTTATCGAGAAAATCTCCGAATGCCAGAAGGTGTGCTTCATTCCGCGCGGCGGAAAAGCCCAGGACCTGACGCAGCCGCAGCATATCAATACTATGCTGTATGAAGCGGAAGAGTTTGCCCGGCTGGTTGAAGCCAATCAGGTTGCTCACCCGGGTCTGGAGGTTAGCCGCATTACGGCGAAGCTGCTGAGCGAGATTCGCCGTCAGACCGGGGTCGTTTTCCCAGCGGATAGCCTGCCTGCGGCGTAAAAGAGTGTAAGGTGCCGTCAGCGACCATTGACGCCATTTATGACTTGTAATACTTTGTTACGCGCAAAGGGGAGTAACTTCCTTGCCGGTGGATCGTCATTACGATGCGTGTTAAAGCGCATCCGGTCGCCGGGCAACGGTAAAAGGCCGCGTCCTGTGGGCGAGTCCTTTTACCGTTGTAAGTGAGACCTTGCCGGAAGGCGAGGTCTATGCATAAACACGCAGCGGCTGCCGTCTTCCGACGTCAGCCGTTTTGTTTTTATGTAAGGAATATCGTAATGAATAGTGTCGGCACACCGTTGTTATGGGGCGGATTCGCTGTTGTCGTAGCGATCATGCTGGCTATCGACCTGCTGCTTCAGGGACGTCGCGGTGCGCATAGCATGACCATGAAGCAGGCCGCGGGCTGGTCAATTCTGTGGGTCACTCTCTCCCTCCTCTTTAACGCCGCTTTCTGGTGGTATCTGGTACAAACCGAAGGGCGCGCGGTCGCCGATCCGCAGGCGCTGGCCTTCCTCACCGGCTACCTGATCGAGAAAGCGCTGGCCGTCGATAACGTCTTTGTCTGGCTGATGCTGTTTAGCTGCTTCGCCGTACCGCCTGCGCTACAGCGTCGGGTGCTGGTATACGGGGTTCTTGGGGCGATCGTGCTGCGTACGGTGATGATTTTCGCCGGCAGCTGGCTTATCTCTCAGTTTGAGTGGCTACTCTATATCTTCGGCGCGTTCCTGCTGTTTACCGGCGTGAAGATGGCGCTGGCGAAAGAGGATGATTCCGGCATCGGCGATAAGCCGCTGGTACGCTGGATCCGCAGCCACCTGCGGATGACCGATAAAATTGAGGGCGAGCACTTCTTTACCCGGCAAAACGGCGTGCTGTTCGCCACGCCTCTGCTGCTGGTGCTGATCCTCGTGGAGATAAGCGACGTCATTTTCGCCGTCGATAGCATTCCGGCTATTTTCGCCGTCACCACCGATCCGTTTATCGTCCTGACCTCTAACCTGTTCGCGATCCTCGGCCTGCGCGCGATGTACTTCCTGCTGGCAGGCGTGGCGGAACGCTTCTCGATGCTGAAATATGGCCTGTCGATCATTCTGGTCTTTATCGGTATCAAGATGCTGATCGTCGATTTCTACCATATCCCGATCGGCATTTCGCTCGGTACGGTAGGCGGGATTCTGGCGCTGACGCTGCTGATTAACGCCTGGGTCAACCGACAACACGATAAGAAGAAACAGTTACAATAAGCCACCTACGGCCGGGCGGACCCCCTTTTCACCCGGCCAGCAACGCCCACCGTGCATTATCTCTCACCATGTCACAAAAATGTTAATGCATAGTTAAAAAACAAGATCTCGGATAAAGAAGCAGCATTTTACGCTTCCTCCTTAGCGTTCTTTCCGTATACTCGACCAGGCAAACATTTATTTACATCCGAACATAAACGTAACCAATAATACGTACGTGCCGCGGGAAGCTACATCACAAGAAGGTATTTATAATGACAACACAAACTCCCCCATCGGGCCTGTTTCAACGCCTGGCACAGGGCAGCCTGGTCAAACAAATTGTAGTGGGTCTGGTGCTTGGCGTACTGCTGGCGCTGGTTTCGAAACCGGCCGCAATCGCCGTTGGCCTCCTCGGTACGCTGTTCGTCAGCGCGCTGAAAGCCGTTGCACCGGTGCTGGTGCTGATGCTGGTGATGGCCTCTATCGCCAACCACCAACAGGGGCAAAAAACCAGCATCCGTCCCATTCTGTTCCTGTACCTGCTGGGGACCTTCAGCGCCGCATTAACCGCCGTGTTGTTTAGCTTTGTTTTCCCTTCCACGCTGCATCTGAGCTCCGCCGCCGGCGATATTACGCCTCCATCGGGGATTGTCGAGGTCCTGCGTGGGCTGCTGATGAGCATGGTTTCAAACCCAATTGATGCCCTGCTCAATGCCAACTATATCGGAATTCTGGTATGGGCGGTCGGTCTGGGCTTTGCGCTGCGTCACGGTAACGAGACGACCAAAAACCTGATCAATGACGTCTCCCATGCGGTGACCTTCATTGTGAAAGTGGTCATTCGGTTTGCGCCGCTGGGTATTTTCGGCCTGGTCGCTTCAACCCTGGCGACGACCGGTTTCGCCACGCTGTGGGGCTATGCCCAGCTGCTGATCGTGCTGGTGGGCTGTATGCTGCTGGTGGCGCTGGTGATTAATCCGCTGCTGGTGTTCTGGAAAATCCGCCGTAACCCGTACCCGCTGGTGATGACCTGTCTGCGTGAAAGCGGCGTTTACGCCTTCTTCACCCGCAGCTCCGCAGCTAATATCCCGGTGAATATGGCGCTGTGTGAAAAACTGAACCTCGACCGCGATACCTATTCTGTCTCTATCCCGCTGGGTGCCACCATCAATATGGCCGGGGCCGCGATCACCATCACCGTGCTGACGCTGGCTGCCGTGCATACTCTGGGTATTCCGGTGGATCTGCCGACGGCGCTGCTGCTCAGCGTAGTCGCGGCACTGTGCGCCTGCGGCGCTTCCGGTGTGGCGGGCGGCTCTCTGCTGCTGATTCCGCTGGCCTGTAACATGTTCGGCATTCCCAATGATGTCGCCATGCAGGTGGTTGCCGTCGGCTTTATCATCGGCGTATTGCAGGACTCTTGCGAAACCGCGCTCAACTCCTCTACCGATGCGCTGTTCACCGCCGCGGCCTGTATTGCTGAAGATGAGCAGTTGGCGAAAAACGCGCTGCGCAGCTAATTCACGGCCACAGGAAGGGCCTATAAAACAAAACGGCGTATCATCATCTGATACGCCGTTTTTGCATCGTCTTCCCCCACTAATTCACTCCGCAGTTCAGAACTTCCCGGTCACTCAACGGAGCCAGGGCCAGGGCGGCGTGAAGGATGACGCGTCATTAGAGAGTGACGCCGCTTTTAAAGATCGCCAGCTCGCGGAAGTCGTTGCGTTCGTTACAGGTCTGCCTGCCGCTGGCTATCTCAGCGATAGTATCCACAAACTCTTCCAGCAGCTGCGGCATGGCTTTACCGTGAATCAGCTGGCCAGCGTCAAAGTCGATCCAGTGTTTCTTTTTCGCCGCCAGTTCGCTGTTGGTGGCAATTTTTACCGTCGGTACAAAGCCACCGTAAGGCGTGCCGCGACCGGTGCTGAATAGCACCATGTGGCAGCCGGCGCCGGCCAGCGCGCTGGTCGCGACCGCGTCGTTGCCCGGCGCGCTCAGCAGGTTCAGGCCATGAACCTTCAGACGCTCGCCGTAGCGCAGAACATCCACTACCTGGCTGGAGCCCGCTTTCTGCGTGCAGCCCAGCGACTTATCTTCCAGGGTGGTGATCCCGCCCGCTTTATTGCCCGGCGACGGGTTCTCGTAAATCGGCTGGTTGTGGGCAATGAAGTACTGCTTAAAGTCGTTCACCATGGTGACCAGCTTGTCGAACGTCGCTTCATCGCGACAGTGGCTCATCAGCAGCTGCTCGGCGCCGAACATCTCCGGCACCTCCGTCAGTACGGTTGTGCCGCCGTTAGCAATCAGGTAGTCAGAAAAACGCCCCAGCATCGGGTTGGCGGTGATCCCCGACAGCCCGTCCGAGCCGCCGCATTCGAGGCCAAACTTCAGCTCGCTGAGCTTGCCCGGCTCGCGCTTGTCCTCGCGCATCGCCTGATAAAGCTGGTGGAGATGTTCGATCCCCGCCTCCACTTCATCTTCCTGGGCCTGGCAGACCATAAAGCGCACGCGCTGCGGGTCGAAGTCGCCCAGCGTCTCCCGGAAGGCGTCGACCTGATTATTTTCACAGCCGAGGCCGATCACCAGTACCGCGCCGGCGTTGGGATGACGCACCATATTTTGCAGCATGGTGCGGGTATTGATATGGTCATCCCCCAGCTGCGAGCAGCCGTAGGTATGGCTGAAGAGGAAAACGCCGTCGGTGCCTGCCGCGTCCTGGGTCTCTTTCAGGAAGCGGTTCTGGATCTGACGCGCAATGCCGTTGACGCAGCCCACGGTCGGCAGGATCCACAGCTCGTTGCGCACCCCGACGTCGCCGTTAGCCCGGCGATAAATCTGTACCTCGCGATCGGCGGGCTGCGCCGACGGCTCGGCGAGATCCGGTTGATAGCTATACTCGTCAAGGTCGCTCAGGTTGGTCCGCGTATTGTGGGCATGAATATGCTCCCCTGGCGCGATATCCGCCAGCGCATGACCAATGGGCAAGCCATACTTAATGACGTTTTTTCCCTTCGCAATGCCGCATAGCGCGAACTTGTGCCCGCGGACGATATCCTGGCTTAGCGTGACCACCGCATCGTCGATAGTGACCGTCGTGCCTGCCGCCATATCAGCCAACGCCACCGCGACGTTATCCTGCGAATGGATTTTAATGTATTGCATATCAACCGACCTCTGGTCTTAGTTCAGTTCAATGGCGAAGTAATCACGCGCATTGTTAAAGCAGATGTTTTGCACCATCTCGCCCAGCAGCTGAATATCTGCCGGCGCTTCTCCTGCCTCTACCCAGCGGCCGATCATCTGGCACTGGATGCGGCGGAAATATTCATGACGCGTGTAGGAGAGGAAGCTGCGGCTGTCGGTCAGCATGCCGACGAAACGGCTCAGCAGGCCAAGCTGAGCCAGCTGGGTCATTTGACGCTCCATGCCGTCTTTCTGATCGTTGAACCACCAGCCGGAACCGAACTGCATCTTGCCCGGCATCCCCTCGCCCTGGAAGTTACCGATCATGGTGCCCAGCACTTCGTTATCGCGCGGGTTCAGGCAGTAGAGGATGGTTTTCGGCAGCAGGTTCTCTTCGTTCTGCTTGCTCAGCAGCTTCGACAGCTCTTCCGCCATCGGCCGATCGTTGATGGAGTCGAAACCAACGTCCGGCCCTAACAGCTTGAACTGGCGCTGGTTGTTGTTACGCAGCGCGCCGATGTGGTACTGCTGTACCCAGCCGCGGCGGGCGTACTCTGCGCCGAGGAACACCAGCACGGCGGTTTTGAACTGCGCGACTTCGCGCTCGCTCAGGACGGCACCGGTCAGACGGCGGGCGAGGATGCTATCCAGCTCGGCCTCGCTGGCTTCAGCAAACAGCACCACGTCCAGCGCGTGGTCGGAGACTTTACAGCCGTGAGCCGCGAAGTGATCGAGACGCTTCGTTAACGCGGACTGCAGGTCGGCAAAGCAGTGAATATCGGTATCGGATACTTCGCCCAGCGTCGCCATATAGTCGCTGAAGGTCGCCTGTTCGATATTAAACGCCTTATCCGGACGCCAGCTCGGCAGGACTTTAGTGGTGAAGCTCGCGTCTTTCGCCACCGCCGCGTGGTGTTCCAGCGAATCAACCGGATCGTCGGTCGTCCCGACCATTTTCACGTTCATCTGCTGCATGATGCCGCGGGCCGAGAAACGATCCTGAGCCAGCAGATCGTTACACTGCTCCCAGATTTCATCGGCGGTAGCCGGAGACAGCACCTTACCTGTAATACCAAAAGGACGACGCAGCTCAAGATGCGTCCAGTGGTATAACGGGTTGCCAATGGTATGCGGCACGGTGGCGGCCCAGGCGGCAAACTTCTCGCGATCCGACGCATCGCCGGTACACAGGCGTTCAGCAACGCCGTTAGTGCGCATCGCGCGCCATTTGTAATGATCGCCTTTCAGCCAGATGTCATACAGATTTTTAAAACGATAATTTTCGGCAATCTGCTGCGGAGGCAGGTGGCAGTGATAGTCGAAAATCGGCTGATCTTTGGCATAATCATGGTACAGACGGCGGGAAAATTCGGTATCAAGCAGAAAATCTTCAGTCATAAACGGTGTCATTTTCTTTTCCTCTTCGCCCCTTTGGGGAGCCCTTCAGATGATTGACTATCATGCTGACAAAGTTATCACACCAATTCCAAGAGGCTAAAATCTTTTTCGTGAGTTAGATCAATAAACGCTGACAAAAAAATGACCGCCAAAGGAGTAAAATATTCGTCAGGCCGCGCCAGTACTGGCTTTGCTCGCAGAGAATAATACCCCCATAAACTTTCCCACTTTTGTGACGGCACTCAACTTTTGAAGTTGTATGACAAGTTATCTTGATTTCGTCGAAACATATGAACCGACGGGATGCATTACCGAATGACAACAGGCATCGGATTGAACGGTATGGATGCCGGATTAAACATAACGATTGATGGCAAGGTTCAGGCCATACGGGTTTCCCACCCTGAGCCCTCCGTTCTCCCTCTTCATCGCCGTTACGGAGCTGAAGATGGCCGCACTCGCTGCGGATATAAAACTAACGATGAGGTTTTACATGCGTAAAATTAAAGGGTTACGTTGGTATATGATTGCACTGGTGACATTTGGCACCGTGCTGGGGTACCTGACGCGTAACACTGTGGCTGCGGCTGCGCCAACTCTGATGGAAGAGTTACACATCTCCACCCAACAGTATTCCTATATCATCGCGGCCTACTCGGCTGCTTATACCGTTATGCAGCCTGTTGCGGGCTACGTGCTGGATGTTCTGGGTACCAAAATCGGCTACGCCTTCTTCGCTATCGCCTGGGCTATTTTCTGCGGCTCAACGGCGCTGGCAGGCAGCTGGGGCGGATTAGCCCTGGCGCGTGGCGCCGTGGGTGCCGCTGAAGCCGCTATGATCCCTGCGGGCCTGAAGGCCAGTTCGGAATGGTTTCCGGCCAAAGAGCGCTCTATTGCCGTTGGCTACTTCAACGTTGGCTCCTCGATCGGGGCGATGATCGCACCGCCGCTGGTGGTCTGGGCGATTGTGATGCACAGCTGGCAGATGGCGTTCATCATCTCCGGCGTCCTGAGCTTCGCATGGGCAATGGCGTGGCTGGTGTTCTATAAGCACCCGCGTGACCAGAAAAAACTAACCAGCGAAGAGCGCGACTACATCATCGGCGGCCAGGAGTCTCAGCATCAGACCAACAACGGTAAGAAGATGTCGCCGTGGCAGATCCTGCGCAACCGTCAGTTCTGGGGTATCGCCCTGCCGCGCTTCCTTGCGGAGCCGGCCTGGGGGACCTTCAACGCGTGGATCCCGCTGTTCATGTTTAAAGTGTATGGCTTTAACCTGAAAGAGATCGCCATGTTCGCATGGATGCCGATGCTGTTCGCTGACCTCGGCTGCATCGTGGGTGGCTACCTGCCGCCGCTGTTCCAGCGCTGGTTTGGCGTCAACCTGATCGTCTCGCGTAAAATGGTCGTCACCATGGGCGCCGTACTGATGATTGGCCCGGGTATGATTGGCCTGTTCACCAGCCCGTTCGTGGCTATCGCCCTGCTGTGCGTCGGCGGCTTTGCTCACCAGGCGCTGTCCGGGGCGCTGATTACGCTCTCTTCCGACGTATTCGGTCGTAATGAAGTGGCGACCGCTAACGGCCTGACCGGTATGGCGGCCTGGATGGCGAGCACCATGTTTGCGCTGGTGGTCGGCGCGCTGGCGGACACCATCGGCTTTAGCCCGCTGTTTGCCGTGCTGGCGGTGTTCGACCTTCTGGGCGCCGTCGTCATCTGGACCGTACTGAAGAACAAATCGGCGGACGACGACCCCACCCCGCTCGGTACCCGTAAACCGGTGACGCAAAGCTAGCGCCTGCACCGCAAGATTGACCCGCTAAAGCCGCCTCGATAAAGGCGGCTTTTTCATGCCTGACAGTGGTGGGATGCGCGTAAAAGTGGTATAACAAATTCAATATTGTCGCCATCTTCCGGGAGCGAATATGGAAATCACAGAACCACGTCGTTTGTATCAACAGCTAGCCGCAGAGTTGAAGGCACGTATTGAACAAGGTGTCTACCTGGTGGGCGATAAGCTGCCCGCAGAGCGGTTTATTGCCGACGAGAAAAGCGTTAGCCGTACCGTGGTTCGCGAAGCCATTATCATGCTGGAAGTCGAAGGCTATGTGGAAGTGCGCAAAGGCTCGGGCATTCACGTTATCTCCAATCATCCGAAGCACCAGCAGCCCATCGACGAGACCCTGGAGTTCGCCAACTACGGTCCGTTTGAGCTGCTGCAGGCCCGGCAGCTGATTGAGAGCAATATCGCCGAGTTTGCCGCCACCCAGGTGACCAAGCAGGACATCATGAAGCTTATGGAGATCCAGGAGAACGCGCGGAAAGAGAAGTGCTTCCGCGATTCCGAGTGGGACCTCCAGTTTCACGTTCAGGTTGCACTGGCGACCCAGAACTCCGCCCTCGCGGCGATTGTCGAAAAAATGTGGACCCAGCGCGTGCACAACCCCTACTGGAAAAAACTGCACGACCATATCGACATGCGCACCGTCGATAGCTGGTGCGACGATCACGATCAAATCCTTAAGGCGCTGATTCGTAAAGATCCGCACGCTGCGAAGCTGGCGATGTGGCAGCACCTGGAAAACACCAAGCTGATGCTGTTCAACGAAACCAGCGATGATTTTGAATTCAATGCCGATCGTTACCTGTTTGCGGAAAATCCGGTTGTTCACCTCGATACCGCCGCCAACGGCGTAAAATAAGCGATATCCTCATTCCGGGCCGGCGCCCAGCGTCTGCCCGCCATCCTGACCAGGTAAGCAAATATCTATAGTGTCAGCCTGTGTAAAGACACTCGCCACCCGCCGCCGCAATCAGCAAAATCAACAAGCAACAAACTGCAATTTATCTGCCGTAAAGTCAGCGGTTTTGTTACAATTAGATGCATTTCGTCGTTCTGCAGCTCGCATTTGCTTATCTTTATCTGATGCACCACCCCTTCAGGGTACGTGCAGAGAGCAAGGGAAGAGATACCCGGTAGCGTGAATAGCAATAGCGGCTGGTTTTTCCGCGCAAAAGTAGCCTGGAACGACCTGAAGAAGATGATGCCAGACAGGGATCCGTTCAGACCGCATCAGCAGCGACCATAATCCAATAACAACCTATGTCGCTATATTTACACTGCGTTCAGACGTACCGTTAACCGATGTACCAGGAATCGTGAATGGAACTATTAACCCAATTGTTAAATGCTCTATGGAGCCAGGATTACGAAACTCTCGCCAATCCCTCCATGATTGGCATGCTGTATTTCGTCTTATTTATGATTTTATTCCTCGAAAACGGCCTGCTTCCGGCCGCTTTTTTACCGGGCGATAGCCTGCTGGTTTTGGTTGGCGTCCTGATTGCTAAGGGCGCAATGGGCTTCCCCGAAACGCTGCTGCTGCTCACAACAGCCGCCAGCCTCGGCTGCTGGCTGAGCTATATTCAGGGCCGCTGGCTGGGCAACACGCGGATTGTGCAGAACTGGCTTTCACATCTGCCGTCCCACTACCACCAGCGCGCGCACCATCTGTTCCATAAGCACGGGCTTTCCGCGCTGCTGATTGGCCGCTTTATCGCTTTCGTTCGTACCCTGCTGCCGACCATTGCCGGCATCTCGGGGCTGAACAACGCGCGCTTCCAGTTCTTTAACTGGATGAGCGGCCTGCTGTGGGTACTGATTCTGACCTCTCTGGGCTACCTGCTGGGCAAAACGCCGGTATTCCTGAAATATGAAGATCAGCTCATGTCCTGCCTGATGCTGCTGCCGGTGGTGCTGCTGGTATTTGGCTTAATCGGCTCGCTCGTGGTGATGTGGAAGAAAAAACACAGAAGTCGGGGCTGATGATGGTTAAAAAACGCCCTTCTCTGCGTAAGTTGGGCTGGATGCTGGGCGGTTCTCTTTTGCTGTGCACCCTGTTCTGGCTGTGGCTGGCGGCACAACAGCAGGAAGCCACCCTCGCTATCCACCCTGTAAGTCAGGATGTTGGTATGCCGGACGGTTTTTCCGTCTGGCACCATCTTGATGCCAACGGCATTCGTTTTAAAAGCATCACGCCGCAAAAAGATGGCCTGCTGATCAAATTTGATTCCAGCGCCCAGGGAATAGCGGCGAAAGAAGTGCTGGGACGCGCCCTGCCGCACGGCTATATTATTGCTTTGCTGGAGGAAGATAACACGCCGACAGCATGGCTCTCCCGCCTGCGCGATACGCCACACAGGTTTGGATAATTTCCAAAATTCTGAATATTTTCACGCAGTTTGGTGATTTCCTGTTTTCCTTACTATGCTTAAGACTGCGGGAGCCACCGGGCTGACGTTAATCAACTGGATCGGGTCTATCCTACGGATATGCCCTCACACAATGGAAGGTAGCATCCATGAAACACCGCATCGCTTTGATCCTGGTTTTAACTTCGCTTAGCTCCAGCGCCTTTGCCATCTCCCCTTGTCAGGAAAAAGAGCAGGATATCCAGCGGGAGATTAGCTATGCCGAGAAACATCACAATCAGAACCGTATTGATGGCCTCAATAAGGCGCTGCGTGAAGTTCAGGCCCACTGTAGCGACAGTAAGCTCAAAGCCGATCACCAGCAAAAAATCGCTAAACAGCGGGAAGAGATTAGCGAGCGTCAGCGCGATCTGCGCGAAGCCGAACAGAAAGGCGATGCTGAGAAAATCAGCAAGCGCCAGCATAAACTTGATGAAGCGCAGCAAGAGCTAAAAGCGCTTGAGTCACGTGAGTACTAGTATGTATATGGACCACTCTACAGGAGAGAAAGATGCCTAAAGATAACGTTGCAGACGACCTGCGTGCAGAACTGAAGACTCTGGCTGATACCCTGGAAGAAGTGCTGAACTCCTCCACGGATAAATCGAAGGAAGAGATAGGCAAGCTGCGCAGCAAAGCAGAAAGCGCGCTGAAAGAGAGCCGCGTACGCCTGGGTGAAACCGGCGATGCCATCGTCAGGCAGACCCGTGAAAGCGCCGCGCGCGCCGACGAATACGTTCGCGAAAATCCGTGGACCGGCGTAGGTATTGGCGCAGCCGTTGGGCTGGTGCTGGGTGTCCTGCTGACGCGTCGCTAATTATGGCGGACTCTCAACGCACGCAAGGACCGGGTCAGAGCGTTTTCGGCATCGGCCAGCGCATCGTATCGCTGCTGGTTGAAATGGTGGAAACGCGTCTGCGTCTGGTGGTCGTGGAGCTGGAAGAAGAGAAGGCTAACCTCTTCCAGCTGTTCCTGATGCTGGGGCTGACCCTGCTGTTCGCCGCGTTTGGCTTGATGAGCCTGCTGGTGCTCATTATCTGGGCCGTCGATCCGCAGTATCGCCTGAACGTCATGATAGCCACCACCGCCGTGCTGCTGCTCGCTTCGCTGATCGGCGGTATCTGGACGCTACGCAAGGCCCGGCGTTCGACGTTCCTGCGTCATACACGCACGGAGCTGGCTAACGACAGAGCGCTGCTGGAGGATGATTAACCATGAGCAGTCAACAGGAACGTGAGCGGCGCAAGACTCTTCTGCTGCACCAGATCCAGCAGCAGCGGCTGGATTTAACCGCCGGCCGTCGCGACTGGCTAGCGGCCACCGCCCCGCTCGACCGAGGCTGGCTGACGCTGCAAAACCTGCGCTCGTGGGCGCTGGTCGGCAGCGGCGTGATGGCCATCTGGTCCGTTCGCCACCCTCGCTTTCTTATGCGCTGGACCCGGCGCGGCGTCGGTGCCTGGAGTACCTGGCGTATGGTTAAAGGCCTGCTGCGCCAGCAATCATCGCGCTAAGGCACACCGCGCGGAGTTCCCCATCTGCTTTGCTCTCAGGACCTTAACCGGTCCTTTTATTTGCCTGTCGCCTGAAAAATCACTCAGAATTCTTGATGAAGTTCTACAGTTTTCCTTGCTAACAATTCCCCCAACGTCTCGCTAATATTCTCTCCATCGACAGCAACCCCGCGTAATTACGCAGGTTTGCACCAAAAAACAAAACCGCCGCCCTTTGGGTTTTCTGGAGTAATAAATGAAAAAATTAGAAGATGTTGGTGTACTGGTAGCGCGTATCCTGATGCCAATCCTGTTTATCACCGCAGGCTGGGGAAAAATCACCGGATATGCAGGTACTCAGCAATACATGGAAGCCATGGGCGTCCCGGGTGCATTACTGCCGTTAACCATTCTGCTTGAGTTCGGCGGCGGCCTGGCCATCCTGTTCGGCTTCCTGACCCGTACGACCGCGCTGTTCACCGCCGGTTTTACCCTGCTGACCGCGTTCCTGTTCCACAGCAACTTTGCTGAAGGCGTGAACTCGCTGATGTTCATGAAAAACCTGACCATCGCAGGCGGCTTCCTGCTGCTGGCTATCACCGGTCCAGGCGCATTCAGCATCGACCGCGTGCTGAATAAAAAGTGGTAAGCACACTATACTGAATCAAAAAGCGAGGAGATATCTCCTCGCTTTTGCTATCTACAGTCTGAAGGAGGAAACAATGGGACAATTAGTTGACGGCGTCTGGCACGATACCTGGTATGACACCAAATCCACCGGAGGACGATTCAAGCGTTCCGTTTCGGCCTTCCGTAACTGGCTGACAGCCGATGGCGCACCCGGGCCGAGCGGCGATGGCGGCTTTGCTGCCGAAAAAGATCGCTATCATCTGTACGTCTCCCTCGCCTGTCCCTGGGCACATCGCACCCTTATTCTGCGCAAGCTAAAAGGCCTGGAGCCATTTATCTCCGTCTCGGTCGTCAATCCCCTGATGTTCGAGAACGGCTGGACGTTCGATAGCAGCTTCCCGGACGCCACCGGCGATACGCTGTATCAGCACCAGTTTCTCTATCAGCTCTATCTGCAGGCCGACCCGCAATATACCGGGAGAGTGACGGTGCCGATCCTGTGGGATAAGAAGCTGCAAACTATCGTCAGCAACGAATCGGCTGAAATTATTCGTATGTTCAATACCCCCTTCGACGGGCTGGGGGCAACCGCCGGCGATTACTACCCGCCTGCATTGCGCGAGAACATCGATGAGCTGAACGGCTGGATTTACGACAGCGTGAATAACGGCGTTTATAAAGCCGGGTTCGCCACCAGCCAGAAGGCTTATGATGAAGCCGTTGATGGCGTATTTGCTTCGCTGGAACGCCTGGAGCAGATCCTCAGCCAGCACCGTTACCTGACGGGCAGCCAGCTAACCGAAGCCGATATTCGTCTGTGGACCACCCTCGTGCGCTTCGACCCGGTGTATGTCACCCACTTTAAGTGTGACCAGCGGCGCATCAGCGATTACCCAAATTTGTACGGCTTCCTGCGCGATATCTATCAGATGCCGGGCATTGCCGAGACCGTCGATTTTGGCCATATTCGCAACCACTACTACCGCAGCCATAAAACCATCAACCCGACCGGAATTATCTCCGTCGGTCCGCAGCAGGATCTGCACGAGCCGCACGGCCGTGACCTTCTTTTCCGCTGATATATTGGGCGCCCGCAGCGGCGCCTAAATTTTACAGCCACGATATTTACCCGCCTTTCATTCCCGTCTATTCTTATTACGATCGCTTTAAAAACAAGTGATTGACGGCTAATCGAGGCATAAACATGGACTGGTATATACAGGTAATAAGAAACTATATTGGCTTTGGCGGCCGCGCCCGTCGTAAAGAGTACTGGATGTTTATTCTGGTCAATATCATCCTCACCGGCGTGCTCAGCATTATCGATAAAATGCTGGGCTGGCAGCGGGCGGGGGGTGAAGGCATCCTGACGACGATTTACGGCGTGCTGATCTTTTTGCCATGGTGGGCGGTGCAGTTTCGGCGTTTGCACGACACGGACCGTTCGGCGTGGTGGCTACTGCTGCTGCTGATCCCGGTCATCGGCTGGCTGGCGATTCTGGTCTTCAATTGCCAAAGCGGAACGCCCGGAAATAACCGCTTCGGACCCGACCCAAAACCCCTTTCATAGCTCATTATGCGCACCGCCTTCGCGCGGTGCGCAGCGCTGATTTACTTCCCGGTAAACAGTCTGGGGATTTCCCGCAGGCACCAGGATTTGGCCTCGCCCATACTGTCGCGGCGCCAGGCCATAATAATGTCAATCTCATTGGTATATTCCGGGCTGACAACCCGTAAGCGCCCTTCGGCAATATCCTGCTCCACCAGCGGATAGGGCATGGTCGCCACTCCCAGCCCTGCCAGCAGCGCCTGGCGCTTATCTTCAATGGTGCTGACCGTTAAACGCGGCTGCTTGTCGAGCAGCTGCACCGTCAGCACCGGACGTTCACGCGCGGTATCCGCTACCGCCACGCCGCGATACTTCACCCGCGTGACTTCGGAAAGCGGCTCCGGCTCCTGATGAATAGGATGATTCGGCGCGGCAACATAGACGTTCAGCACCGAATAGAGCTTACGCGAGTTAATTTCCGACGAAGAGCGAAAATGCATATCCGGCGCAACGACGATATCCGCCCGGCCCTGCTCCAGGCGCTCCCATGCGCCGGCGAGCACTTCGGTAATGACCGAGAGCTGCGTGTTCGATTTGGTCGCCAGCTTTTCAATCAGCGGGAAAAAGTCGGTGGTCGGCACCAGCGCTTCGGTGACGATGGTCAGATGCGTTTCCCAGCCGCGGGAGAGCGCTTCGGCATCGGTGGTGAGCTTATCCGCCGCCTCCAGCAGGACCCGTCCGCGCTCCAGCAGCATGCGGCCGACGTTGGTGAATTTTGTTCGATGACCGGAGCGGTCAAACAGCACCACGTCCAGCTCCTCTTCCAGTTTTTGCATCGTGTAGCTAAGTGCAGAAGGGACGCGTCCGAGCTCGTCAGCCGCGGCGGCAAAGCTCCCGCGCCGGTCGATCGCATCCATTACGCGCAACGCTTCCAGCGTTAATGCTCTCTCTCTGGCCATAGCACTCTCGTTCAGGAAATTTGAATATACCGGGCAGAATATCTGGCTAACAATACAGCGTCCATACCTTTACCATTGTTTTAGTGTAAAGAGAGGTCAAGACAATGATTACTACCCGAACAGCCAAACAATGCGGACAAGCAGATTTCGGCTGGCTGCAGGCCCGCTACACCTTTTCCTTTGGACACTACTTCGACCCGAAACTGTTAGGTTACGCCTCCCTGCGCGTGCTCAACCAGGAAGTTCTGGCACCGGGCGCATCGTTTCAGCCGCGTACCTACCCGAAGGTCGATATCCTGAACCTGATCCTGGAAGGGGAAGCGGAGTACCGCGATAGCGACGGCAACCACGTGCAGGCCAAAGCCGGCGAAGCGCTGCTGATTTCGACCCAGCCGGGCGTCAGCTATAGCGAGCATAATCTGAGTAAAGATTGTTCGCTCACGCGGATGCAGCTGTGGCTGGACGCCTGCCCGGAGCGCGAAAATCCGCTGGTACAGAAGATGAGTATCACCGAGGGTCCGCAGCAGCTGCTGGCTTCACCGGACGGCGCGCAGGATAGTTTGCAGCTACGCCAGCAGGTCTGGATCCATCATCTCGATCTGGCGAAAGGCGAGAGGATTAACGTGCAGCTTCACGGACCGCGCGCCTATCTGCAGTCTATTCACGGGACCGTTCACGCCGTGGCGCATGAAGAGGAAAAGCAGGCACTGACCTGCGGCGATGGCGCCTTTATTCGTGATGAAGCTAACATTACCCTCGTTGCCGATACGCCTTTGCGCGCTTTACTGATAGATTTACCGGTATAAAAACGGGAGTCAGGGAGCTTATCAGTGAGTAAGAAGAAACCGAAGAAGACCGCATCGCCGATTCAGCCAACCTTGCCGGAAACAACCAACGTCGTCGGCTTTGGCTACGAAGAGATGCTGAGCGAGCTGGAGGCTATCGTCGCCGATGCGGAGATACGACTTCAGGATGAAGAAAACGCCGCCTGATGCCAAAAATCGGCTCCTGCCGGGGCCGACTCTGCTTTCTCCCGCCCGGCTGTTTTTTTATCTGCGCGAGGGGTTATGACGCTCGCTGAATAAGCGCCTGCTGGGATGAATTCACCAGTTGAATATCCATCCGCGGGCCCGGCAGCACGATGTTATGCTCATCCAGCGACTCTTTAATGCTCTCCAGCAGATCGAAATAGGTATCCCAGTATTCAACGTTTTTCACCCACACGCGGACGGTGAAGTTAAGCGTTGACGGCCCGAGCTCAATAAGGCGCACCGTCGTGCCGCGGGATTTATCAATACGCGATTCTTTATCAACAATCTTCTGAATAACGTTTTTGACCTCCGCAATGCGGCTTTGATACGCCACGCCCAGCAGCAGATCGATACGACGATACGGATGACGGGAGTAATTTACGATACTGTCGGCGATGATTTTGCCGTTGGGGATCACCACTTCTTTATTATCAACGGTGAGCAGCGTCGTAGAGAAAACGTGAACCGTTTGCACAACCCCGGACACCGCACCAACCTGGACAAAGTTACCCGCGCGGAAGGGGCGTAGCGTGACCAGCAGCACGCCGGCGGCAAAGTTCGACAGCGACCCCTGCAGCGCAAGGCCAATCGCCAGGCCTGCTGCGCCGATAACGGCAATAATCGATGAGGTTTCGATACCGACTCTTCCCAGCGCCGCCACGATGGCAAACGCCATCGTAATATAGCGAACGATCGCCGCGAAGAAATGAACCACCGTCGCGTCGACGTTTCTGCGCAACAGGATCCTTTCGATGGTCTTTGATAATAATTTAGAAACCAGTTTACCCACAAAGAGTAAAATAATCGCGGCCGCAATATTCCAGCCAAACTGCATAATCGTATCGCCATGACCTTCCAGCCATGCAATTGCGCTTTTAACCTGTGGAAATAAAACAAAGCCTTTCATAATAAGCACTCCGGACTCAGGCTAAGAATAATTAATATGCCATCCATTAGTACTTAATAGTGCAAAGCACCTGTCAGGAACAATAGAGGAAATGGATAAAACACGCCAATATTAAGCCACACAGTATCCCCGAGCACGCCATCAGAAACAGCAATAAAAATGTTTAATTTTATACAACCCCGCGCCATCCGTTATATATCCCCGGCGGCCCGCGGTGAATAATAAAATCACGCCAGCGCGGTGCCGAATTAAAGCTACAGGTCATCACGATTTCGCGCTGGAAAGCAAAATGCCCCATCCTTTGCGTAGAAAGCAAAAAAACCGCCGAGGCGGGGTTTGTGTCGAATGAGTTAAAGCTGGCCGCTAAGCCGCGTTCTTTTCATGAAGAGCGTCATGGACAGTCATTCGCCCTTTCTGCCTCATCCTTTGCGTAGAAAGCAAAAAACCCGCCGAGGCGGGGTTTTCTGAAGAGTTGAAGCTGACCGATAAGCCGGGTTCTGTCGTGGACAGTCATTCATCTAGGCCAGCAATCGCTCACTGGCTCAAGCAGCCTACCCGGGTTCAGTACGGGCCGTACCTTATGAACCCCTATTTGGCCTTGCTCCGGGTGGAGTTTACCGTGCCGCGAACTGTTACCAGCCGCGCGGTGCGCTCTTACCGCACCCTTTCACCCTTACCTGATCCCGCTTGCGCGGGCCATCGGCGGTTTGCTCTCTGTTGCACTGGTCGTGGGTTTCCCCCCCAGGCGTTACCTGGCACCCTGCCCTATGGAGCCCGGACTTTCCTCCCCTTCGCCCGTCTCCCCCCGAAGGAGGACGACGACGAAGCGGCGACTGTCTGGTCAGCTTCGGCGCGAAGTATAGAGGGTTTGCCGCCGGTTGTCATCCCTCCATCGCCATCCCGGCCCGCAATGTCGCGGCGATGTTACGCGACGCGCGATAAATATTGTCCGATGCCCCGCGGAAGGCCTCTTCCAGCGTCGTAATATTGGTCAGCACGCTGAATACCGCGTCGATGCCAAACTGATGCACCACGCCAACGTCGCGGGTCAGGCTGCCGGCAATGCCAATCACCGGCTTATGGTACTTCTTCGCCACGCTCGCCACGCCGACCGGCACCTTGCCGTGGATGCTTTGGCTATCAAGCCGCCCTTCGCCGGTCACCACCAGCGAGCAGTCGAGGATATGCTCTTCCAGATTCAGCGCCTGGGTGACAATCTCGATCCCGCTGCGCAGTTCAGCATTGAGGAACGCCATCAGCGCGGCCCCCATACCTCCGGCGGCGCCGGCTCCCGCCACCTGTTTCACGTCCACGCGCAAATCGTTTTTTATCACATCGGCATAGTGTTCAAGATTGCGATCCAGCTCGAGGATCATCGCTTCGCTCGCCCCCTTCTGCGGGCCAAAAATACGCGAGGCGCCCACATCACCAATCAACGGGTTGGTCACGTCGCAGGCTACGCGGATGGTACATTCCTGCAGCCGGGCGTCCAGACCTCGGAGATCGATGGCATTCAGGCTGGCGAGGCTCCCGCCGCCGTTGCCAATCTCGCTGCCGTTAGCATCGCGAAGGCTGGCCCCTAGCGCCTGCACCATCCCGGCGCCGCCATCGTTAGTAGCGCTGCCGCCGATGCCGATGATGATATTTTTCGCCCCATGATCCAGCGCCTGGAGAATCAGCTCGCCGGTCCCGCGCGATGTCGTCAGCAGCGGATTGCGCAGCGCCGGCGGAACCAGGCCCAGTCCGCTGGCGGCCGCCATCTCGATAAATGCCGTTTTACCGTCGCCGGACATTCCCCAGCTGGCGTTCACCTTTTCACCTAACGGCCCGGTAACCAGGGCGGTATATTCAGAGCCCTGCGTGGCGGCAATCATGGCCTCAACGGTGCCTTCACCACCGTCGGCAACCGGGACGGAAACATACTCCGCATCGGGGAAAATTTCCCGAAATCCTTTTTCTATTGCCTGAGCTACCTCAATGGCAGAAAGGCTTTCTTTATAAGAGTCTGGGGCGATTACGATTTTCATAGTTATGTAGCCTGACAGTGCCGCGCAAGGCAAGAATTACAGGGCGCGTTTCACGCCCTTCTTGTTAGCGAGTGACTTCCACTTTCGCCAGTTTTTCGTAATAGCATGCCAGCGCGCTGTGGTCGGCGGTACCCAGACCATCGGCACGCAGCGCCTGCATCATTTCCATCACCGCTGCTGTCAGCGGCAGCTGAGCGCCCACGCCGTGGGACGTATCCAGCGCGTTGGCCAGGTCCTTAATATGCAGGTCGATGCGAAAACCTGGCTTGAAGTTACGATCCATGACCATCGGCGCTTTCGCATCCAGCACGGTGCTCCCCGCCAGGCCACCGCGGATAGCCTGATACACCAGATCGGGATTGACGCCCGCTTTAGTGGCGAGAGTCAACGCTTCAGACATCGCGGCAATATTCAGTGCGACGATCACCTGGTTGGCCAGCTTCGTCACGTTACCTGCCCCCACTTCGCCGGTGTGCACGACCGAACCGGCCATCGTCTTCATCAGGTCGTAGTATTTATCGAAGATTGCCTTATCGCCGCCGACCATCACCGACAGCGTGCCGTCGATCGCCTTCGGCTCGCCGCCGCTTACCGGCGCGTCGAGCATATCCACACCCTTCGCCTTCAGCGCTTCGCTGATTTCGCGGCTGGCCAGCGGCGCGATGGAGCTCATATCAATCAGTACGGTGCCCGGCTTCGCGCCTTCAATGATGCCGTTTTCACCCAGCGCTACCTCTTTCACATGCGGGGAGTTCGGCAGCATCGTGATAATCACATCGCACTGCTCGGCAATCGCCTTCGCCGTAGCCGCCGTTTCTGCGCCGGCAGCCATCACTTCAGCAACCGCTTCAGGATTACGATCGGAAACCACCAGCGAGTAACCGGCTTTCAGCAAGTTTTTGCTCATAGGCTTGCCCATGATGCCCAGGCCAATAAAACCAACTTTCATCGTCATAACGTTCTCTCTCTTTTGATCCCGAGGGTTATTTTTTAAAAGAATCCGCAAGCTTCTGCGTGGCGGAGCGGAATGCGCCCAGGTCGCTGCCGACGGCAACAAAGGTGGCGCCCCATTCCAGATAGCGACGCGCATCGGCCTCTACCGGCGCCAGAATGCCGCTCGGCTTACCGTGCTTTTTCGCACTCGCAAAAATCTGCTGAATCGCGCGCTGAACGTCAGGGTGAGAGGCGTTGCCGAGATGGCCTAACGCCGCGGCCAGGTCGCTTGGGCCGACAAAAATGCCGTCAACGCCTTCGGTTGCCGCGATGGCATCGACGTTATCTACGCCCTGCTGGCTCTCAATCTGTACGAGGATGGTGATGTTTTTGTTGGATTGCGCGAAGTAGTCCGGCACGGTGCCAAACATGTTGGCGCGGTGAGAAACGGAGACCCCGCGGATACCTTCTGGCGGATAGCGGGTGGAGGCCACCGCGTTCACCGCCTCTTCTTTGCTTTCCACAAACGGGATCAGGAAGTTGTAAAAACCGATATCCAGCAGGCGCTTAATAATCACCGGCTCGTTGGTCGGGACCCGCACAACCGCGGCGCTGGCGCTGCCCTTCAGGGCCATCAGCTGTGGGATAAAGGTCGTAATGTCGTTAGGCGCATGCTCGCCGTCCAGCACCAGCCAGTCAAAGCCCGCAAGGCCTAAGACTTCGGTGCTAATGGGGCTTGCCAGCGCGGACCAGCAGCCAATCTGCACCTGGTGCGCAGCCAGCGCTGCCTTGAATTTGTTCGGGAAGATATCGTTATTCATCGCTTATACCTTGTCACTTAACCGTGAATTATTTTTGCAGTTCCATACGTTTGATGTCGCCAACAATGAAGAGGTAGCAAACCATCGCCATCAGAGCTGAACAACCGACAAACACCAGCGCTGCGTTAAATGAATGCAGCTCGCTGACCAGATAACCAATGACCAGCGGAGTAACGATGGACGCCACGTTACCGAATACGTTGAAGACCCCGCCGCACAGACCAACAATCTCTTTCGGTGCGGTATCGGAAATGACCGGCCAACCGAGGGCGCCAAAGCCTTTGCCGAAGAACGCCAGCGCCATCAGGGTAACCACCAGCGCGGTATTATCGGTGTAGTTACACAGAATAATGGTTGAAGCCAGCAGCATGCCGAGAACGATAGGCAGCTTACGGGCCAGCGTGATAGAAAAGCCGCGTTTAATCAGATAGTCGGAGAACACGCCGCCCAGCACGCCGCCGGCAAAACCACACAGCGCCGGGATGGAGGCCACCAGCCCCACTTTCAGAATAGACATCCCCTTTTCCTGCACCAGGTAAATCGGGAACCAGGTGAGGAAGAACCAGGTGATGGTGTTGATAAAATATTGGCCGAAGAATACGCCCAGCATCATGCGGTTGGTTAACAGCTGCTTGATATAGTGGAGTTTCGGCCCGCTGGCGGTATTGCCGCCGGGCTTTTTATGGTCCATATCCACCACCGCGCCGTTGTCAGAGATGAACTTCAGCTCCTCCTTTGACATCCGCGGATGGTCGGTCGGGTTATGAATCAGCTTTACCCACAGGCCGGTGAGGACAAAACCAATGACCCCCATCACGGTAAACACGTGCTCCCAGCCCCAGGCGAAGGTTAACCAGCCGAGCAGAGGCGAGAACAGCGCCAGGGAAAAATATTGCGCAGAGTTAAAGATAGCGGAGGCGGTACCGCGCTCTTTGGTCGGGAACCAGGCCGCAACGATGCGGGCGTTAGCCGGAAATGACGGCGCTTCAGAAAAGCCCAGCATAAACCGCATAATAAACATTGAAATCCCGGCCCAGGCGATTGGAAAGACGTCAACAAAGCCCTGCAGGAAGGTAAACAGCGACCAGAAGAACAGGCTGTAGGTGTAGACTTTCTTCGAGCCAAACTTATCGAGCAGCCAGCCGCCGGGGATTTGCATCAGCAAATAGGCCCAGCCAAAGGCGGAGAAAATGTATCCCATCGATACGGCGCTGAGCTGAAGCTCTTCTGCTACTGCGGTTCCGGCAATGGAGAGCGTTGCGCGGTCGGCATAGTTAACAGCAGTGACGATAAATATTATCAGTAAAATTAAATATCGGGTGGGGAAGCCTTTTTTTGTTTTTTCAACCGTATCAAGTATCATTTTATTTCCCTCAGGTACTCGAGAAGTTATTTTCTTATTACTTAAGCGTTACACTAAAGATGCCCTTTAAATAAAAACAAACATCAAAATAGCAAATCTGGTGTAATGAAATCGTTATTCAGTATAAACAGCCGACATCTGCCGCGCATTGTGCAAACGCACAATTAATGAGGATTATATAAATATTACTTTAAACATATGCATATAATAATGGGCGCTAATGCACATATTTACGCTTTGATGCCGCTGCTGGCGCGGCTATCGCGATAATGAGTGATCGAGATCACATTTTTGATCGCTAACTCCTGACATTCTAATTCCACAATACTGAGAACATCCTCAATTAGATTTTATATAGAGCTAACTATTTTATTATCCCCACCTGGCTGGAGAATACTGGACAATGGCCGACATCGAAATCAGACAACAATCGCCCAGCGCGTTTTATATTAAAGTACACGACACCGATAATGTGGCAATTATTGTCAATGATAATGGCCTGAAAGCGGGAAGTCGTTTCCCGGACGGGCTGGAGTTGATTGAACATATTCCTCAGGGCCATAAGGTGGCCCTGGCGGATATTCCGGTTCACGGCGAAATCATTCGCTATGGCGAAGTCATCGGTTACGCCGTTCGCGATATCGTGCGCGGCAGCTGGATTGACGAGTCCACGGTAGAGCTGCCCAGCGCACCGCCGCTGAATACCCTGCCGCTGGCGACCAAAGTCCCGCAGGCGCTGCCCGCGCTTGAAGGCTATACCTTTGAAGGCTATCGCAATGCCGACGGCAGCGTCGGGACCAAAAATCTGCTCGGCATCACCACCAGCGTGCACTGCGTGGCCGGGGTTGTCGATTACGTGGTCAAAATCATCGAACGCGATCTGCTGCCGAAGTATCCGAACGTCGATGGCGTGGTGGGCCTCAATCACCTCTACGGCTGCGGCGTCGCCATCAACGCGCCGGCGGCCGTGGTGCCTATTCGCACTATCCACAATATCTCGTTGAACCCAAATTTTGGCGGTGAGGTGATGGTTGTTGGCCTGGGCTGTGAAAAGCTGCAGCCAGAGCGCCTGCTGCAGGGGACGGAAGATGTTCAGCCCGTTGCCGTGGATAGCGCCAGCATCGTGCGGCTGCAGGATGAGCATCACGTGGGTTTTCAATCCATGGTCGACGATATTCTGCAGGTTGCACAGCGTCACCTGGCGAAGCTCAACCAGCGCCAGCGCGAAACCTGCCCGGCGTCCGAGCTGGTGGTCGGCATGCAGTGCGGCGGCAGCGACGCGTTTTCCGGCGTCACCGCCAACCCTGCGGTCGGCTATGCCTCCGACCTGCTGGTACGCTGCGGCGCGACGGTGATGTTCTCAGAGGTCACTGAAGTCCGTGACGCCATTCATCTGCTCACGCCGCGCGCGGTGAACGAGGAGGTCGGTAAACGCCTGCTTGAAGAGATGGCCTGGTACGATAACTATCTCGATCTCGGCCAAACCGATCGCAGCGCCAACCCCTCTCCGGGAAATAAAAAGGGCGGCCTCGCCAACGTGGTAGAAAAGGCGCTGGGTTCTATCGCCAAGTCGGGGAAAAGTGCAATTGTCGAGGTGCTGTCGCCGGGCCAGCGCCCGACCAAACGCGGGCTGATATTTGCTGCCACGCCGGCCAGCGATTTTGTTTGCGGTACCCAGCAGGTCGCATCCGGCATTACGGTTCAGGTGTTCACCACCGGCCGCGGTACGCCATACGGCCTCGTCGCGGTGCCGGTCATTAAAATGGCAACCCGCACCGAACTGGCGAACCGCTGGTACGATCTGATGGATATTAACGCCGGGACTATCGCCACCGGCGAAGAGACCATCGAAGACGTGGGCCTGAAGCTGTTTGAGTTTATTCTTGACGTCGCCAGCGGCCGGAAGAAAACCTTCTCAGACCAGTGGGGGCTGCATAACCAGCTGGCGGTGTTTAACCCGGCACCGGTAACCTGATCCCGGCAAGGTCAGCCCTCTCTGCTTCAGGAGAGGGCTGCAGAATGACGGTTCAGGCATTCACTAAAATAACGTCTATTCCATGCTTACGTAGCGCTTCCAGGCTTTCTACGGGAATGCCTTCATCGACGATAATCATATCAATACGCTGAGTATCAATGATTTTATGCAGGCTGGAACGGTTGAACTTGCTGGAGTCCGTTACGACAATAATACGCTCCGCCACTTCACACATCCGGCGGTTGAGCCTGGCTTCATCCTCATTATGCGTGCTGACACCACGTTCCAGATCGATAGCATCCACGCCGAGAAACAGCATATCGAAGTGGTAATTCTGTAAAGACTGCTCGGCCTGGTCGCCATAAAATGACTGTGACTGGCGGCGCAGATGGCCCCCGGTCATCAACAGCTCGACTCCCTCAGCCTCCAGTAACGCATTGCCGACGTTCATGCCGTTAGTCATCACAATCACATCAGCATGCTGGCGCATCAGGCGAGCTATTTCATACGTGGTGGTGCCTGAGTCAAGGATGACGCGGTGGCCCGGCTGAATCAGCTTAACGGCCGCTTTGGCAATATTGTGCTTTACCGCCGTATTCAATGAGCTTTTATCCTCAACAGAAGGCTCCATGCCCGGCGTACTGCTATCGCAAATCAGAGCCCCGCCGTAGGCACGAACCGCAATGCCCTGTTTTTCCAGAAACGCCAGATCGTTGCGAATCGTAACCGTGGAGACACCAAACAGAAGGGAAAGATCGTTAACCTGCACACTTCCCTGCTGCCGCAACCGCTGAATAATTTGCTCTCGCCTTTCGCTGGTCCCGGCGAGGCGCTTCTCTATGGAAGAATCGGTGCCACTCATAAGCATTCCCTTAACTAATCTTTCATTTCATTTCGATTTACCTATTAACACCTTTCTTTTAGCGGAATGCAAGCCCCGCAACGCGGTTAAGGGGGAGACGCCTTGACGCCGAAGA
The DNA here is from genome assembly GCF_902705905.1 of Klebsiella sp. 18074. Lineage (NCBI taxonomy): Bacteria > Pseudomonadati > Pseudomonadota > Gammaproteobacteria > Enterobacterales > Enterobacteriaceae > Klebsiella > Klebsiella sp. 18074. Next base: position 132,249 of record NZ_CACSIS010000002.1, on the reverse strand, counting down.
CTTTCATTATGTTTCTTTTGTGAAACAGATCGGAAAACCATTATCTTTCGTTTTATTTTTTAAGCACCATGACGCAGTATAAAATGAAATAAAACGAAAGATTAATGTCATTACCATCCGAAATGGAGAGGAAAGTGAAACATCTTACAGAAATGGTGGCACAGCATAAACGAGGGAGTACAAGCGGGATTTATGCCGTCTGTTCCGCTCATCCACTGGTACTCGAAGCGGCCATTCGTTACGCCCGGGCCCAGCAGGCTCCGCTGCTGATCGAAGCCACCTCCAATCAGGTGGATCAGTTCGGTGGCTATACCGGCATGACGCCCACTGATTTCCGCGGCTTCGTCTGCCAGCTTGCCAGTTCGCTCGATTTTCCCCAGCCGCAGCTGATCCTCGGCGGCGATCATCTCGGCCCTAACCGCTGGCAAAACCTGCCCGCCGCGCAGGCGATGGCCAATGCCGACGATCTCATTAAAAGCTACGTCGCCGCCGGCTTTAAAAAGATCCATCTCGATTGCAGCATGTCCTGCGAGGGCGATCCGCTGCCGTTAACCGATGAGATCGTCGCAGATCGCGCTGCCCGACTGGCAAAGATTGCCGAAGAGACCTGTCGTGAGCGCTTTGGCGAATCCGACCTGGTCTACGTAATAGGCACCGAAGTGCCCGTCCCAGGCGGCGCCCATGAAACGCTTACCGAACTGCTGGTCACCACGCCTGATGCGGCGCGCGCGACGCTGGAAGCGCATCGCCATGCCTTTGCAAAGCAGGGGTTGAGCCATATCTGGCCGCGCATTATCGGCCTGGTGGTCCAGCCCGGCGTCGAATTCGATCATATCAACGTTATCGACTATCAGCCGCAGAAAACTGTAACGCTGAGCGCAATGGTGGAAGCTTATGACACCCTGATATTTGAAGCCCACTCCACGGACTATCAGACGCCGCAGGCGCTTCGTCAGCTGGTGAAAGATCACTTTGCCATTCTCAAAGTCGGCCCGGCGCTCACCTTCGCCCTGCGCGAAGCGCTGTTCTCCCTGGCGGCGATAGAGGAAGAACTCCTGCCCGCGAAAGCGTGCTCCGGCCTGCGCCACGTGCTGGAAAACGTCATGCTCGATCGCCCGGAATATTGGCAAAACCACTATCACGGCGACGGCAATGCGCGGCGCCTGGCGCGCGGTTACAGCTACTCCGATCGCGTCCGCTACTACTGGCCGGACAGCCAGATCGATGAGGCGTTTGCACGCCTGGTGCGCAATCTTGCGGACTGGCCAATTCCGCTGCCGCTCATCAGCCAGTATATGCCGCTGCAGTACATCAAAGTTCGCGGGGGCGATCTCAAGGCGACACCGCGGGAACTCATCATCGACCACATTCAGGACATACTGCAGCAGTACCACGCTGCCTGTCAGGGCGTTACGTCCCATAACGCATAACAATGAAGAGGAAAACGCGATGCCAAACATTGTTTTAAGTCGTATTGATGAACGTTTGATCCACGGCCAGGTGGGGGTCCAGTGGGTTGGATTTGCGGGGGCTAACCTGGTGCTGGTGGCCAACGATGAGGTTGCTGAAGATTCGGTACAGCAAAATCTAATGGAGATGGTGCTGGCGGAGGGGATCGCCGTCCGCTTCTGGTCGCTGCAAAAAGTGATTGAAAATATCCACCGCGCTGCCGATCGGCAAAAAATTCTGCTGGTTTGTAAAACACCGGCTGATTTCCTCAGGCTGGTGGAGGGCGGGGTTTCCGTCGCGCGGATCAACGTAGGAAATATGCACTACGCCAATGGCAAACAACACATTGCCAAAACGGTTTCTGTAGACGCTGACGATATTGCCGCGTTTAACGGCCTGAAGGCCGCCGGGGTGGAATGCTTCGTTCAGGGCGTTCCGACAGAACCCGCTTTGGATCTCTTTAAACTATTATGAGGGATTCATAATGGAAATCAGTCTGTTGCAGGCTTTTGCATTAGGTATTCTTGCCTTTATTGCCGGCCTCGATATGTTCAACGGGTTAACCCATATGCACCGACCCGTGGTCCTCGGCCCGCTGGTCGGCCTGATTCTGGGCGATCTGCATACCGGTATTTTAACCGGCGGCACGCTGGAGCTGGTCTGGATGGGGCTGGCCCCTCTGGCGGGTGCCCAGCCGCCAAACGTGATTATCGGCACTATCGTCGGTACCACCTTTGCCATTACCACCGGCGTGAAGCCTGATGTCGCGGTCGGCGTCGCCGTCCCCTTCGCCGTCGCGGTACAGATGGGAATCACCTTCCTGTTCTCGGTAATGTCCGGCGTGATGTCCCGCTGCGACCGAATGGCAGCAAACGCCGATACCAGGGGTATTGAGCGGGTGAACTATCTGGCCCTGCTGGCGTTAGGGACCTTCTATTTTCTCTGCGCCTTCCTGCCTATCTTTTTCGGGGCGGAACATGCGAAAACCGCCATTGATGTGCTACCGGAGCGCCTGATTGACGGCCTCGGCGTGGCGGGCGGCATCATGCCGGCTATCGGCTTCGCCGTGCTGCTGAAAATCATGATGAAAAACGTCTATATCCCCTATTTTATCATCGGCTTTGTGGCCGCAGCGTGGCTGAAGCTACCGGTACTGGCGATTGCCGCCGCCGCGCTGGCTATGGCACTCATTGACCTGCTGCGCAAATCTCCAGAACCGGCTGCGCCGGCGGCACAGAAAGAGGAATTCGACGATGGCATCTAATCAAACCACTCTGCCAGGCGTCTCTACATCCGAAGGGACGCTGCTTTCCGGCGTGAATGAAAACGTCTACGAGGACCAGGCCCTCGGTGCGGAGCTAACGAAAAAAGATATTAACCGCGTCGCCTGGCGCTCCATGCTGCTGCAGGCCTCGTTCAACTATGAACGTATGCAGGCGTCCGGCTGGCTGTATGGCCTGCTGCCGGCGCTGAAAAAGATCCACACCAACGAGCGCGACCTGGCACGTGCCATGAAAGGCCATATGGGTTTCTTCAACACCCACCCGTTCCTGGTGACCTTTGTCATCGGCATTATCCTTGCGATGGAGCGCTCCAAGCAGGACGTCAACAGCATTCAGAGCACCAAAATCGCCGTCGGTGCCCCGCTCGGTGGGATTGGCGATGCGATGTTCTGGCTGACGCTGCTGCCGATTTGCGGCGGCATTGGTGCCAGCCTTGCGCTGCAGGGTTCTATTCTCGGCGCGGTGGTGTTTATTGTGCTGTTTAATGTGGTACATCTCGGATTGCGCTTTGGCCTGGCACACTACGCTTATCGTATGGGCGTGGCGGCGATACCGTTAATTAAAGCCAATACCAAAAAGGTCGGGCATGCGGCGTCAATCGTCGGGATGACGGTGATCGGCGCGCTGGTGGCAACCTATGTTCGCCTCAGTACCACTCTGGAGATCGCCGCAGGTGATGCGGTGGTGAAGCTGCAAACGGATGTTATCGATAAGCTGATGCCGGCGTTTCTACCGCTGGTTTATACCCTGGCCATGTTCTGGCTGGTACGACGCGGCTGGAGCCCGCTGCGCCTCATCGCACTCACCGTCGTCCTGGGCGTTGTGGGTAAATTCTGCCACTTCCTGTAAATACAAAGAGGTATGCAATGTTAGGTATTATTTTGACGGGTCATGGCGGTTTTGCCAGCGGTATGGCAATGGCGATGAAACAAATACTGGGCGAGCAGTCGCAGTTTATCGCTATCGATTTTCCAGAGACTTCAACCACCGCACTGCTCACCTCGCAGCTGGAGCAGGCGGTAGGCCAGCTGGGCGCTGAAGATGATATCGTTTTTCTGACTGACCTTCTGGGCGGTACGCCATTTCGCGTGGCCTCAACGCTGGCGATGCAAAAACCAGGGAGTGAAGTGATTACCGGCACCAATCTGCAGCTGCTGCTGGAAATGGTCCTGGAACGCGAGGGCCTGAACAGCAAAGCGTTTCGCTTGCAGGCGCTGGAGTGCGGGCACCGCGGATTAACCAGCCTCGTCGACGAGCTCGCGCGCAGCCGCGAAGACAAACCGATAGAGGAAGGGATATGACGCAGATTCTGCGCGCCAGACGTCTGCTAACCGAGCAGGGCTGGCTTGCCGATCATCAGCTGCGTATTGAAGCAGGGGTCATCACCGCAGTCGAGCCTGTCCCCGCCGGCGTAACCGGTCGCGACGCCGATCTGCTTTGCCCTGCTTACATCGATATTCATGTCCACGGCGGCGCGGGTATTGATGTGATGGACGAAGCGCCGGACGCGCTCGACCGGTTGGCAATACATAAAATGCGCGAGGGGGTCGGCGCCTGGCTGCCGACTACCGTCACCGCGCCGCGGCCGGCCATCCACGGCGCGCTGGAACGCATCGCCCGACGCGTACTTTCCGGTGGTCCCGGCGCGCTGGTGCTGGGCAGCTACCTGGAAGGGCCCTATTTCACCCCGCAGAATAAAGGCGCCCATCCGCCTGAGCTCTTCCGCGAGCTGGATGTCGCCGAGCTGGGCTCCTTGATAACGCGCTCGCGGCAAACGCTGCGGGTGGTGGCGCTGGCGCCGGAAAAGCCGGGGGCAATAGCGGCGATTCATCATCTTAAACGGCATAGCGTGCGGGTGATGCTGGGCCATAGCGCCGCCACCTATGAACAAACCTGCGCCGCATTCGCTGCCGGTGCCGACGGGCTGGTGCACTGCTACAACGGGATGAGCCGATTACATCACCGGGAGCCGGGCATGGTCGGTGCCGGGTTAACTACGCCGCGGGCTTGGCTGGAGCTTATTGCCGACGGGCATCATGTTCATCCCGCCGCCATGCGTCTGTGCTCCTGCTGCGCCGAACAGCGCATTGTCCTGATAACAGATGCGATGCAGGCAGCCGGTATGCCCGATGGCCGCTTCACGCTCTGCGGCGAAGCGGTGGAAATGCGCAACGGTATCGTACGAACGGCCTCCGGTAGCCTGGCAGGCAGTACGCTCTCGCTTGATGCGGCCGTTCGCAACATGGTCGAACTGGCGGGAACTGCGCCGGAGGATGCCATTCATATGGCTTCGCTGCACCCTGCCCGCCTGCTGGGTATTGACGATCGACTTGGATCGTTACGGACGGGAAAATGCGCGAATGTTATTGCGCTAAACGACGGGCTACACCTTCAACAAATCTGGATTCAGGGCCAGGCTCTCCCCCTTTAGCCCTTTCATTATGCGTCATATTGGCCTTCGCCCTCGTCGCACAGGCCTTTCTTTTTCTTTCTAAAAGAACGTAGGCCCCTACGGTTATTTAATTAAAATAACATATTAATCATATAGATAGTCATATTCATTGTTTCCCGATCACAGTTTTCGTTTTATTTCTTGTTTCTTTGATTGAAGTTTCGATTTCTTTCATATAGATTTTATTTAACTGATTACATGAATAAGTGAAACGAAACGAAAGATAGCGACAATTTTGCCAGCGTCTGATGTGGAATTCACACGACTAAGGACTGTGTTATGCCTGAAACCTTTACCGCTACCTCCGCCGCGACCGGCACCTGGACAGAAACCGAAATCCGTCAACAGCCCGCCTGCTGGATCCGCTCGCTCACCAACATCGACAATCTCCGTTCGGCGATCGACGACTTTCTTGCGCCATTGCTGCGCAAAGAAAACTTGCGGATCGTTCTGACGGGGGCAGGAACCTCCGCCTTTATCGGTGAGATCGTTGCGCCCTGGCTATCGCGCCATACCGGAAAAAGCATCAGCGCGGTGCCAACGACCGACCTGGTAACCAATCCGATGGACTATCTCAACGCCGAACACCCGCTGCTGCTGGTCTCCTTCGCCCGCTCTGGCAATAGCCCGGAGAGCGTTGCCGCCGTAGAGCTGGCCAATCAGTTCGTCCCGGACTGTTACCACCTGTCGATTACCTGTAATGAATCCGGCAGCCTGTATCAAAACGCGGTAAACAGCGACAACGCCTTTGCGCTACTGATGCCGGCGGAAACGCACGACCGCGGCTTTGCAATGACCAGCAGTATTACCACCATGATGGCGAGCTGCCTTGCGGTGTTCGCGCCCGAGACGATCGACAGCAGAACCTTCCGCGACGTGGCGGATCGTTGTCAGACGATCCTCACCTCGCTCGGCCAATTTAATAACAGTGTATTTGGCAATGAGGCGTGGCAACGAATCGTCTATCTCGGCAGCGGCGGATTACAAGGCGCGGCGCGCGAATCTGCCCTTAAGGTCCTCGAGCTGACCGCCGGTAAGCTGGCGGCGTTTTATGACTCCCCAACCGGCTTTCGTCACGGGCCGAAATCACTGGTGGATAACGAAACGCTGGTGGTGGTATTTGTCTCCAGCCATCCCTACACGCGCCAGTACGACCTCGACCTGCTGGCCGAGCTGCGTCGCGATAAACAGGCAATGCGCGTGGTGGCGATTACCGACGAATCAAATGCCGTTATCGCCGCGGGCCCGCATATTCTGCTACCGCCTTCCCGCACGTTTATCGACGTCGAGCTGGCTTTCTGTTTCCTGATGTATGCCCAGGTATTCGCCCTCACGCAGTCCATCAGCGTTGGTAATACTCCGGACACCCCATCCGCCAGCGGAACGGTTAACCGCGTGGTACAGGGCGTTGTTATTCATCCATGGCAGGCGTAAGAGGATCGCATCATGAGCATTATTTCGACTAAATATCTCCTTCTGGATGCCCAGGCAAAAGGCTATGCGGTGCCAGCATTCAATATTCATAACGCCGAAACGATCCAGGCGATCCTGGAAGTCTGCAGCGCGATGCGATCGCCGGTGATCCTCGCCGGCACGCCGGGCACCTTTAAGCATATCGCGCTGGAAGAGATCTATGCCCTGTGCAGCGCCTACGCCACCACTTACGACATGCCGCTGGCGCTGCATCTCGATCACCATGAATCGCTGGACGATATCCGCCGCAAGGTTAACGCCGGCGTGCGTAGCGCGATGATCGACGGCAGCCACTTCCCCTTCGATGAGAACGTAAAGCTGGTGAAATCAGTCGTCGAATTCTGCCACCAGCATGATTGCAGCGTTGAGGCTGAACTCGGTCGCCTGGGCGGCATGGAAGATGATATGAGCGTGGACGCTGAAAGCGCGTTTCTGACCGATCCGCAGGAAGCAAAACACTTTGTCGAACTGACCGGCGTCGACAGCCTGGCGGTGGCTATCGGCACCGCTCACGGGCTTTATACCAAAACGCCAAAAATTGATTTTCACCGTCTGGGGGAGATTCGCGACGTGGTTGACGTGCCCCTGGTCCTGCACGGCGCGAGCGATGTCCCTGATGAGTACGTGCGTCGCGCCATCGAACTCGGGGTCTGCAAAGTCAATGTGGCAACCGAGCTGAAAATTGCGTTTTCCGGTGCCGTAAAACAGTGGTTTGGCGAACATCCTGATGGTAATGACCCACGCTATTACATGCGTGTCGGTATGGATGCCATGAAGGAAGTGGTAAAAAGCAAAATCAACGTGTGCGGTTCAGCGAATAAATTAGTGACCTGTTCACCATCCGTTTCGTAAATTAAACATAATTATATTATTTCAACAACGCGTAACTCACAGCCTATATCGGCAGGAATTACTAATATGAGTACTCCAAATATTTTATTAACCCGAATTGATAATCGCCTGGTACATGGCCAGGTTGGCGTCACGTGGACATCAACCATTGGCGCTAACTTACTGATTGTCGTCGATGATGAAGTCGCAAATGACGACATACAGCAAAAGCTGATGGGCATTACCGCTGATACCTATGGCTTCGGCATTCGTTTTTTCTCTATCGAGAAAACAATCGCAATTATTTCAAAGGCGGCTCCTCATCAGAAAATTTTTCTAATCTGCCGCACTCCGGCCATTGTCAGAAGGCTGATCGAAGGCGGCCTGTCGTTGAAAGACGTCAACGTAGGAAATATGCATTTCTCTGAGGGGAAAAAACAGATCAGCAGCAAGGTATATGTCGATGATAGTGATTTAGACGATCTGCGATTTATCAAGCACAGCGGTATTAATCTATTTATTCAGGATGTTCCTGGTGATGCGAAAGAGGGCATTCCTGATTAATTGCAGTGTCTCGATATTCTAATAGCGAAAGTCACCATTACGAGGCAACAAAATGCACGAAATTACACTCCTTCAGGGAATGTCCCTGGCCGCGTTAGTTTTTGTTCTTGGGATAGATTTTTGGCTGGAAGCGCTATTCCTTTTTCGTCCGATTATCGTCTGTACTCTTACCGGTGCGATTCTTGGCGATATCCATATCGGTTTGATCACCGGCGGTCTCACCGAGCTGGCTTTTGCAGGCCTGACGCCTGCCGGAGGCGTGCAGCCGCCGAACCCCATTATGGCAGGCGTAATGACGACCGTCATCGCCTGGACAACCGGGGTGGACGCGAAAACCGCAATTGGTTTAGGACTGCCGTTTAGCCTGCTGATGCAGTACGTCATTCTGTTTTTCTACTCGGCATTTTCACTCTTTATGTCAAAGGCCGATAAGTGCGCAAAAGAGGCTAATACCGCAGCGTTTTCTCGTCTTAACTGGACTACAACGCTCATTGTCGCCTGTTCCTATGCGGCCATCACCTTTCTCTGTACCTATCTTGCGCAGGGCGCAATGCAGGCGCTGGTAAAAGCCATGCCGGCCTGGCTGACGCACGGTTTTGAAGTCGCTGGCGGCATACTGCCCGCGGTCGGTTTTGGCCTCCTGCTGCGAGTCATGTTCAAGGCCCAGTACATCCCTTACCTCATCGCCGGCTTCCTGTTCGTATGCTATATCCAGGTCAGTAACCTGCTGCCGGTTGCGGTATTAGGTGCCGGGTTTGCGGTCTATGAATTCTTTAATGCCAAAGCTAAAAATGCCGCGCAGGCGCAGGCGGCAACCCAGAAAAACGATGCAGAGGATTACAGCAATGGGATCTGAAATTAGTAAAAAAGACATTACTCGCCTGGGGTTTCGTTCCTCTCTGCTTCAGGCCAGCTTCAACTATGAGCGTATGCAGGCCGGTGGGTTTACGTGGGCAATGCTGCCGATCCTGAAGAAGATCTACAAAGGCGACAAAGAAGGCCTCAGCGCCGCCATGAAGGATCATCTGGAGTTCATTAACACGCACCCTAACCTGGTCGGCTTCCTGATGGGTCTGCTGATTTCAATGGAAGAGAAAGGTGAAGACCGCAGCACGATAAAAGGGCTAAAGGTCGCGCTTTTTGGTCCTATCGCCGGCATCGGCGACGCAATATTCTGGTTCACCCTGTTACCGATTATGGCCGGGATCTGCTCCTCTTTCGCTAGCCAGGGCAACCTGCTGGGGCCTATTTTGTTCTTCGCGGTCTATCTTGCCATCTTCTTCCTGCGCGTGGGCTGGACGCATGTCGGCTATTCTGTGGGGATAAAAGCGATAGATAAAGTGCGGGAAAACTCGCAGATGATCGCCCGCTCGGCGACGATACTTGGGATCACGGTAATTGGCGGCCTGATTGCGTCCTACGTGCATATTAACGTCGTCACCACCTTTGCCATCGACGCCACGCATAACGTTGCGCTGCAGCAGGACTTTTTCGACAAGGTGTTCCCAAACATCTTACCGATGGGCTACACCCTGCTGATGTATTACCTGCTGCGGGTGAAAAAGGCGCATCCGGTATTGCTGATTGCCGTCACCTTCGTGCTGGCGATTCTGGGTTCCGCACTGGGGATTTTGTAAATGAGTAGGATAACTTTTCAGGAACTGAGCGATTACCGTGCGCTGAGCGAGGAGGTCAGCGAGCGATTGCTGGCGCTCATTCAGCGTAAGCCCGACGCGGTAATTTGTCTGGCGACGGGCGCTACGCCGCTGCTGGCCTATCAAATGTTTGTTGAAAAGGCGCAGGCACAAAAAACGGATACCAGTCAGGTCATCTTCGTGAAGCTCGACGAATGGGTTGGGCTATCGGCCGATAGCCCGGCAACCTGCGAAGCGTTTTTGCAACAGCAGATTATTCTGCCGCTCGCCGTCACGCCCGATCGCTATATTTCGTTTGCTTCCGATAAGGCTGACGAAGAGGAATGCCAGCGGGTTGTTGAACAGATTGCGCAGTGTGGCGGTTTAGACCTTTGTCTGTTGGGGATAGGTAAGAACGGCCATTTAGGGCTTAACGAACCGGACGACTTCCTGGAACCCGCCTGCCATATTACCTGTCTCGACGAGCGCACCCGCCTGCACGATATGCTGAAACAGGTATCGGCTCCCGTCGAGCAGGGGATCACCTTGGGTCTTAGGGATATTCTGGCGGCAAAAGCGGTATTACTGCTGGTAGCCGGTGAGGGAAAACAGCAGGCATTCGCCGCGTTCAGAGAAGGGAAGGTAACAACACGCGTTCCGGCATCGTTCCTGTGGCTACACCCGCAGGCAACCTGTTTGTACTGCGCAATGTAAGAGCTGCCGGGCGGCGCTACGCCTGCCCGGCTTATTGAGTACAGAGCAAACTACTCGCCCTGCTGCTCCAGCGCGTGCTTATACAGCGCGTTTTTCTTCACGCCGTGAATTTCAGCGGCCAGCGCGGCGGCTTTTTTCAGCGGCAGCTCCGCCTGCAGCAGGGCCAGCGTCCGCAGCGCATCCGCAGGCAGGGCCTCTTCCTGAGCTTTGAACCCTTCGACGATCAGCACCATTTCGCCTTTACGGCGGTTCTCATCTTCCTTCACCCACGCCACCAGCTCGCCGATTGGTGCGCCGTGGATCGATTCCCAGGTTTTAGTCAGCTCGCGCGCCAGCACCACGTAGCGGGACTCTCCCAGCACCGTGCAGATATCTTCCAGGCTTTCCAGCAGGCGGTGAGTGGACTCATAAAAAATAATCGTCCGCGACTCTTCTTCCAGCGCCTTCAGCGTATCGCGGCGTCCCTTCGATTTTGCCGGCAGAAAGCCTTCATAGCAAAAGCGGTCCGACGGCAGGCCTGCCGCGCTCAGAGCGGCAATCGCTGCGCACGGCCCCGGCAGCGGCACGACGCGGATATTGGCCTCGCGGCAGGTGCGCACCAGGTGATAGCCGGGATCGTTGATCAGCGGGGTCCCCGCATCAGATACCAGGGCGATGTTTTGCCCATCCTTCAGCTTTGCCAGAAGTGTTTCAGCTTTTTGCTGCTCGTTATGGTCGTGAAGGGCAAATAACCGGGCGTTAATCCCAAAATGCTGGAGCAGTAAACCGGTATGGCGGGTATCTTCTGCAGCAATCAAATCAACGGTTTGCAACACCTCCAGCGCACGCTGCGTGATATCAGACAGATTACCTATCGGCGTGGGCACGATATAGAGCTGCCCCTGAGAATTATCTGCTGATTCGTGTTGTTTCATTGTCTCGTCCGTATTGCCGAATTAATATTGAGCATTGAGCCAAAAAAATATCACTGGATACATATGGTACCGTCAACATTTCTTCGTTCTAAACCCGCGCGTTGTCTGCCCGTACTGCTGGCTGCTCTGATCTTCGCTGGCTGCGGCACCCATACCCCGGATCAAAGCACGGCGTTTTTACAGGGTACGGCACAGGCAAACTCCAGTTACTACCTACAGCAAATGCAGCAAAGCGCGAATGATAGCAAGACCAACTGGCAATTACTCGCCATTCGTGCACTGCTGCAAGAGGGCAAAAAGCAGCAGGCCATCGATCTGTTCAACCAGTTGCCGGCTAACCTCGACAAAACGCAGGCCCGCGAGCAGTCGCTGCTGGCGGTAGAAGTTAAGCTGGCCCAGAACGATTTCCCGGGCGCTCAGGCGCTGCTCAGCAAGCTCGATCCGGCAAGCTTTGAGACCAACCAACAGCCTCGCTACTGGCAGGCGCAAATCGATGCCAGCCAGGGACGCCCGTCAATTACCCTGCTGCGCGCCCTTATCGCCCAGCAGCCGCTGCTAAGCCAGCCGAAACAGCAGCAGAAGAATATCGACGAGACCTGGAAAGCGCTGACCTCGATGACCCAGGATCAGGCCAACGCGCTGGTTATCAATGCCGACGAGAACGTCCTGCAGGGCTGGCTGGATCTGCAGCGTATGTGGTTTGATAATCGTAACGATCCGACCCTGCTCAAAGCCGGAGTGAAAGACTGGCAGACCCGCTATCCGCAGAACCCGGGCGCGAAGATGCTGCCGACGGCGCTGGTGAACATGCAAAATTATAAGCCGGCATCAACCAATAAAATCGCCCTGCTGCTGCCGTTAAACGGCCAGGCGGCGGTATTTGGCCGCACGATACAGCAGGGATTTGAGGCGGCGAAAAACGGCGCCCCGGCGATTGCCGGAAGCGCAGTGCCTGCGCAGGTCGCGCAGGCGGCAAACGCCGCCGGAAGCGAGGTAGTCAGCCCGTCGCAGGCGGAAATCAGCGATCTCACCGCGGCAAACGCCGCTCAGGCGCCGGTACAGACGCCGGCAGCGGACCAGGCGACGCCGCCGGCAACAGAGCCGGTCACTGCGCCAACCGTCGCTCCGGCGGCCGCACAGAGCTCGACGCCAGCGGTAACGCCAGCCGCCACCAGCGATGCGCCTGCCGACGCCGCTCAGCCGCCGGTGACGGCACCGCAGGCCCAGACGGTTGCCTCAACTCCGGGCAACCCTGCTGCCGAACTGAAAATCTATGACACGACCAGCCAGCCGATGAGCCAGCTGCTGGCCCAGGTGCAGCAGGACGGCGCGACCATCGTCGTCGGGCCGTTGCTTAAAAACAACGTCGAAGAGGTCATTAAAAGCAACACCTCCCTGAACGTTCTTGCCCTGAACCAGCCGGAAAAAATCGAGAACCGCGCTAACATCTGCTATTTCGCCCTCTCCCCGGAGGACGAAGCGCGCGATGCGGCACACCATATTCACGATCAGGGCAAGCAAACTCCGCTGCTGCTGGTTCCGCGCGGATCGCTGGGCGATCGCGTGGTCAGCGCCTTTGCCAACGAGTGGCTTAAGATCGGCGGCGGCACGGTTTTACAGCAGCGTATTGGCTCAACCTCCGAGCTTAAGTCCAGCGTCAACGGCGGTATCTCGTTGACCGGTAGCCCGGTGTCCACCTTGCCTTCCGCTCAGGATAGCGCGCTGGGTAGCCCGAGCGACGTGCCGGTCAGCAGCGGCGGCAGCGTCGATGCCGCCTGGATCCTCGCGACGCCGGAACAAATTGGCTACATCAAACCGATGATTGCCCTACGCAACGGCAGCCAAAGCAACGTCACGCTGTACGCCAGCTCTCGCAGCGCTCAGGGCACCGCTGGCCCGGACTTCCGCCTGGAAATGGACGGCCTGCAGTACAGCGAAATCCCAATGCTGGCCGGCAGCAACCCGGCGCTGATGCAGCAGGCGCTGTCCGCCGTGCGTAACGACTACTCGCTGGCGCGCCTGTACGCGATGGGTGCCGACGCCTGGTCACTGGCCAACCATTTCTCGCAAATACGTCAGGTGCCGGGCTTTGAGCTGAACGGTAACACCGGCGATTTGACGGCCACGCAGGACTGCGTGATCAACAGGAAACTGTCATGGCTCAAGTACCAGCGCGGACAGATCGTCTCAGCCAACTAGCCAAACGAACCGGCGACGCCTGGGAAGCCCAGGCCCGCCGTTGGCTGGAAAGCCAGGGACTGCGTTTTATCGCCGCCAACGCCCGCGAGCGGGGCGGCGAGATTGACCTGATAATGCGCGACGGGGCGGTTACCGTCTTTGTCGAAGTGCGCTATCGTCGTAGCGCAGGCTACGGCGATGCCGCCTCCAGCGTCACGCTGAAAAAGCAACAACGACTCCTCCATGCCGCGCGTCTGTGGCTCTCCCGACATAATGGGAGCTTTGATACTGTGGATTGCCGTTTCGATGTGGTAGCCTTCACCGGAAACGACATCCAATGGCTGAAAAACGCCTTTGGCGAATAGCGTAAATGAATTTAAGGGATCCCGTGCTCGATAGAATTAAAGCCTGCTTCACTGAAAGCATTCAAACCCAAATTGCAGCAGCGGAAGCACTCCCGGACGCCATCTCCCGTGCGGCGATGACCCTCGTGCAGTCACTCCTCGACGGCAACAAAATCCTCTGTTGTGGCAATGGCACCTCTGCCGCCAACGCACAGCATTTTGCTGCCAGCATGATCAATCGTTTCGAAACGGAGCGCCCTGGTTTACCTGCCATTGCACTAAATACCGATAATGTGGTCTTAACGGCAATAGCCAACGATCGCCTGCATGACGAGGTTTACGCCAAGCAGGTGCGCGCGCTTGGGCACGCTGGTGATGTACTGCTGGCGATCTCCACCCGCGGCAATAGTCGGGATATCGTGAAAGCCGTCGAAGCGGCCGTCACTCGCGATATGACCATCGTTGCGTTAACCGGCTATGACGGCGGCGAGCTGGCTGGCCTGCTGGGTCAGCAGGACGTCGAAATTCGCATTCCCTCGCATCGCAGCGCGCGTATTCAGGAAATGCATATGCTTACCGTCAACTGTCTGTGCGATTTGATTGATAACACGCTTTTTCCACACCAGGACGAATAAGGAGAACACATGAAGGCTCTCTCGCCCCTCGCCATCCTTCTTTCTGCGCTACTGCTTCAGGGATGCGTTGCCGCAGCAGTCGTTGGAACGGCAGCAGTCGGCACCAAGGCCGCAACGGACCCGCGTACGGTCGGCACACAGGTCGATGACAGTACGCTTGAGCTACGCGTCAACAGCGCGTTGTCGAAAGATGAACAAATTAAGAAGCAGGCCCGCATTAACGTCACCGCCTACCAGGGCAAAGTCCTGCTGACCGGTCAATCTCCGGTGGCCGATCTCTCCGCGCGCGCGAAGCAAATTGCAATGGGCGTCGAAGGAACCACGGAAGTCTTTAACGAAGTGCGCCAGGGTCAGCCGATCGGCCTCGGCACCGCCTCTTCGGATACCTGGATTACCACCAAGGTTCGCTCCCAGCTGCTGGGCACTGACCAGGTTAAATCATCGAACGTGAAGGTGACCACCGAGAACGGGGAGGTGTTCCTGATGGGGCTGGTAACCGACCGCGAAGGTCGCGCGGCGGCGGATATCGCCAGCCGGGTCAGCGGCGTTTCTCGCGTCACAACCGCGTTTACCTACCTCAAGTAAGCACCGCATCCCGGGCGACAAACTCTCAGCGTTGTCGCCCGGAAAAATCATCACAGTAACGCCAGCCCGCCAACAATCGCGCCGCACAGCGCCACCAGCCCACCGGTCAGCCAAAGGGCCTTCGCCGGAAACGCCTTATGCAGCATAATCAGCGACGGTACGCTGACCGCAGGCAGAGTGATCAGCAGCGCCAGCGCCGGCGCAACGCCCATTCCCGCCAGCATCATGGTCTGAACGATAGGGATCTCCGCCGCCGTCGGGATAACGAACAGGCAGCCGGCTATCGCCATCGCCAGGACCCAGAACAGGGTGTTACCGACCACGCCGTCGGCGTGCGGGAACAGCCAGACGCGCGCGGCGCCCAGCGCCAGCACCGCCAGAATATAGACCGGGATCGTGTTCCAGAACAGCGTCCACAGCGCCCGCAGCCAGCGGCTGAAGAAACCGCCCTCGGCAATTTGCGGGGAAATGTCGGGCACCGCCGCCGGCTGAGTCGCGGCCTCTTTCACCCATTTTTGTACCAGCGTCGCCACCACCAGCACGGTCGCGAGACCGGCCACCAGGCGAATCAAGGCAAACTGCCAGCCCAGCACAAATCCCATGAACACCAGCGTCGCCGGATTCAGCAGCGGGTTACCCATCCAGAACGCCAGCGCGCCGCCCATCGACACCTGCTGTTTACGCATGCCCGCCGCCACCGGCGCGGCGCAGCAGGTACACATCATGCCGGGCAGAGCGAAAATCGCCCCCAGCAGCGTACCGCGAAAACGCGATTGCCCGAGCGTGCGCAGCAGCCAGTTGCGCGGGATCAGCACCTGAATCAGCGAACCCAGCAGCACACCCAGCACCGCCGCTTTCCAGACCGCCAGGAAGTAGACCAGCGCGTAATCCCACGCGGCTTTTAGCGGGTTGCTATCGGCCTGGGCGAGAATAGATTTTCCAATGCTGTGCGTTTCTGCGGCGGTGAAGGCCTTACCGTAATAGGGCTGCCATTTAACGAACCACAGGCCAATGATAACGACGAGAAAAAAGAGCGCGGGCTTCCACCATTGAAAAGATGATGCCGCCTGAGATGAAGACTGACCAGTCATAGCATTCCCCAGCAAGAAATATGGTTATACAGCGAAGCGCTGAATACTACGCCTCGCTGGCGGCGATTTCACGCAGTTTTGCCGATGGCAGAACGGTGACGCCTTCCTGAGCGGGCGCGAGCGCTTCGCTGAGCATCGCCTGTGCGACGTCGCGGGCGTCGATAGACTTCCAGTTCCCCGGCAGCAGGCGGAACAGCGGCGCCAACAGCGATTCATTGGCGCGCTTGTTGTCCCGCTCGCCCAGCAGCATAGAGGGGCGAAGGATCGTCAGATTGCGCCACGCCTGAGCGCGCAGCGCCTGCTCCATTTCCCCTTTGACGCGGTTGTAGAAAAACAGCGAATGCGGGTCGGCTCCCATGGCGCTGATGACCAGCATATGTTTCGCCCCCAGCCGTAGTCCGGTCAGCGCCGTATCCACCACCAACGTATAGTCAGCATGAATAAAGGCCGCTTTGCTCCCTGCCTCGCGTCGCGTGGTGCCCAGGCAGCAAAAGACGGTGTCTATCGGATCAACGACCTGCGCCAGCGCGTCGCTCAGCTGAGGGTCATGGGGATTGAATACGCCTTGCGTATCCGCCAGCGGGCGGCGAGTGGGCGCGGCTATCGCCGAAATGCTCGGCTCACGTACTAACATTCGAAGTAAGTGCCCACCAACTAAACCGGTCGCGCCTGTTATCAGCACCTGGTTCATGATGTCTCCTGAGGTTCCGCCGCGACGGGCGGCGGATAGATTGAGAAAAAGTATGCAAGAAAAGGGAGGATTTGCACGTCTGCCGGGGGAATTACTCTCTCGCAGCCTCGCGCTGCCAGTGCAGCTTCTTGCCGAAGCCGAGGGTATTGTCGGTAAACTTGAGCTCGTCGGGGCGGATTTCCCACACCGCTGCCGGTAGCGCGCGGGCAACCGGGAAGCGCCTCACGTAGCGTTGGCGCATCTCTGCCTCCTCGTCTCCGTGGAGCCGGCGAATCTCACCTTTAAACTGAACCCCGCGGATCAGCACCACGGTTTTCGGCTGACCGTTTACCGTGCCGGCAGTCTTCGCGCGCTCGCCGGTCATTTGACCGTGGCGAGTTTTCTCGTCGCTAAGGAGATAAAATGCCACGTTTTCAGGATCATAAATATAGAAAGCGTTGGCACACCAGAGCTCACCCTCGCTGGCGACGCACCAGGTGACGACGTGCTGTTTGCCCAGCCAGCGGCCGATCGCGGCAAGCGTATCCATCTTTTTTCTCCAGTATGCTATGGTGCACACACCTTAACATACCGACCTTTGGACCGTGCGCTGGTTTCTCTATCTGATTCGTACCGCCGATAATCGCCTCTATACCGGGATTACCACCGACGTCTCTCGCCGCTTTTGTCAGCATCAGGATGGCAAAGGAGCGAAAGCTTTACGCGGGAAAGGCGCGCTGCAGCTGGCCTTTAGTCAGGAAGTTGGTGAACACTCACTAGCTCTGAGACTGGAGTATCGCATCAAGCAGCTAACGAAGCGCCAGAAGGAGCGCCTCGTTACCGGAGATGGTACGTTTGAAGCCCTGCTGGAGAGCCTTAGAAGCGATTGAAGTGGTCGCTGTACTCGACCAGTCCGTGGACCCCTTGCAGCGCGTCATCGGCCAGAGGGCGTACCTGAAACGCCTCAGAGGTGTCCGGCCAGCGGCAGCGCAGATCGAAACGCGCGGCCGGTTCAAAGCCCAGGCGGCCGTACAGCGCCGGCTCGCCGAGGGTAACGACCGCGGCGTAGCTAAATTCATTCAGCGAATCCAGCCCTTCATAGACCAGCTGGCGGCCAATCCCCTGACCGCGGTAGCTTTCATCTACCGCCAGCGGCGCCATGCCAACCCACTGCAGCTCTTCGCCTTCAACGGAGACCGGGCTGAAGGCAACATAGCCAACAACCTGACCTTCATCGTCCGTTGCCACCACGCCTAGTGTGATCAGGCCATCTTCCCGTAAATCGTGCACCAGCTGCGCTTCGGCATCGCCGCCGAAGGTTCGGCGCAGCAACGCGTCGATTCCCGGTGCATCAATTCCAATTTCAACTCGAATCAGCATGCCTCACCTACCGATGTCTGTTCAGGTTTCCGCGGGCTGCTTAGGCCAGCTTCAACAAAATCCGCCACTTGCAGCAGCATTACGCGCAGCGTTTTCGGCATCTGCTCCAGCTCAATGGCATCCATCAGGTTTTTTACGTACAGCCCCAGCTCGGTATCGCCTTCGATAACCAGCCGACGCTGGAAGAACAGCGTGTCCGGATCCTGCTTACGTGCCGCGATCATCAGCAGATCGCTGGCATCAGCGCTAAAGCTAACGTCCGCTTCTGCCGTCGGGCTAACCACCAGCCGACCCTCGCTCACTGAGGTATACCACAGCAGGCCAATATCGCGCACATTAATACTTAACCAGCGGCCTTCGAGAAAATCCAGTTCTCCATCCGCCAGCGCCTGACGAAACTGCCAGCTGAGCACCTGCTCCAGCACCTGGCGCTTGAGGGCAAAAGGCGCCAGCTTAACCGGCACGCTCATCAAAGACGGGCCAAAGTGGACCAGCCGGGAACGCAATTTATCCAACACAAGCTTTACTCCATGAAAGCGACAGTTCCGCTATTGTGCCATATCAAATAAACAACATAGCGGCGTAAATCAACAAAATCACCATGACGGGTACCTATTATTGGCGCCACCAATACGCTTTTAACTGCCTCAAATCAAAAATTGTCACCAGAAGGTTAACTAAAATCCCTGCTCGTTAACCATTCAGCGTCGCCGACAGGCCGCGTTTTTCAGGAAAAATTATGGAGCTGCTCTGCCCAGCCGGTAACCTCCCGGCGCTTAAGGCGGCCATCGAAAACGGTGCCGATGCCGTGTATATCGGGCTGAAAGATGACACCAACGCCCGCCACTTTGCCGGTCTTAATTTCACCGAAAAGAAGCTGCAGGAAGCCGTCAGCTTCGTCCATCAGCATCGCCGCAAGCTGCATATTGCGATCAACACCTTCGCCCACCCGGACGGCTACGCCCGCTGGCAGCGCGCGGTGGATATGGCCGCCCAGCTGGGGGCCGATGCCCTGATCCTCGCCGATATCGCCATGCTGGAATATGCCGCCGAGCGCTATCCGCATATTGAACGTCACGTGTCGGTTCAGGCGTCGGCGACCAACGAAGAAGCGGTGCGCTTCTACCACCGCAATTTCGACGTCGCCCGCGTAGTGCTGCCGCGCGTGCTCTCCATCCACCAGGTCAAGCAGCTGGCGCGCGCCACCCCGGTTCCGCTGGAGGTCTTCGCTTTCGGCAGCCTGTGTATTATGGCGGAAGGCCGCTGCTATCTCTCCTCGTACCTGACCGGCGAGTCGCCGAATACCGTCGGCGCCTGTTCGCCCGCGCGCTTCGTTCGCTGGCAGCAGACTCCGCAGGGCCTGGAGTCGCGCCTTAATGAAGTCCTGATTGACCGCTATCAGGACGGCGAGAACGCCGGCTACCCCACCCTGTGCAAAGGCCGCTACCTGGTCGACGGCGAGCGCTATCACGCGCTGGAAGAGCCCACCAGCCTGAATACCCTTGAGCTGCTGCCGGAGCTGATGGCGGCGAATATTGCCTCGGTGAAAATTGAGGGCCGCCAGCGTAGCCCGGCCTACGTCACCCAGGTGGCGAAAGTCTGGCGTCAGGCAATCGATCGCTGTAAAGCCTCCCCGCAGGATTTTGTCCCACAATCCGCATGGATGGAGACGCTCGGCGCAATGTCCGAGGGGACGCAAACCACCCTTGGCGCCTATCACCGTAAATGGCAGTGAGAAACGTGATGAAATATTCATTAGGGCCGGTGCTGTACTACTGGCCAAAAGAGACGCTGGAAGATTTTTACCAGCAGGCGGCAGGCTGTAGCGCCGAGACGATTTATCTCGGCGAAGCGGTGTGCAGCAAGCGCCGCGCGACCAAAGTCAGCGACTGGATCGATATGGCAAGAATGCTGGCGAGCAGCGGCAAGCAGGTGGTTCTCTCGACCCTCGCCCTGGTGCAGGCCTCCTCTGAACTGGGTGAGCTGAAACGCTACGTCGACAACGGCGAGTTTTTGATTGAGGCCAGCGATCTAGGGGTCGTCAATATGTGCGCTGAGCGTAAGCTGCCGTTCGTCGCCGGCCATGCGCTCAACTGCTATAACGCCGTGACCCTGCGCCTGCTGCTCAAGCAGGGAATGGTGCGCTGGTGCATGCCGGTCGAACTTTCCCGCGACTGGCTGATGAACTTGCTGACGCAGTGTGAAGAGCTAGGGATCCGTGAGCGGTTCGAGGTTGAAGTGCTGAGCTATGGCCACCTGCCGCTGGCCTACTCCGCGCGCTGCTTTACCGCCCGCTCTGAAGACAAACCGAAGGATGAGTGTGAAACCTGCTGCATCAAATACCCCAACGGTCGCGACGTGCTGTCGCAGGAAAACCAGCAGGTCTTTGTGCTCAACGGCATTCAGACCATGAGCGGATACGTCTATAACCTCGGCAACGAGCTGACGTCGATGCGCGGCCTGGTCGATATGGTTCGCCTGTCGCCGCTGGATGACAAGGTCTTTGCCATGCTCGATGCCTTCCGGGCAAACGAAAACGGCGCCTCGCCGCTGCCGCTCACCGCCAACAGCGAGTGCAATGGCTACTGGAAACGGCTGGCCGGGCTGGAGCTACAGAGCTGATAAACCGCTCACTTTGTTAATAGCTATCGTCGCTTTTTAATGCACTATTGAAGCCGCAGCTTTTCTGGCCGGCGCGCCCCGGATGCGCCAGGCTGGAAGAAGACCTTCAATCTGATGACTATGCTGTAGCAAAGTGAGCCTTTATGACTGACAAATCTATTCCGTTCTCGGTGCTCGATCTGGCACCGATCCCGCAAGGTTCTTCGGCGAAAGAAGCCTTCTCTCATTCGTTAGACCTGGCGCAGCTGGCTGAAAAACTCGGCTATCACCGCTACTGGCTGGCGGAGCACCATAATATGGTCGGTATTGCCAGCGCTGCAACCTCGGTGCTTATCGGCTATCTTGCCGCCAACACCACCACGCTGCACCTCGGTTCCGGCGGCGTGATGCTGCCCAACCACGCGCCGCTGGTGATTGCCGAACAGTTTGGCACCCTGAATACGCTCTATCCCGGACGAATTGACCTTGGGCTCGGCCGCGCGCCGGGCAGCGACCAGCCCACCATGCGCGCGCTGCGCCGCCACATGAGCGGTGACGTCGATAACTTCCCGCGCGATGTTGCGGAGCTGGTTGACTGGTTCGATGCCCGTGACCCGAATCCGCACGTGCGCCCGGTGCCCGGCTACGGTGAGCAGATCCCGGTATGGCTGCTGGGATCCAGCCTCTACAGCGCCCAGCTGGCGGCGCAGTTCGGCCTGCCGTTTGCCTTCGCTTCGCACTTTGCGCCAGACATGCTGTTCCAGGCCCTGCACCTCTACCGCACGCATTTCAAACCTTCGGCGCGGCTGGAGAAACCGTATGCGATGGTGTGCATCAATATTGTTGCCGCCGACAGTAACCGCGATGCGGAGTTCCTGTTCACCTCAATGCAGCAGGCTTTCGCTAAGCTACGCCGGGGTGAAACCGGCCAGCTGCCGCCGCCGGTGGAGAATATGCATCAGCTGTGGTCTGCCTCCGAGCAATACGGCGTACAGCAGGCATTGAGCATGTCTCTGGTCGGGGATAAAGCGAAGGTACGTCACGGTCTGGAGTCGATATTGCGCGAAACCCAGGCCGACGAGCTGATGGTTAACGGCCAGATTTTCGATCATCAGGCGCGCCTGCACTCGTTTGAACTGGCAATGCAGGTGAAAGAGGAGCTTTTGGGTTAACGTCCGCCCCGCTTCCCGGCCGCGCGTAATGCCGGCCGGGAAGCGTAGTCGTTATTGATAAACCGGCAGAACGTTAAAGCTCGATAAGAAGTGGACGATAACGTTGCCGACGCCGAATAGCAGAATCAGCGCAATCATCGGCTTTCCGCCCCAAACGCGGAATTGTGGGCTGCCGAAGCGCTTACGCGATGCGCGAGCCAGCAGAGCCGGGACGATTGCCGCCCAGATGGTTGCCGCGAGTCCCGCATAGCCGATGGCATACAGGAAGCCGTTCGGCCACAGCAGGCCGCCGATAACCGGCGGTACGAAGGTCAGGAGCGCGGTCTTAAAGCGCCCCAGCGCGGAGTCATCGAAACCGAACAGGTCCGCCAGATAGTCAAACAGCCCCAGCGTTACGCCGAGGAACGAGCTGGCTACCGCAAAGTTTGAGAACACCACCAGCAGCAGATCCAGGCTGCGGCTGTTCAGCACGCCGCTCAGCGCCTGCACCAGTACATCAATGTTACCACCCTTCTGCGCGATGCCAACAAACTCCGCGCGCGGGATATTACCCATCGTCACCAGCAGCCAGATAACGTACAGCCCCAGCGCCAGCAGCGTGCCGTAAACCAGGCAGCGCGTAATGGTGCGCGGATCTTTACCGTAGTACTTCATCAGGCTGGGGACGTTGCCGTGATAACCGAAGGATGCCAGGCAAAACGGCAGCGTCATCAGCAGGTACGGCATATAGGATGCATTTTGCTCGGCAACGTTGAACAACGTCTTCGGCTGTACGTGTCCCAGCAGGCTGCCGAAGGTCAGGAAAAACGTAATGACCTTCGCTCCCAGCACAATCGCCGTCATGCGGCTTACCGCCCTGGTGCTCAGCCAGACGACAAACGCCACCAGCAGGGCAAAGCCCAATCCTGCCGCCCGCGCCGGAACGTTGAGCGACATCTCGGAAAAGGTATGGTGCAATATTGAGCCGCTGGCCGAGATGTAGGCGTAGGTGAGGATATAGAGCACGAAGGCAATCGACACGCCGTTAATCAGGTTCCAGCCTCTGCCGAGCAGATCTTTGGTGATGGTATCGAAACTGGAGCCAATGCGGTAATTCAGGTTGGCTTCCAGAATCATCAGCCCGGAATGCAGCATGCAGAACCAGGTGAAAACCAGAGCCGCCAGCGACCAGAAGAACCACGCGCCGGACATGACCACCGGCAGCGAGAACATGCCCGCGCCAATAATGGTTCCGCCGATAATCACCACGCCGCCAATTAAGGACGGGCGCGATTCCGTAGTGGTTAGTGTCGCCATTTAGCGTAATCTCCAGTCAATAATACTTTGCTCATCGTTAGCGTGCAGCACTGTACCAGTACACGAGTACGATTGAAATAAAAAAAGCCCCAATCGTTAAGATCGGGGCTGTATCATTTTCTTTACGCTAGCGGATGCTAATTACGCATCGCCACCGAAACGACGACGGCTTGAAGAGTCATCCCGACGCGGGGCGGAATCTTCGCGACGCGGCGCTGAATCATCACGGCGCGGAGCATGACCTTCACGACGAGGTGCCTGGCCTTCACGACGTTCGCCGCTGAAACGACGACCATCACCACGACCGCCTTCGCGACGTTCACCGCCGAAACCACGACCGCCTTCACGACGTTCGCCACCGAAAGCACGGCCGCCTTCACGACGTTCACCGCCGCCACGACGCTCGCCACCGCTACGCTCAGGGCGCGGCTGGGCATCGCCCATCAGCTGCATGTTCATCGGCTTGTTCAGGATACGGGTACGAGTAAAGTGCTGCAGCACTTCGCCCGGCATGCCTTTCGGCAGCTCGATCGTTGAGTGGGTACCGAACAGCTTGATGTTACCGATGTAACGGCTGCTGATGTCGCCTTCGTTAGCGATAGCGCCAACAATGTGACGAACTTCAACACCATCGTCGCGGCCCACTTCAATGCGATACAGTTCCATATCGCCAACGTCACGACGCTCGCGTTTAGGACGATCTTCACCGCTACGCTCAGGACGGTCGCCACGCGGGCCACGGTCATTGCGATCGTTACGGTCATTACGACGTTCGAAACGATCGTCGCGATCGCGGAATTCGCGTTTAGCACGCATCGGCGCATCCGGCGGCAGGATCAGAGGACGTTCGCCCTGAGCCATTTTCAGCAGTGCTGCGGCCAGAGTTTCGATATCCAGCTCTTCGCCTTCAGCGGACGGCTTGATGTTCGTCAGCAGCGCACGGTACTGATCCAGATCGCTGCTTTCCAGCTGCTGCTGAACTTTAGCGGCGAATTTTTCCAGACGGCGTTTGCCCAGCAGTTCTGCGTTCGGCAGCTCTACTTCCGGAATGGTCAGCTTCATGGTGCGTTCGATGTTACGCAGCAGACGGCGTTCGCGGTTCTCAACGAACAGCAGCGCACGGCCTGCACGACCTGCACGACCGGTACGGCCGATACGGTGAACGTAAGATTCGGAGTCCATCGGGATGTCGTAGTTAACAACCAGGCTGATACGTTCAACGTCAAGGCCACGGGCCGCAACGTCGGTCGCGATCAGGATGTCCAGACGACCATCTTTCAGACGCTCCAGAGTCTGCTCACGCAGGGACTGGTTCATGTCGCCGTTCAGCGCGGCGCTGTTATAGCCGCTACGCTCCAGCGCTTCGGCCACTTCCAGGGTCGCGTTTTTGGTACGAACGAAGATAATCGCCGCATCAAAATCTTCCGCTTCCAGGAAACGCACCAGCGCTTCGTTTTTACGCATGCCGTAAGCAGTCCAGTAGCTCTGGCTGATGTCCGGGCGAGTAGTAACGCTGGACTGGATGCGCACTTCCTGCGGCTCTTTCATAAAGCGGCGGGTAATACGACGGATCGCTTCCGGCATAGTGGCAGAGAACAGAGCGGTCTGATGACCTTCCGGGATCTGAGCCATAATCGTTTCTACGTCTTCGATGAAGCCCATGCGCAGCATTTCGTCAGCTTCATCCAGCACCAGACCGCTCAGCTTAGAGAGATCCAGAGTACCGCGCTTCAGGTGGTCAAGCAGACGACCCGGGGTACCGACAACAATTTGTGGTCCCTGGCGCAGAGCACGCAGCTGCACGTCATAACGTTGGCCGCCGTAAAGAGCTACCACGTTTACGCCGCGCATATGTTTAGAGAAGTCCGTCATCGCTTCAGCAACCTGTACCGCCAGTTCGCGGGTCGGCGCCAGCACCAGGATTTGCGGTGCTTTGAGCTCAGGATCAAGATTGTTCAGCAGCGGTAAAGAGAACGCTGCTGTTTTACCGCTACCCGTCTGGGCCATACCCAGAACATCGCGGCCGCCCAGCAGATGCGGAATGCATTCAGCCTGGATCGGAGATGGTTTTTCGTAACCCAGATCGTTAAGGGCTTCAAGGATAGGAGCCTTCAGGCCCAGATCTGCAAAAGTGGTTTCGAATTCAGCCATGTAGTACGTGTGCCTCAAAATTAATGGCGGCCAGTCTACATAACTCAACGTGAAAATTTACAGTAATTTTCATTGAAAAGTGTGAACCGGCTCAAAGTAGGTGTATTAACGAACAACAACGCCCTCACCCGCGAAGGTGATGGCAATAAAAATTTGGGCTGATGTTTGTTCGTCAGCTATTGCTGGTCCGATTCTGCCAGGTCATCTTGCTCCTGGCCCAAGAGCGATAATTCCAACAATGCGTATCGGTGCTCAACGTAGTTGTGAACGTTGTTTGCGACCGCCAGTTTGAACAGTGCCGTAGCGCTGTCCTTGTCCCCCAGACTTAGGTAGTACTTACCTAAATAGAAGTTGGTTTCACTGAGATGCTCAGCGAGCGAGGTGTTATCCGTTGCGTCTGCCTTCAAACGATCCATCAGCGTTTTTTCGCTGATATCGTTAAGGTAGAACTCGACAATGTTCCATCCCCATTGCTCTTTGTCCGATTTGTCGAAGCGCTGTTTCAGTGCTTCAAGCGCCTGCTTCTCGTCGAGTTTGCGCTCAGCGAGATAAAGCCACAGGCTACGGAAAGGATCATTGGGATCGTCTTGATAAAACGCCAGCAGATCATCTTGCGCTAACTTAGCACGACCCCCGTAATACAGGGCGATGCCGCGATTTAAGTGCGCGTAGTTATAAGTTGGATCAAGCTCAAGTACAGAATCAAACGCTTCATAGGCAGCATCAAAATTGCCTGCCTGCGTTAAATATATGCCTAAGTAGTTGAATACTTCGGGCATATCAGGTCGGATTGCCAGCGCTTGTGAAAAATCGTTTCGCGCTAGTGCCCTCAGACCGAGACTATCATACAACACTCCGCGCTCATATAAAAGCTGTGCGCGTTCATCATCGGTTAAAGCCCGACTGGCAAGAATTTGTTCCATGCGCGCCAGAATCACTTCTTGCTGCAAAGTCGGTTGCAATGGCACCGCGAGGACTGCGTCCTTACGCCAGGCAGAGCTGCTGCATCCTGCCAGCGTGAGAGCTGTCGCCACGAAACACCAGCGCAAAAAAGGCTTCATTTCCCACTCCCGAAGACAACGATTGGATGAACGTCCAGTTCCCCGGCTGCAAACAAGGCGTCCTGCCCGTAATACGCCCTCCGCAAACGCGGAGGGCAAACGGCAATCTTACTCGCCCTGCTCTGCGACCGGAGCTTCCGGTGCGCTTACAGGCTGAGTCTGCTCAGTTGCTTCTTTGATGCTTAGGCGGACGCGGCCCTGACGGTCAACTTCCAGAACCTTAACCGGCACTTCCTGACCCATCTGCAGGTAATCGGTGACTTTCTCGACGCGCTTGTCGGCGATCTGAGAAATATGCACCAGACCTTCTTTACCGCCGCCGATGGCTACGAATGCGCCAAAGTCAACGATACGGGTCACTTTACCATTGTAGATACGGCCGACTTCGATCTCAGCGGTAATCTCTTCGATACGACGAATCGCGTGCAGCGCTTTATCGCCGTCGGTCGCTGCGATTTTCACGGTACCGTCATCTTCGATTTCGATGGTGGTGCCGGTCTCTTCAGTCAACGCACGGATTACGGAGCCGCCCTTACCGATAACGTCTTTGATCTTGTCCGGGCTGATCTTGATGGTGTGGATACGCGGTGCGAATTCGGAGATGTCGCCGCGCGGCGCGTTAATCGCCTGCTCCATTACGCCCAGGATGTGCAGACGCGCACCTTTAGCCTGGTTCAGCGCAACCTGCATGATCTCTTTGGTGATACCTTCAATTTTGATATCCATCTGCAGAGCAGAGATACCGTCGCGGGAACCCGCAACTTTGAAGTCCATATCGCCCAGGTGATCTTCGTCGCCCAAAATATCGGACAGAACGACATAGTTGTCGCCTTCTTTCACCAGACCCATCGCGATACCCGCAACGGAGGCTTTAATCGGCACGCCGGCGTCCATCAGTGCCAGAGAGGCGCCGCAAACGGAAGCCATGGAAGAAGAGCCATTAGATTCGGTAATTTCAGAAACCACGCGAACGGTGTATGGGAACTCTTCAGTGGTCGGCATCACGGCCAGCACGCCGCGCTTAGCCAGACGACCGTGACCAATTTCACGACGCTTCGGTGAGCCTACCATTCCGGTCTCGCCTACGGAGTACGGAGGGAAGTTGTAGTGGAACAGGAAGGAGTCGGTACGATCGCCCATCAGCTCATCGATGTTCTGTGCGTCACGCGCGGTGCCCAGGGTCGCGGTAACCAGCGCCTGAGTTTCGCCACGGGTGAACAGTGCGGAACCGTGGGTACGCGGCAGTACGCCGGTACGAACGTCCAGACCACGAATCATATCTTTTTCACGGCCATCGATGCGCGGCTCGCCTGCCAGTACGCGGCTACGAACGGCATTTTTCTCGATAGCGTGCAGAATTTCACCCAGCTCGTTAGCGTCCAGGGTTTCATCTTCAGCGGTCAGCGTAGCGATAGTTTCAGCTTTGATCACGCCAATCTGAGCATAGCGCTCTTGTTTGTCAGTGATGCGGTAAGCATCGCTCAGGCGAGCTTCAGCCAGGGCGGCAACGCGGGCGTTCAGCGCGGCGTCTACGACTTCCGGCTGCCATTCCCAGCGCGGTTTACCCGCTTCTTTCACCAGATCATTGATGGTCTGAATAACAATCTGCTGCTGCTCGTGGCCGAACACCACCGCGCCCAGCATCTGGTCTTCGCTCAGCAGTTCTGCTTCAGATTCAACCATCAGGACCGCAGCTTCGGTACCGGCAACAACCAGGTCCAGCTTACTCTCTTTCAGCTCATCCTGAGTCGGGTTCAGTACGTACTGGTCGTTGATGTAGCCAACGCGCGCGGAGCCGATAGGACCGTTAAACGGAATACCGGACAGGGACAGCGCAGCGGAAGCACCGATCATGGCAACGATGTCCGGGTTAACCTGTGGGTTAACGGAAACCACGGTAGCAATAACCTGCACTTCGTTAACAAAACCTTCCGGGAACAGCGGACGAACCGGGCGGTCAATCAGACGCGCAATCAGGGTTTCGCCTTCGCTTGGACGGCCTTCACGACGGAAGAAACCACCCGGAATTTTACCTGCTGCGTAGGTACGTTCTTGATAGTTTACGGTCAGCGGGAAGAAATCCTGGCCTGGCTTCGCTTTCTTCTGGCCAACAACGGTAACGAATACCGCAGTGTCATCCATGCTTACCATGACAGCAGCAGTGGCCTGGCGGGCCATCATGCCGGTTTCCAGGGTAACAGTGTGTTGGCCGTACTGGAATTTACGAACGATCGGATTTAGCAAAATTCTATCCTTTTATCAAAAAGTGACGCTATATCGAGGATATAGCGTCAGATGACCCGATCTTCTGCATCCTCGCGACTAATGACAACCTTTACCCGCCCCTGCGGATGAAGCCTCTCATTAGCCGCGCGAACCTCTGCACGAAGATCATTAATAGCAACAATACATGAGTTTTTAGCTAATTGCTGCCGCCTGGTCGAAAAAAGGGGCCCTGAGGCCCCTTTTTCTGAAACTCGCAGAACTAGCGACGCAGACCCAGACGCTCGATCAGCGAAGAGTAACGTGCAACATCTTTACGTTTCAGGTAGTCGAGCAGTTTACGACGCTGGGAAACCATGCGCAGCAGACCACGACGGCTGTGGTGATCTTTTTTATGCTCGGAGAAGTGACCCTGCAGATGGTTAATCTGGGCAGTCAGCAGTGCAACCTGAACTTCGGTAGAACCGCTGTCGTTTTCGCCACGACCAAACTCAGAAACGATTTTTGCTTTAGCTTCAACGCTTAGAGACATTTTGAACTCCAAAAATTAAAAGAAAGAAAGGGTGCCGATCTCTAATTCAGCAACCCCTGATGCGACGCCCGAAAATGTTAAAACATTTTTGCGGACGTCAGGCGGCGATATTCTACTCGCAGCCAGCTTTTATCGCAAGAACAGCCCTCAGACAGGGTATTCAACGACCAGACGACGCGGCGCCACGCGGCCTTCGTCATCAATCTCGCCCATGCCGAGAAACTTCTCGTCTTCACCTTCCGTTACGCGAACCAGGCCCTGCTTCGGCGCGCCAGAAGTGCGGACCGGATTACCGTTTTTAAAGTATACCGCCGACGTTTCGGGAATATTAACCAACGGATAATCTGACGCCGGGCTGTCCATCGGCATCAGCAGCGGATCGAGCAGCTGCGCGGCAGGAATATCCTGCTCTTGCGCCTGTTCAACCAGTGCCTGCAGCTGTTCTAGCGTCACCATGCGTTCAACAGGATATTTGCTGACGGCCAGGCGGCGCAGGAAAATAACGTGCGCACCGCAGCCTAGCTTTTCGCCTAAATCGTCGATAATCGTCCGAATATAGGTCCCTTTTGAACAGTGGATTTCCAGCTCGAGCTCATCGCCTTCATGGCGAATAAACAGCAGCTCGTAGACGGTAATCGGCCGGGCTTCGCGCGGGACGTCAATCCCCTGACGGGCATATTCGTACAGCTTTTTACCCTGGTACTTCAGCGCCGAATACATGGACGGTACCTGCTGAGTCTCGCCACGAAAATCTTCCAGCGCGGAGGCCAGCTGAACATCGCTAAAGGCCAGCGGGCGCTCTTCCACCACCTGGCCATCGGCATCAGAGGTGTCAGTGCGTTGACCCAGTTTGGCAATGACGCGGTAACGCTTGTCAGAATCGAGCAGGTACTGGGAAAACTTGGTCGCTTCTCCGAGGCAAATCGGCAACATGCCGGTTGCCAGCGGATCCAGCGCGCCGGTGTGCCCTGCCCGGTTAGCGTTATAAATACGTTTTACTTTTTGCAGTACGTCATTGCTGGAAGCGCCCTGGGGTTTATCCAGCAACAGCACGCCGTGCACATCGCGGCCGCGACGACGAGGACGACTCATTAGTCCTCCTTGACGTCGTCCGGATTAACACGACGCTCATCGTCATGCTTCACCACGCTGGTCACCAGGTTAGACATGCGCATCCCTTCGACCAGCGAGTTGTCGTAGAAGAAGGTCAGTTCCGGCACGATACGCAGACGCATCGCTTTACCCAGCAGAGAGCGGATAAATCCGGATGCTTCCTGTAGCGCTTTAATACCCGCCTTAACAGCGGCTTCATCTTTGTCGTTCAGGAACGTCACGAACACTTTGGCATAGGCCAGATCGCGGGACATTTCTACGCCTGAGACGGTAGTCATCATGCCCAGGCGCGGATCTTTAATTTCGCGCTGCAGGATGATAGCAATCTCTTTTTGCATCTCCTGAGCTACGCGCTGCGGGCGACCAAATTCTTTCGCCATAATAAATTCTCCAGAATAAAGACAAAAAAGGGGCTATAAGCCCCTTTTTAGAATTATTGCCGGGTGGCGCTTCGCTAACCCGGCTTACCTTCAGCGATCTTCTGACAATGTTGGGCTGCAGCAACAGGCACTGCGGCCCAGCAGTCGACGAAGATTACGCGATGGTACGTTGGATCTCGATGATTTCGAACACTTCGATCATGTCGCCAACGCGAACGTCGTTGTAGTTCTTAACGCCGATACCACATTCCATGCCGTTACGGACTTCGTTAACGTCATCTTTGAAGCGGCGCAGGGATTCCAGCTCGCCTTCGTAGATAACCACGTTGTCACGCAGTACGCGGATTGGGTTGTGACGCTTAATCGTACCTTCGGTAACCATACAGCCCGCGATGGCGCCAAATTTCGGCGATTTGAACACATCACGCACTTCAGCCAGACCAATGATCTGCTGTTTCAGTTCCGGAGACAGCATGCCGCTCATTGCTGCTTTAACTTCGTCGATCAGGTTATAGATGACGGAGTAGTAGCGCAGATCCAGGCTTTCAGATTCAATCACTTTACGAGCAGAGGCATCAGCACGTACGTTGAAGCCAACCAGGATAGCGTTGGATGCCGCAGCCAGGGTCGCGTCGGTTTCGGTGATACCACCTACGCCAGAACCAATGATCTTCACTTTGACTTCGTCGGTAGACAGTTTCAGTAAAGAGTCAGAGATTGCTTCCACAGAGCCCTGAACGTCCGCTTTCAGTACTACGTTCACTTCGTGAACTTCGCCTTCGGTCATGTTAGCGAACATGTTCTCAAGCTTAGACTTCTGCTGACGCGCCAGTTTGACTTCGCGGAATTTGCCCTGACGATAGAGCGCAACTTCACGCGCTTTTTTCTCGTCACGAACAACGGTCACTTCGTCACCCGCTGCCGGAACGCCGGACAGGCCGAGGATCTCAACCGGAATGGACGGACCTGCTTCCAGCACTTCCTGACCCAGTTCGTTACGCATTGCACGAACGCGGCCGTATTCGAAGCCACACAGAACGATATCGCCCTTGTTCAGAGTACCTTCACGTACCAGAACGGTAGCAACCGGACCACGACCTTTATCCAGGAAGGATTCGATAACCGCACCGCTTGCCATACCGTTACGAACGGCCTTCAGCTCCAGAACTTCAGCCTGCAGCAGGATGGCGTTCAGCAGGTCGTCGATACCGGTACCGGCTTTCGCAGAAACAGGGATGAACTGAGACTCGCCGCCCCACTCTTCCGGCATCACGCCGTACTGAGACAGTTCGGTTTTAACGCGATCCATATCCGCTTCTGGCTTATCGATTTTGTTGACCGCAACCACCACCGGCACCTGCGCTGCTTTCGCGTGCTGGATAGCTTCGATAGTCTGCGGCATCACGCCATCGTCCGCGGCAACAACCAGAACAACGATATCCGTTGCCTGAGCACCACGAGCACGCATTGAGGTGAACGCGGCGTGGCCCGGGGTGTCCAGGAAGGTGATCATGCCGTTTTCAGTTTCAACGTGGTACGCACCGATGTGCTGGGTGATACCACCCGCTTCGCCGGATGCCACTTTCGTTGAGCGAATATAGTCGAGCAGCGAGGTTTTACCGTGGTCAACGTGACCCATGATGGTCACAACCGGTGCACGGGCTTCTGCCGCAGCGCCGGTATCACGGTCGCTCATTACCGCTTCTTCCAGCTCGTTCTCACGACGCAGGATAACCTTGTGGCCCATCTCTTCGGCAACCAGCTGTGCAGTTTCCTGGTCGATGACCTGGTTGATGGTCGCCATTGCGCCCAGCTTCATCATCGCTTTGATGACCTGAGAGCCTTTGACCGCCATCTTGTTAGCCAGATCGCCAACGGTGATGGTTTCGCCAATGATAACGTCACGGTTCACGGCCTGAGCCGGCTTCTGGAAGCCCTGCTGCAGAGAAGAACCTTTACGCTTGCCGCCTTTACCACCGCGTACTGCCGCACGGGCTTCTTCGCGATCGGCTTTGGATTCAGCGTGCTTGTTGCCTTTCTTCTGAGGGCGTGCTGCTTTGGCGTTACGGCCACGGCCACGACCGCCTTCAACTTCACGGTCGTTGTCGTCTTCTGCCTGACGGGCATGCTGAGACGTGGTCACGTGATAGTCAGAGGTTTCTTCAACAGGCGTTTCTGGGGTTTCGGTCCAGTTCTTTTCGTTTTCTGCGGCCATACGGCGTGCATCGTCTGCCACGCGGCGCGCTTCTTCTTCAAGCTTGCGACGTGCTTCTTCTTCCGATTTACGCTTCAGCTCTGCAGCTTCGTTTTCACGGCGGCTCTTTTCAGCCTGGGCGGTTTTTGTCATTTCGTCGGTTTGTTGATTGCTCACTTTGTCTTTTTCCGCGGCTTCACGTTTCGCTTTATCAGCGACTTCACGTTTAGCTTGTTCTGCGGCCTCACGTTCAGCTTTTAATTGCGCCTCTCGCTTAGCCGTTTCTTCAGCTTCACGATGGGCCTGCTCTTCCGCTTCACGCTGCGCCTGCTCTTCCGCGGCAAGGCGTTCTGCCTCTTGCGGATCGCGTTTCACAAAGGTGCGTTTCTTGCGGACTTCGATTTGTACCGATTTGCTCTTTCCACCGGTACCTGGAATATTTAACGTGCTGCGCGTTTTGCGCTGCAGCGTCAGCTTGTCGGGCGCCGAGCCGTGTTCACGGTTCAGGTGCGTCAACAAGGTTTGCTTCTCTTGCGCGGTCACAGAGTCATCGACCGATTTGCGGATCCCTGCATCAGCAAATTGCTGTATCAGGCGATCCACAGAGGTCTGAATCTCTGAGGCCAGCGCTTTAATGGTCACATCTGTCATGCTGTTCCTTCCTGCTACAGTTTATTACGCTTCGTCGCCGAACCAACAAATATTACGGGCGGCCATGATGAGCTCTCCGGCTTTTTCGTCGGTCAAGCCTTCGATATCAGCCAGATCATCAATGCCCTGCTCGGCGAGATCTTCCAGCGTACAAACGCCACGGGCAGCCAGTTTGAAAGCCATCAGACGTTCCAGACCTTCCAGATTCAGTAAATCATCGGCAGGTTTGGTATCTCCCAGGCTTTCTTCCTGAGCCAGCGCCAACGTGGTCAGTGCATTTTTCGCACGCTCACGAAGTGCTTCAACGGTGGCTTCATCCAGACCGTCGATTTCCAGCAGTTCTTTCACCGGCACATAGGCCAGTTCTTCCAGAGTGGCGAAACCTTCTTCAACCAGCATCGTGGCGAAATCTTCATCAATATCAAGATACTTAGTAAAAGTATCGATTGCCGCATGGGCTTCTGCCTGGTGCTTAGCCTGCAGGTCATCAACGGTCATGACGTTGAGTTCCCAGCCGCTCAGCTGCGATGCCAGACGCACGTTCTGACCGTTACGGCCGATCGCCTGCGCCAGATTGCCCGCTTCAACGGCGATATCCATGGTGTGCTTGTCTTCATCCACCACGATAGACGCAACGTCAGCCGGAGCCATCGCGTTAATCACGAACTGCGCCGGGTTATCGTCCCACAGGACGATATCGATACGCTCGCCGCCCAGTTCGGTAGAAACCGCCTGAACGCGCGCACCGCGCATGCCGACACAGGCGCCAACCGGATCGATACGCTTATCGTTGGTTTTCACCGCGATTTTCGCACGAGAACCCGGATCGCGAGCGGCAGCTTTAATCTCGAGAACTTCTTCACCGATTTCCGGCACCTCAATGCGGAACAGTTCGATCAGCATTTCCGGCTTAGAACGGGTAACGAACAGCTGAGCGCCGCGCGCTTCCGGACGTACCGCGTACAGAACGCCGCGAATACGGTCGCCTGGACGGAAGTTTTCACGCGGCAGCATATCTTCACGCAGGATCACGGCTTCAGCATTGCTGCCCAGATCCAGAGTGATGTTATCGCGGTTCACTTTTTTCACCACGCCGGTGATGATTTCACCTTCGTGCTCGCGGAACTGATCGACAACCATGGCGCGTTCGGCTTCACGTACTTTCTGTACGATAACCTGTTTTGCCGTTTGCGTGGTGATACGGTCGAAGGTGACGGATTCAATCTGGTCTTCGACAAAGTCACCAGGATTCATGCTTTCGTCTTCGTAACGCGCCGCTTCAAGCGTAATTTCGCGAGTCGGCTGGGTAACTTCTTCAACGACCAACCAGCGACGGAAGGTGTCAAAATCACCGCTACGACGATCGATGCTCACACGCACGTCGATCTCTTGCTCGTATTTTTTCTTTGTCGCCGTTGCCAGAGCACTTTCCAGCGCTTCGAAAATCTTTTCGCGCGGCAGCGATTTTTCGTTGGAAACGGCTTCAACAACAGCCAAAATTTCTTTGTTCATCGGGGCCTTTCACCTCAATCCAGACTGTTAAAAGTGGGGAACCAGGTTCGCCTTCTGGATGTTACTCAGCGCGAACACTTCATCTTTGCCTTCGACGGTTACCGTGATCATTTCACCGTCTACCGCTTTGATAACGCCCTGCCATTTGCGGCGATTTTGAACCGCCATACGCAGTACCAGCGCAACTTCTTCACCGGAAAAACGCGCATAGTGTTCGGCGGTAAACATCGGGCGATCGAGACCAGGTGAAGACACTTCCAGGTTATAAGCAACGGTGATCGGATCTTCGACGTCCATGACAGCACTGACCTGGTGGCTTACATCAGCACAATCATCAACATTGATGCCATTGTCACTATCAATATAGATGCGCAGTGTGGAAGTGCGACCACGAACGAATTCGATGCCGACCAGCTCAAAGCCAAGCGCTTCAACCGGCGCAGTGAGCATCTCTGTTAATTTTTGCTCTAATGTGGACAAACCCACCCCCAAGACATAAAAAAAGGGCGTATAGCCCAGTTATTCTGAAGTCAGATAACAAAAAACCCCGATAAATCGGGGTTTTAGATAACTGAACCCTGCGATCGCAACTGCGATCTGGAACACTTCCAGGAGAATTCTTTCAAATTCGGCTACAAAGGACCAGGTCCTCACAGTATATTTGAAAAAGTACTCAAAGGGAAAGTGGTTGCGGGGGCCGGATTTGAACCGACGACCTTCGGGTTATGAGCCCGACGAGCTACCAGGCTGCTCCACCCCGCGCCTGAAACGTGGCATATTTTACTCTTATTAAGTAAAAGACGCAAATACTGCTGGGATTTGGTACCGAGGACGGGACATAAAATCGTGGTAAAGTGTATTGATAAACCCTATATTCTGTCAACATGTTTTTCACATTGTCCGGTTACCGTTTATGCTGGTATTTCGCCCTTTTTTAGCAAAAAAGCAATGAATCACTTCCTGTCATCCATAAAAGATGATTAAATGAAAACTCACTATTAGTGCATAAACATGCAATAGGGACATATCCCATTTGACGTGATTTTTACGCCACCTTGGCATGGACAGCGCGAGAAGACCGGCGTGTATGGTTATACATAAAGGTTTTTAAGCATGACCCTGAACCTCAATGGCAAACGGAATAGTCAAATGGGACAGGTTCTGGACCTGGTAAACCGAACTCACAACAGTCTATCTAGCAGGGTTTTATTTTATGACGACGATTCTTAAGCATCTCCCGATTGGTCAACGTATTGGTATCGCTTTCTCTGGTGGACTGGATACCAGCGCCGCCCTGCTGTGGATGCGTAAAAAAGGCGCGGTACCTTACGCCTACACCGCTAACCTGGGCCAGCCGGACGAAGAGGATTACGATGCTATTCCTCGCCGCGCCAAAGAGTACGGTGCCGAGGGCGCTCGTCTGATCGACTGCCGTAAACAGCTGGTTGCTGAAGGCATTGCCGCTATCCAGTGCGGCGCATTCCATAACACCACCGGCGGCCTAACCTATTTTAACACCACCCCGCTCGGTCGTGCCGTTACCGGCACCATGCTGGTTGCCGCGATGAAAGAAGATGGCGTTAACATCTGGGGTGATGGCAGTACTTATAAAGGCAACGATATTGAGCGCTTCTATCGTTACGGCCTGCTGACCAATGCTGAGCTGAAAATTTACAAACCGTGGCTGGATAGCGACTTTATCGATGAGCTTGGCGGACGTCAGGAAATGTCCGAGTTTATGATTGCCTGCGGTTTTGACTACAAAATGTCCGTTGAGAAAGCCTACTCCACTGACTCCAACATGCTGGGCGCAACCCACGAAGCGAAGGACCTGGAATTCCTGAACTCCAGCGTCAAAATCGTCACCCCGATCATGGGGGTTAAGTTCTGGGATGAGAGCGTTAAGATCCCGGCGGAAGAAGTGACCATTCACTTTGAGCAGGGTCATCCGGTCGCGCTCAACGGCCAAACCTTCAGCGATGACGTGGAGCTGATGCTGGAAGCAAACCGCATCGGCGGCCGCCACGGGCTTGGCATGAGCGACCAGATTGAAAACCGTATCATCGAAGCAAAAAGCCGCGGCATCTATGAAGCCCCGGGCATGGCGCTGCTGCACATCGCCTATGAGCGTCTGCTGACCGGCATCCATAACGAAGATACCATTGAGCAGTACCACGCCCACGGGCGCCAACTGGGTCGCCTGCTGTATCAAGGACGCTGGTTTGACTCTCAGGCGCTGATGCTGCGTGATGCGCTGCAGCGTTGGGTGGCGAGCGCGATTACCGGTGAGGTGACGCTGGAGCTGCGTCGCGGTAATGATTACTCCATTCTGAACACCGTCTCCGACAACCTGACCTATAAAGCAGAGCGTCTGACAATGGAGAAAGGAGATTCAATGTTCTCCGCAGAAGATCGTATTGGCCAGCTGACCATGCGTAATCTGGATATCACCGATACCCGCGATAAGCTGTTCGGTTACGCACAATCCGGCCTGCTCACCGCGTCTTCAACCACCGGTCTGCCGCAGGTTGAGAATTTGGAAAATAGAGACAAATAATCTATTTTCATCTACTCTTTCAGCCGACGCTAATCCGTCGGCTTTTTTCTTTCGTCAGAATTGCGCACCCTAAAACCTGCGGCTCATAATTTTACCGGTCGCGGTATCTAATAATTATTGTCTATAATCTTCCGCATAGATTTGCCCTTTCCGATATGAGGCCCCAATGAATATAAAACCCCCGGTCAGACCAAAGCGGGATATCGATCGCCTGCTGGAGACGCTTGAACCTTACGCCACGCCAATGAATGTGATTGCGCGAAAAAGGCTGACCTGTGACTATAAAGGCAAAACTCAGCTCTATCTTTTTAAAAAGGGCGAGCTGTCAGTTATCCGTTCATCTGATAAATTACTGATCGTTACCGTCTATGAACCGCATCTCTTTGGCGTCGCGGAAATGCTCCAGCCGAGCCGGAGCCACGGGCTACGGGCGGAGATCCCTTCCGATGTTTTACGTATCGATAGCGATCGCGCCATCCAGCTGTTCCGGGAGCACGGCCTGTGGGAAGAGGTCACCAGCCTGCTCGCATACCATACCTCGTACCTGGTTTATCGGGACGATTTGGTCCTGCAGCAGCGAACCTACTCGGTCATCCGCAATCATCTGATGGAGATGCTTCTTATGCCTGATGAAACGCGGCTACGCGTATCTATTCTGGAATATATTCAGGACCGAACCCATCTTTCGCGCAGCAGTATTCTGAACGTGCTGTCAGCGTTAAAAAAAGGCGGATATATTGAGTTCGCCCGCGGTGGTTATTTGCAAAGCGTGAACAAGCTACCTGAGAAATTCTAAGCAACCGCGCTTGTGCTTATCGCTGATGTATTGCAGAGCCAGCGGTCAGGGCCCTGGATGCAATTTAAATTTAAACAAACAAATGATAACGGCAAGCGATAAATAATTTTACTCTGGGCGCCTGTATTTATCGCACTGAAAAATGTGCGTTAAAAACCAAACAACAGGCCCAGAAATGAAGACAGCTCTTCCGCCAGCGTTTGCATTAAGTACCCGCGCTGTGCCGACTGCTTTTGCCTCTGCATTCTCTGAGGTCAAACGCGTCAGCACCCAACCCTGCTGTTCACCCGACTCTGCTGCCCGCATCAGCGCTCACGCTCTGCGTGGCGCGATAACGGCTGCCGTTTAGCTCTGCGGCCAACGGCGATTAGAACCCAAACACGCTACTTATTTGCCCGAACGCTCGTGTCGGGTATTTTTTTACCTGAAGGAATTCACAATGAGCATGTTCGCGTCAAAATCAGTTCTGCTCGTCGCGGCGCTCTGCGCCAGCGGCGCCGCTAGCGCATCGGTTAACCTCCACGGCGAGGCGGGGGAAGAGTTTACTCATCTTTCCTCCAGCTTTAACGCAGACGATCCGGGCATGACCTTCAACGGCAGCTGGGCGCATAGCGATAACGATGGGGATATCGCGGGGTTAGGTATGGGCTATAACTTTGACCTCGGCCCGTTTTTGCTGACCATGGGGGGCAAAGCGCTCTACCTCAATCCACAGGACAACGATGAGGGTTACGCCATCGCGCTTGGCGGCGGGGCACAATTACCGCTCGGCGATTTCTTCACTCTCTTCGGGGAGGCCTATTACTCTCCGGACTCCATGTCCAGCGGCGTTGACGACTACGTTGAAGCTAACGCAGGTGTGCGAATAAACGTCATTAAGTCGCTGAGTATCGAAGCGGGTTATCGCTATATGGATATGGCGGGCAAAAACAGCCATCGTGACAATACGCTAGCCGACGGTGCCTACGCCGGCTTCAACTTCCGCTTCTGATCGTTATCAGCAGGGATTGCCGTCCGGCAATCCCTCACTTACGTCGCCAGGGGAACGGCCTTCAGTACCTTATTAATCTCTTCTAGCCCAGCAATATTATTTTCTTTGCGGTAGACCTCATTCATCGCCGACACCTGTTCGAGCCTGGTGAGCGCGCTGTAGACGTGATAGGCATCGCTATCCTTATCGAAGATATCCTTTCTCTCCACATCCTGCAGATAGTTATCTTTTAATGACCGGCTAAGGCTGCCAATCAGCACCGAGTTATCCTGAAAGCAGCGGGTAATTGACTGAGAGTTTTGTCCTGCGGGCTGAACGTCGCTATGCATTA
Source organism: Klebsiella sp. 18074 (assembly GCF_902705905.1). Taxonomy (NCBI): domain Bacteria; kingdom Pseudomonadati; phylum Pseudomonadota; class Gammaproteobacteria; order Enterobacterales; family Enterobacteriaceae; genus Klebsiella; species Klebsiella sp. 18074. The sequence continues at coordinate 92,491 of NZ_CACSIS010000002.1, read as the reverse complement.
CCGGTACCGCCAGCGCATTAATAGTCTCCACCGGATCCGCCGCTGGCGTGGTACTACATCCGGACAAGCACAGAACGCCGGCAATGATAAACAGCCTGAAATGCTTCATTGCGTTACTCACCTCTGATAAATAGATGAGCGCGACTTTAGCGACCTGGATGGGATCAAGGCCAGCGGAGAGTTATTTATAAATAAACAGCCGTCGATTTAAGGCAAAAAAAAAGACGCTTTTCAGCGTCTTTTTTTTGGAATATTGGTACCGAGGATGGGACTCGAACCCACAAGCCCGTTAGGGCACTACCACCTCAAGGTAGCGTGTCTACCAATTCCACCACCTCGGTACAGATACTACTTATCAGTGCGGGATATCGCTGCTCGGCTGCGCCGGCGCTGCTGGCTGAGTCTGCTCGGATTTCGGCACGCTCAGATTATCCCACTCACTTCCTTTACTGGTCTTGTTGCTGTTGATATTGCCCAGCACCAAACTAATGATGAAGAACAACGCAGCCAGGATACCGGTCATGCGGGTCATGAAGTTACCAGAACCGCTGGAACCGAACAACGTGCCGGAAGCGCCTGCTCCGAACGAGGCTCCCATATCAGCGCCTTTACCTTGCTGCAGCATGATCAGACCAACAAGGCCAATCGCCACAATAAGGAAAACAACTAAAAGAGCTTCTTGCATAATCAACCTGTTCCTTGCGGATTCGCCGCATACCAATTGCTTCGACCAATAAAGCGGGACGCATTAACGTTTCCCACTGAAGCGGGTGTGAATACTAACCAAAGCGAATGACCTTCGCAAGGGCAATTTCGACGCATTGTATCAACTGCAGAAAAAAACAGCAAAAAACCGTTTATTGGCAATTAAAAAAGCGGCAAGCGCCGCCTTTTTAATCACTTAGCACCACAAGCTATGCATTTTTAACCGCATCAGCGATGCGGTGAGCGAATTCGAGCACCTGCTCTTCGTGCTCGCCTTCAACCATCACGCGGATCAGCGGCTCGGTGCCGGATTTACGTAACAGCACCCGACCACGTTTGCCCAATGCGGCCTCAACCTCGGCGGCGACCGCTTTTACGCTCTCATGCTCGAGCGGATTGCTGCTGTTATCGGTAAAGCGTACGTTGACCAGAATCTGCGGGAACATCTTCATGCCGCTGCACAGATCGTGCAGGCTCATATGGTTACGTACCATCGCGGCAACGACCTGCAGGCTTGCAACAATACCGTCTCCGGTGGTCGTCTTATCCAGCAGGATAACGTGACCGGAGTTTTCAGCGCCAATACGCCAGCCTTTCTCCTGCAACTTCTCCAGCACATAGCGGTCGCCCACTTTTGCGCGAGCAAACGGGATACCCAGCTGTTTGAGCGCCAGCTCGAGTCCCATATTGCTCATTAGCGTGCCCACGGCACCGCCGCGCAGCTGGCCCTGACGCAGGCCTTCGCGGGCAATAATATAGAGGATCTGGTCACCATCAACCTTATTGCCTTCATGGTCGACCATAATGACGCGGTCACCATCGCCGTCGTAGGCAATGCCCAGATCGGCCTTTTCCGCCAGCACGCGAGCCTGTAAAGCACGCACGTCGGTGGCCCCAACCTCTTCGTTGATATTAAGGCCGTTGGGCTCACAACCCATTGCAATAACCTGTGCGCCGAGCTCGCGGAAGACGCTAGGCGCGATGTGGTAGGTCGCACCGTGAGCGCAGTCAACAACCACTTTCAGCTCGTTCAGGCTCAGCTCATTCGGGAAAGTGCCTTTGCAGAACTCGATGTAGCGCCCGGCCGCATCGACAATCCGGCTGGCTTTACCTAATTCCGCAGAGTCGACGCAGGTCAGCTCTTTCTCCATCTCGGCTTCAATCGCCTCTTCGACGCTATCCGGCAGCTTGGTTCCCTCAATAGAGAAGAACTTGATCCCATTGTCGTAGAAAGGGTTATGCGACGCTGAAATGACGATACCGGCCTCCGCGCGGAAAGCGCGGGTCAGATAAGCCACCGCCGGCGTTGGCATTGGGCCAGTGAATGAGGCGGAGAGCCCGGCGGCCGCCAGGCCCGCTTCGAGGGCCGACTCCAGCATATAGCCGGAGATGCGGGTATCTTTACCAATGATAATTTTACGCGAACCGTGACGCGCGAGAACTTTTCCTGCAGCCCAGCCCAGCTTAAGCACAAATTCCGGCGTAATTGGCGCATCGCCAACGCGGCCACGGATACCATCGGTGCCAAAATATTTACGGTTACTCATAACGTTTATTTTCCTTTGTAGCCAGAGTGGCTTCCACCACGCGCAGCGCTTCTACCGTTTCTTTGACGTCATGGACGCGAACTATCTGCGCGCCCTGCATCGCCGCAATTACTGCGCAAGCCAGGCTACCGCTGAGGCGCTCTGCCGGCCCAACGTTCAGCAACTGACCGACCATCGACTTACGCGACATACCTACCAACAGCGGGAGACCAAAATGGTGGAACTCGCCGAGTCGAGCAAGTAGCTCATAATTATGGGCAAGATTTTTACCGAAACCGAATCCTGGGTCGAGCAACAATTTATCTTTTGCGATCCCAGCCCGCTCGCAGCGCACAATATGCTCTGTGAAAAAGCGCGTCACATCGGCGAAGACGTCTTCATACTTCGGCGCAGCCTGCATGGTTTTCGGCTGCCCCTGCATATGCATCAGACACACCGGCAGACCGGTTTCTGCCGCCGCTTCCAGCGCGCCGGGCTCCGTTAGCGAACGGATATCGTTGATGATATGTGCCCCTACCCGAGCGGCTTCACGGATCACTTCAGGCTTTGACGTATCGACCGAGATCCACACTTCAAAACGCTGAGCAATGGCTTCAACAACCGGGATCACGCGTGCCAGCTCTTCCTCAACGCTAACATCCAGCGCCCCAGGACGCGTCGATTCACCACCGATATCAATGATAGTCGCTCCGGCATTAATCATCAGATTGGCGTGCTTCACCGCCTCTACCAGCGAATTGTGTGCCCCGCCGTCGGAGAAGGAGTCCGGCGTAACGTTAAGGATACCCATCACGTGCGGGTGGGTGAGATCGAGGGTTGAGCCCTGGGCTACAAGTTTCATCGCGAGATCCCTGAATAAGGAGAGATAAATAAAAAGAAAAACCCCAGAGCAGATGCCCCAGGGTTTAGATATGCACAACCACATCAACAGCGGCTAACTTATTTGTCGCCTAACTGCTCTGACATCGTGTTACCCGGGTTTGGCGTACGCGGTTCATCGACCGGACGCGGCGCACTCGGGGTGCCGTTGTTGCCAGAATTGTTGGTGCCTGGGTCTTCCCAGCCAGCCGGTGGGCGAACGTCACGACGTGCCATCAGGTCATCAATCTGCGGTGCATCGATGGTCTCATATTTCATGAGCGCATCTTTCATCGAGTGCAGAATATCCAGATTGTCGTTAAGGATCTGACGGGCGCGGTTGTAGTTACGCTCAACCAGTGATTTCACTTCCTGGTCAATGATGCGCGCGGTCTCATCGGACATATGCTTCGCTTTCGCTACGCTGCGTCCGAGGAATACTTCACCCTCTTCTTCCGCATACAGCAGCGGACCGAGTTTGTCGGAGAAGCCCCACTGAGTCACCATGTTGCGTGCCAGGTTGGTCGCGACTTTAATGTCGTTCGACGCGCCGGTAGAAACATGCTCTACGCCGTAGATAATCTCTTCTGCAAGACGACCGCCGTACAGGGTCGAAATCTGGCTTTCCAGCTTCTGACGGCTGGCGCTGATTGCATCGCCTTCCGGCAGGAAGAACGTGACGCCCAGAGCGCGGCCGCGCGGAATAATCGTTACCTTATGCACCGGATCGTGTTCCGGCACCAGGCGACCAATAATCGCATGTCCTGCTTCGTGATAAGCGGTCGACTCTTTCTGCGCTTCCGTCATCACCATGGAGCGACGTTCCGCACCCATCATGATTTTGTCTTTAGCCTTTTCGAACTCAACCATCGATACCACGCGTTTGTTGCCACGGGCAGCAAACAGAGCGGCTTCGTTCACCAGGTTCGCCAGGTCAGCACCGGAGAAGCCCGGGGTACCGCGCGCGATGATTGCCGCATCGATGTCAGGCGACAGCGGAACGCGACGCATGTGAACTTTCAGGATCTGCTCACGACCGCGAACATCCGGCAGACCAACAACAACCTGACGGTCGAAGCGGCCCGGACGCAGCAGCGCGGGGTCCAGAACGTCCGGACGGTTTGTTGCGGCGATAACGATAATACCTTCGTTACCTTCGAAACCATCCATCTCAACCAGCATCTGGTTCAGCGTCTGCTCACGCTCATCGTGACCACCGCCCAGACCAGCGCCACGCTGGCGGCCGACGGCGTCGATTTCATCGATGAAGATAATGCACGGAGCCGCTTTCTTAGCCTGTTCAAACATGTCACGCACGCGAGATGCACCGACACCCACGAACATTTCTACGAAGTCAGAACCGGAAATTGTGAAGAACGGCACTTTCGCTTCACCGGCGATCGCTTTCGCCAGCAGCGTTTTACCGGTACCCGGAGGGCCGACCATCAGGACGCCTTTCGGGATTTTACCGCCCAGCTTCTGGAAACGGCTCGGCTCACGCAGATATTCCACCAGTTCGGCCACTTCATCTTTCGCTTCATCGCAACCCGCGACATCAGCAAAAGTGGTTTTGATCTGGTCTTCCGTCAGCATACGGGCTTTGCTTTTGCCGAAGGACATCGCGCCCTTTCCGCCGCCGCCCTGCATTTGCCGCATAAAGAAGATCCAGACGCCGATCAGCAACAGCATCGGGAACCAGGAAATGAAGATGGAAGCCAGCAGGCTCGGCTCTTCCGGCGGTTCGCCAACCACTTTGACGTTTTTCGTCAACAGGTTATCGAGCAGCTTCGGATCGTTAACCGGAATGTAAGTCGTGTAACGGTTACTATCTTTCTTGGTAACGTTGATCTCACGTCCGTTGATACGCGCTTCGCGAACCTGGTCCTGGTTGACCTCTTGCAGGAAGGTTGAATAATCCACCTTACGGCCATTAGACTCGCTGGGCCCAAAGCTCTGGAATACTGACATTAGCACGACGGCAATGACCAGCCAGAGTATTAGGTTTTTCGCCATGTCACTCAAGGGATTAACCTCTTATTACAACTGTGTTAAAAACAGCGTCAGGATACTCTATATCCAGTTTCTTTCAAACTTTCGTTTGAAATCTACCGGTTATGGTTTTCGCCCGGTCGCTACAATGTACACTTCACGCGAACGAGCACGGGAAGAGTCCGGCTTACGAACTTTGACCTTCGTAAACAGGGAGCGAATTTCTCTTAGATACTCATCGAAGCCTTCGCCCTGGAACACCTTAACTACAAAACTACCACCTGGCGCTAATACATCACGAGCCATTCCAAGCGCCAGTTCCACCAAATACATGGCCCGGGGGATGTCCACCGCCGGTGTTCCGCACATGTTTGGTGCCATATCGGACATGACAACTTGTACTTTACTGTCACCTACGCGCTCAAGTAACGCTTTCAGGACTAATTCATCACGAAAGTCGCCCTGAAGGAAGTCCACACCAACGATTGGATCCATCGGTAAAAGATCGCAAGCGATGATGCGGCCGCTGTTTCCGATCTGCGTGACCGCATATTGCGACCAGCCTCCGGGTGCAGCACCGAGGTCAACAACCGTCATCCCCGGCTTAAAAATTTTGTCACTTTGCTGTATTTCATCAAGTTTAAACCAGGCTCGGGAACGTAACCCCTTTTTCTGCGCCTGGAGAACATATTTATCGCTAAAGTGTTCCTGAAGCCAGCGGCTGGAACTGGCAGAACGCTTTTTACCTGTCATTTAACATTCCCATTTCGGGTTCATCATACTTTGCGACGTAAAAATCGACACTGTAGTTTGGCGATATATGGGAGATGGCGGTAGAATGAACCGTTTTCAATCCCAACGTAAGCAAAAAAATACGATGAATCTGAGTACTAAACAAAAACAGCACCTGAAAGGTCTGGCACATCCGCTCAAGCCGGTAGTTATGCTTGGCAATAATGGTTTGACCGAAGGGGTACTGGCCGAGATCGAACAAGCGCTAGCGCACCATGAGCTCATCAAGGTGAAAATCGCCTCGGAAGACCGCGAGACTAAAACCCTGATCGTGGAAGCTATCGTACGCGAAACCGGCGCCTGTAACGTACAGGTCATCGGTAAAACGCTGGTCCTGTACCGCCCATCTAAAGAGCGCAAAATCTCGCTGCCACGCTAAGAATATCCTGAATCTCGACACAACTTTGTGTAAAACGAGGGATTTCTGCGGGTAGACGAGCAAAATGCCATGCTCTGGACGTTGATAAAAGGCCGCTATGCGGCCTTTTTCCTTTCTTTACAATCCATCAACAGCGTAGCGGGAAATGCGAATTAAAGGTACTCAACCTTGATAATTTCGTATTCGACCTCGCCACCCGGCGTGCGGATTGTCACCACATCATCCTGCTCTTTACCGATCAGCCCGCGAGCGATCGGGGAGTTCACGGAGATAAGATTCTGCTTAAAATCCGCTTCGTCGTCGCCCACGATGCGATAAATCTGCTCTTCGTCGGTATCGAGGTTCAGAACGTTCACCGTTGAACCAAAAATCACGCGCCCGTTATTCGGCATTTTGGTGATATCGATAACCTGCGCATTGGACAGCTTGGCCTCAATATCTTTGATACGACCTTCACAGAAACCCTGCTGTTCGCGGGCCGCATGGTACTCAGCGTTCTCTTTGAGATCGCCATGTTCACGGGCGTCGGCGATGGCTGCAATGATTTCAGGGCGACGAACGGATTTCAGAAAATCCAGCTCTTCGCGTAGTTTTTCAGCGCCACGTAAGGTCATCGGAATAGCTTGCATTTGTTATACCTCTTTATCATTCCTTCATGGAACGGATATCCCCGTTCCGCAACCTGCCTGGCAAAAAGCAGGACAGGAGCAAAAAGAAAACCAACCCGGGAAACATTCCCCAGGTCAGCAGCAATTTTCAATTTGATACGTATTTTACCCTGAAGTTCACTATGGGTCATCGTTTACTTTACAGGGTGTTGCACCGTAGTATGACGGCTCGGTTTCAGGTTGTTAGCGCGAGATTATGCGATTTTCCAGATTTATCATCGGATTGACTGCCGGCATTGCGTTTAGCGCTCAGGCGGCGAACATTGACGAGTACATCAACCAGCTTCCTGCGGGTGCTAACCTCGCCTTTATGGCGCAAAAGGTCGGCTCCCCTACGCCGGAGATAGACTTTCACAGCCAGCAAATGGCGCTACCGGCCAGTACTCAGAAGGTGATCACCGCGCTGGCTGCCCTGCTCCAGCTGGGGCCAGACTTCCGTTTCACCACCACCCTGGAAACCAAAGGTACCCTCGACGGTGGCGTGCTGAAAGGTGACCTGATTGCCCGTTTTGGCGGCGATCCTACGCTCAGGCGGCAGGATATTCGCAATATGGTGGCCACGCTCAAAAAGGCCGGCGTCCAGCGGATCGAAGGGAACGTCCTGATCGATACCTCGGTCTTCGCCAGCCATGACAAAGCGCCGGGCTGGCCGTGGAACGATATGACCCAGTGCTTTAGCGCCCCGCCGGCGGCGGCAATCGTCGATCGCAACTGTTTCTCGATCTCGCTATACAGCGCGCAGAAGCCCGGAGACCTGGCATTTATTCGCGTCGCCTCGTATTACCCGGTCACCATGTTCAGCCAGGTCCGCACGCTGGCCCGCGGCTCCGCAGAGGCTCAGTACTGCGAGCTCGACGTGGTCCCGGGCGATCTTAACCGCTACACCCTGACCGGCTGTCTGCCGCAGCGCAGCGAGCCGCTGCCGCTGGCCTTTGCCATTCAGGATGGCGCCAGCTACGCCGGCGTGATCCTGAAGTCTGAATTGACCCAGGCCGGCATTACCTGGAGCGGTACTCTGCTGCGCCAGACGCTGGCCAACGATCCGGGGACCGTGCTGGCGAGCACTCAGTCCGCGCCGCTGCACGATCTCCTGCGTATCATGCTGAAAAAATCAGACAACATGATTGCCGATACCGTATTCCGCACCATTGGTCACGCGCGCCTCGGCGTGCCGGGCACCTGGCGTGCGGGTTCCGATGCGGTACGCCAAATCCTGCGTCAGCAGGCTGGCATCGACCTGGGCAATACGATTATTGCCGACGGTTCCGGCCTGTCGCGCCACAACCTGATTGCACCCGCCACGATGATGCAGGTGCTGCAATATATTGCCCAGCACGATAATGAGCTCAACTTCATCTCGATGCTGCCGCTCGCCGGTCATGACGGGTCGCTGCAGTACCGTGCGGGTCTGCATCAGGCAGGCGTTGATGGTAAGGTTTCCGCGAAGACCGGCTCCCTGCAAGGGGTCTATAATCTGGCGGGCTTTATCACTGGCGCCAGTGGGCAGAAAATCGCTTTCGTGCAGTATCTGTCAGGCTATGCGGTACCGCCAGCCGATCAGCGCAACCGTCGAATTCCGCTGGTGCGCTTCGAAAGCCGGCTGTATAAGGATTTGTACCAGAACAACTAAATACAAAAGGGCCGCATCAGATGCGGCCCTTTTCGTTCTACCCGGCGATGTTCCCCGCTTAGCATTACGCCGCGGGGACCGGTGCAAACCAGAATTAACGCTTGTAGATGAACTCAACGCCCTCTTCGTCGTCTTCGTCCCAGTCCTCATCCCAGTCTTCGTCGTCTTCCACTTCGATCTCAGCGCTTTCAAGCTGCTCGCGGTGGTAGTCATCCCACATAAACTCGACTTTCTCAGCCGGCTTATCTTCCTGCGCATGTACGATTGGGTTTTCGATGATAAAGGTCATTACGTCCCAGCACAGGTCTTTCACGCCCTGCTGGCTTGCCGCAGAAATCAGGTAGAACTTATCTTCCCAGCCCAGCGCTTCGGCAATGGTTTTCGCCTTCGCTTCGGCTTGCTCTTTATCCATCAGGTCGATCTTGTTGAAGACCAGCCAGCGTGGTTTCGACGCCAGATTCTCGCTGTATTTTTCCAGCTCGCCGATGATAATGCGCGCATTCTCGACCGGATCGGAACCGTCGATTGGCTCAATATCGATGAGGTGCAGCAGCACGCGGCAGCGCTCAAGGTGCTTGAGGAAGCGAATACCGAGGCCTGCGCCTTCAGCGGCGCCTTCAATCAGCCCTGGAATATCCGCCACGACGAAGCTCTTCTCGTTATCCATACGTACAACGCCGAGGCTAGGAACCAGCGTGGTGAACGGATAATCGGCAACTTTCGGCTTCGCGGCAGAAACGGCGCGAATGAAGGTGGATTTACCGGCGTTCGGCATCCCCAGCATCCCAACGTCTGCCAGCAGCATCAGCTCCAGCTGCAGGTCGCGCTTGTCGCCCGGCGTACCCATCGTTTTCTGACGCGGGGTACGGTTGACGGACGATTTGAAGCGGGTGTTACCCAGGCCGTGCCAGCCGCCTTTGGCGACCATCAGGCGCTGACCGTGCTTGGTCATATCGCCCATGGTCTCGCCGGTCCCCTGATCGATAACACGGGTCCCTACAGGCACCTTCACCGAGACGTCTTTACCACGCTTACCGGTACAGTCACGGCTTTGCCCGTTCTGCCCACGTTCAGCGCGGAAAGCTTTCTCAAAGCGGTAGTCAATCAGGGTGTTCAGGTTCTCGTCCGCTTCCAGCCAAACGTCGCCGCCATCACCGCCGTCGCCGCCGTCAGGGCCGCCTCTTGGGATATATTTTTCACGGCGGAAGCTCACGCAACCATTGCCGCCATCACCTGCTACGACCAGGATCGTTGCTTCATCAACAAACTTCATTTTACTCTCCGTAAATCATTCGCCTGAGCGGGGGACTACTACAACCGCTTCATTTTTACGCCAGCGTCCCCAAAGACGATGACCAATGGCGGAAAACATCGCGCCCGCAACCACGACAAACGCACCGAGATAACCCAACAGGTTTAACATCGGTTTGACGAAGAAATCGGGCCAGGCAATTGATAATAAATCTGAAAATAACAGCGTAAACAGCGGGGTTAGCGTAATTAATGCGCTCACCTGCGCTGCCTGCCAACGCGCCATCGCTTCCGCGAGTGCGCCATAACCTACCAGCGTGTTCAAACCACAAAAGATCAGGCACGCCAGCTGCCAGTCGCTTAGCTGGGAAATCACACCCGGCTTTGCCAGCGGCAATAGTGCAATCGTACATAAAGTGTACAGCAAAAACAGGATTTGCTGTGACGCCAGACGACGCAATAACACCTTTTGCGCAACGCCGTAGCTCACCCACACCGTCGCTGCAGCCACGCCAAAAATCACACCCCAGGTGTAATCCGTCAGGCGGGTAAAAATCTCTATCAGGCTGGTGTTGAAGAACATCACCAGCCCGCAGAGCAGCATTATCGCACCGATAACCTGGGTCCCGCGCATCTTCTCTTTGAGAATAAAGACGCTGGCGACCATCATTCCAACCGGGGACAGCTGGCCAATCACCTGCGAGGCCGTCGGGCTTAAATATTGCAAGGACGAGCTGAACAGAATGAAGTTACCGAACAGGCCGCCCGTTGCGATAGCCAGTATAATTAGCCAGCGAGGCTTGCGGAAAAGATGTAGCGGCGGCAGCTTGCCTTTAATCGCCAGGATCGACCCGAGGCCAATACTCGCCATTAAAAAGCGATAGAACACCACCGTTGGCGGTTCCATCACTTCCAGAACCTGCTTCATTGCGATGGGCAGCGCACCCCAGCACATTGCGGTGGTGAGCGCCAAAACAATACCTATGCCGGCCTGCTGCTTCATGCCCATTTTACCTGCGGAAAATTTTCCGGACTTCTAATGTAAAAAGCCCCGCAACACGTTGCGGGGCTTTAATCCGTTACCGGACCTCGAAAACCTTACTCAGCAACGATGCTGATATATTTACGGTTGTTCGGGCCTTTAACTTCAAATTTCACTTTACCGTCTGCTTTAGCAAACAGAGTGTGGTCACGACCGCAACCTACGTTGTTACCAGCGTGGAATTTGGTGCCACGTTGACGAACGATGATGCTACCCGCCAGAACGGTTTCGCCACCGAAACGCTTAACGCCCAGGCGTTTAGCTTCTGAGTCGCGACCGTTACGAGTTGAGCCGCCAGCCTTTTTATGTGCCATTTAAATCTCTCCTCAGGTCTTAGGCGCTGATGCCAGTAATTTTCACATCAGTGAACCACTGACGATGGCCCTGCTGCTTACGGTAGTGTTTACGACGACGAAACTTAACGATTTTAACTTTCTCGCCACGACCGTGAGCAACAACTTCAGCTTTGATTACGCCGCCCTCAACGAAAGGAACGCCGATCTTGATTTCTTCACCGTTTGCGACCATCAGCACTTCAGCGAACTCAACAGCTTCGCCAGTTGCGATGTCCAGCTTTTCCAGGCGAATGGTCTGACCTTCGCTTACTCGGTGTTGTTTACCACCACTTTGGAAAACCGCGTACATATAAAACTCCGCTTCCGCGCACCTCTTAATGTGATTTAGAGTGCGCTATAAATATTCACAATAGGGCGCGAATATTACGCAAAAGGCGAGCCTTTGACAAGAGCGATCGTCGCTCAACGCAGAAAAAAAACACAACTTTCACACTAACGTTTATCTATGCCATTTTTTCAGTACAATCATATCTTCTTTTAATTCTATCTTAATCTTGCTGTGAACCCACCTGGATTCGCGGTAACAGGACATGTGGCCCGGCTTTTGCGATGAATTTAGAAAAAATCAATGAGTTAACCGCGCAAGATATGGCGGGTGTCAATGCGACAATCCTTGAGCAACTCGACTCAGATGTTCAGCTTATCAATCAGTTAGGCTATTACATCGTCAGCGGAGGCGGTAAACGTATTCGTCCGATGATTGCGGTCCTCGCGGCGCGCGCCGTCGGCTATCAGGGGAATGCGCACGTCACCATTGCTGCGCTGATCGAATTTATCCATACCGCGACCCTGCTTCATGATGATGTCGTTGACGAGTCGGATATGCGTCGAGGCAAAGCTACGGCCAATGCGGCCTTCGGCAATGCAGCCAGCGTGCTGGTTGGTGATTTTATCTATACCCGCTCTTTCCAGATGATGACCAGCCTCGGCTCGCTGAAGGTGCTGGAGGTCATGTCGAAAGCCGTTAACGTGATTGCCGAAGGCGAAGTCCTGCAGCTGATGAACGTTAACGACCCGGACATCACCGAAGAAAACTACATGCGGGTGATTTACAGCAAAACAGCCCGACTGTTCGAGGCCGCCGCGCAATGTTCCGGGATTCTGGCTGGCTGCACCGAGGAACAGGAGCGGGCATTACAGGACTACGGCCGCTATTTGGGCACCGCTTTCCAGCTGATCGATGATTTGCTGGACTACAGCTCCGACGGCGACCGTCTTGGTAAAAACGTGGGCGATGACCTGAACGAGGGTAAACCTACTCTGCCGCTGCTGCATGCGATGCGCCACGGCACTCCGCAACAGTCCGCCATGATCCGCGGCGCAATCGAACAGGGTAACGGACGTCACCTGCTGGCAGCCGTTCTGGAGGCCATGGCCGCCTGTGGCTCGCTGGAATGGACCCAAAAGCGCGCAGAAGAAGAAGCCGATAAGGCGATTGTTGCGCTTCAGGTTTTACCCGACTCGCCGTGGCGCGAAGCGCTCATCGGCCTGGCGCACATCGCCGTACAACGCGATCGCTAATCGCCCTTGCGACCCTTCCCGCGCATCGCGCGGGAAAGTTCCTAACCCCCCCTAGTCCGTCCCCTCACCCACTGAACCTTGATGAATTCTGAATATTCGTTCTATTTACTGGAACTTGTTAGAACTTTAATGAACCAGGGGTATAGTGAGCCTGTCGTCCACTTGGGGCGATCTGGAACCTTATCACCAGGAGAATTTATGGATAAGTTCATCGATTGGCACCCGGCCGATATTATCGCCGGATTACGCAAAAAGGGCACGTCGCTGGCAGCGGAATCACGACGCAACGGTCTGAGTTCCTCAACCCTGGCCAATGCCCTAACCCGGCCGTGGCCCAAAGGCGAACTGATTATTGCGAACGCGCTGGAAACTACACCCTGGGCTATTTGGCCGTCACGCTACCATGACCCGATTACCCATCGGTTTATCGACAGAACGCAGATGATACGCCAGAAGAAAAGTGAGAAGTGAGTCGAGGTAATACAGGATGCAGCCCCCGGACCAACGTCAGAGGGCTGCGATAGCAGCTTTACTCGCCTTTGACGCGTTCGATATTCGCGCCCAGCGCCTGCAGCTTATCTTCAATCCGCTCGTATCCGCGGTCGATGTGATAGATACGATCGACAATCGTGGTGCCTTCCGCAATACAGCCCGCCAGTACCAGGCTTGCCGATGCGCGCAGGTCGGTTGCCATTACCTGAGCACCGGACAGCTGGGCCACGCCGTGGCAGATCGCCGTATTGCTTTCGATTTCCGCGTGTGCGCCCATACGGATCAGTTCCGGAATGTGCATAAAGCGGTTTTCGAAAATGGTCTCGGTAATCACGCCGGTGCCTTCAGCCACCAGGTTTAGCAGCGTAAACTGCGCCTGCATGTCGGTCGGGAATCCCGGGTGCGGCGCGGTACGTACGTTGACGGCTTTAGGACGATTGCCGTGCATATCAAGGCTAATCCAGTCTTCACCGGTCTCAATATCGGCGCCCGCGTCACGCAGCTTCGCCAGCACGGCGTCAAGGGTATCAGGCTGCGCATTGCGGCAGACGATTTTACCGCCGGAGATTGCCGCCGCGACCAGGAAGGTCCCGGTTTCGATGCGGTCCGGCAGAACGCGATATACGCCGCCGCCCAGACGCTCTACGCCTTCAATGGTAATGCGGTCAGAGCCCTGGCCTTTAATTTTCGCGCCCAGCGCAACGAGGAAGTTGGCCGTATCGACGATTTCCGGCTCACGTGCGGCGTTTTCGATAACGGTGGTGCCTTCTGCCAGCGTCGCGGCGCTCATAATGGTGACGGTCGCGCCAACGCTGACCTTATCCATAACGATATGCGCGCCTTTGAGGCGTCCATTGACCGATGCTTTGACGTAGCCCTCTTCCAGCTTGATCTCGGCACCCAGCTGCTCCAGGCCGGTAATATGCAGGTCAACCGGACGGGCGCCGATCGCACAGCCGCCCGGCAGTGAAACCTGGCCCTGGCCAAAACGCGCCACCAGCGGCCCCAGCGCCCAGATAGAGGCGCGCATGGTTTTGACTAAATCGTACGGAGCACAGAAGACGTCAACCGGGCCCGCATCAATCCATACCGAACCATTACGCTCAACTTTGGCGCCGAGCTGGCTCAGCAGTTTCATCGTGGTATCGATGTCTTTCAGCTTCGGTACATTCTGGATCTCAATCGGCTCGTCTGCCAGCAGTGCGGCAAAGAGGATCGGCAGGGCTGCATTTTTCGCACCGGAGATGGTGACTTCGCCCTGGAGACGAGTCGGACCCTGAACACGGAATTTATCCATTGATTCTGTTCTCTGTTAAGAATTCATATACGCTGCAGGGAGCATCCCTACAGCTTAAAAGCCATTTAGCTTGCGGTCGCGGGCCCACTCCTGCGGGGTATACGCCTTGATCGACAGAGCATGGATACGGTTGTCGGCAATATATTCCATCAGCGGGGCGTAGATAGTCTGCTGCTTCTTCACGCGGCTCATGCCGTCGAACAGCTCGCCCACAGCGATAACCTGAAAGTGACTGCCATCGCCAGAGACGTGGACTTCCTGGAGGGAGAGTGCGTTCATCAGCACGGCCTGAATTTCATGATTTTCCATGGGTTCAAATTTTATCTGGTAGTGAAAATAGCCCAACATCTTAGAGGAAAGTGACGCGGTCTTAAACAAGCAAAAAGCCCCATCGAAAATATTGATGAGGCTTTGCGGATAGCGTCAGCAGTAACACTCTGAAAAACTATGGGATCATATCGGCAGGAAGGTTGTAAAGACCGACCAGCGTTTGCAAATTATCGCTCTTGCCGATCAGCTGTGCCTCCCTGCCCTGGCGACGAATCAGCGCCACGAAATGCACCAGTAGCGCCAGGCCCGCGGTATCGACCCGGGTTACCGCGTTCAGGTCGATAGTCGATACGCCTTCAGTCGCCTGCATGCGGTCGTCCCAGAGCGGGACCAGCAGATCCTGGTCCAGTTCACCCTGCAGTGCCAGGCGCTCGCCGCTGCGGGTCCAGCTCAGCTGACCGCTCATTATTTTTTCTGTTCCAGAGTAATCGGCTGGGCGGAGATCGATTTCAGCTGCGCGGTCAGGCCATCGACGCCTTTAGTACGCAGCAGATCGCTCCACTCGTTCTGCTTGGTGGTGATCATGCTCACCCCTTCAGCAATCATGTCGTAAGCCTGCCAGTTGCCGGTCTGGGTGTTTTTACGCCACTGGAAGTCCAGGCGCACCGGCGGACGGCCATTAGGATCGAGGATCGTCACGCGGATAGGAACGATAGTCGCATCGCCCAGCGGCTGTTCCGGCGCGATTTGATAGGTCTGACCGTGATACATCGCCAGCGCCTGGCCGTACGCCTGCTTCAGATATTCGCGGAAGGCGGTAAAGTAGGCCTCACGCTGCGCCGGGGTTGCATCTTTGTAATAGCGGCCCAGCACCAGCGCGCCGGCATACTTCACCTGCACGTACGGCATCAGCTCCTGGTCGACGATTTCGCGCAGATAGTTAGGGTTAGCCTGAATCTTCGGCTGCTCGTTTTTCAGGCGGTCGAAGGTTTTCTGCGCGGCTTCATCCATCAGCTTGTACGGATTGGACTGATCCGCTGCGGTCGCAGCAGTCAATGGCGCAATCGCCAGCATGGCGATCATCAGTAAGCGTTTAAACATATCGGGTCTCTCCTGAGTTAGTGCGTCGTGGCGGCAGGCTGCGCTGCGTCAGTATGACTTTCCTGGGCTGCAGGATCATCGCCAGAATTCTTATTGTCGCTGCCTTTACTGTTGTAAAGGAACTGGCCAATCAGATCTTCCAGAACCATGGCAGATTTAGTGTCCTGAATCGTCCCACCATCCTTAAGGATAGATGTCCCCAGCTCCGGGTCTTCAAAACCCATGTTCAGAGCCAGGTACTGCTCGCCCAGCAGGCCGGAAGTACGAATGGCCAGCGAGCTGGAGTCAGGAATATGGTTGTAGCTCTCATCGATATCGAGAGCCACCCGCGGCAGGTAGGTTTTTGGATCGAGCGTGATGTCCGCCACCCTGCCAACGACCACGCCGCCAATGCGTACCGGCGACCGCGCCTTCAGGCCGCCGATATTGTCAAAAGTAGCGTAAAGACGATACGTCGGCTCGGTCCGCAAAGAGGTCACGTTCGCGGCCTTCAGGCATACAAACAGTGCCGCCAGCAGTGCCACCAGTAAAAATACGCCTACCCAGATTTCACTTTTTTTCGTTTGCATGAACTCAATTCCCAAACATCAGCGCAGTCAGCACAAAATCCAGCCCCAGAACCGCCAGCGACGAATGCACCACGGTGCGCGTCGTTGCCCGGCTAATCCCTGCGGAAGTGGGGATAGCATCATAACCGTTAAATAACGCTACCCATGTCACCGTAATGGCGAAAACCAGACTCTTAATCAGGCAGTTAACCAGATCCATTCGCCAGTCGACGGCGTTTTGCATCGCGGTCCAGAAGAAGCCGCTGTCAATACCTTTCCAGTTAACGCCAACCAGCGAACCGCCCCAGATCCCCACCGCGACAAAAATAATCGTCAGCAGCGGCAGTGAGATGACGCCGGCCCAGAAGCGCGGTGATATCACGCGACGCAGCGGATCGACGGCCATCATCTCCATGCTCGATAGCTGCTCGGTCGCACGCATCAGCCCTATTTCGGCGGTCAGCGCCGAACCGGCACGCCCGGCAAACAGCAGCGCGGCAACCACGGGTCCCAGCTCGCGCAGCAGAGACAGCGCCACCAGCATACCAAGACTGGTTTCCGCGCTGTAGGTGGTTAACACCAGATACCCCTGCAGGCCGAGCACCATGCCGATGAACAGCCCCGACACGATGATGATCAGCATCGACAGCACGCCAACGTTGTACAGCTGGCGCACCAGCAGCGGCGCGTGCTTGCGAAACTCCGGCTTGCCCACTACGGCGTTGAAAAGCATTAATCCGGCACGCCCAAAAGCCGCGGTGGTTTTAATCCCCCGATGGCCGAGCGATGCCAGCATATTTAGCAGCATCAGTCGTTTAACTCCCTATGCCTAATAAATCATGCTGATAGTCGCCTGCCGGATAGCGGAACGGCACCGGGCCGTCGGCGATACCATCAATAAACTGGCGAACCCGAGGGTCAGCATTTTCCCGCAGCGACCGGGCGCTGCCGTGGGCGACGATTTTCTTATCGGCCACAATATAGGCGTAATCCGCAATACTGAGCACTTCCGGTACGTCGTGCGATACCACGATACAGGTGACGCCCAGGGTGCTATTGAGTTCAGAAATCAGCTTAACCAACACGCCCATGGTGATGGGATCCTGGCCGACGAACGGTTCGTCGAACATGATGAGATCCGGTTCGAGCGCGATAGCCCTTGCCAGCGCTGCACGGCGCGCCATGCCGCCGGATAGCTCAGAAGGCATCAGCATTGCCGCTCCGCGCAGGCCAACGGCCTCAAGCTTCATCATTACGGTAGTATGCAGCAGCGCTTCGGGCAGATGAGTGTGCTCGCGCAGCGGATAGGCCACATTATTAAAGACGTTCATATCGGTAAACAGCGCGCCGGACTGAAACAGCATGCTCATGCGCTTACGTACGGTATACAGGCGCGAACGCGACATCTGCGGCACGTTTTCGCCATCAAACAGGATCTCGCCGCTGTCCGGCGGGATCTGGCCGCCGATCAGGCGCAGCAGGGTCGTTTTACCGATTCCCGATGGCCCCATGATCGCCGTGATCTTACCGCGCGGCACCGACAGCGAGATATCATCAAAGATCGCGCGATCGCCTCGAGAGAAGCTGATACCGCGTACTTCGACTAAATTCGCCAGAGTTTGGCTCATAAAATCATCCTTACAAAACATCCCTCAGGCTAAGCATGGTGCTTTCTTCCACCATAAACCCAACATTTTTACAGAATCTTACCTGCCTGGGTTAGCGAAAGCTGGCATTTGTTTTACTTTTGACAAACATAAAGTCAAAATTAAGAATTCGTTACGCTGCGTACGGACGATCAGCGAGGCTGACGATTATACCTGAAGAAAGGACTTTAGATGCTCTTAGCGACGGCTCTGTTAATAATTGGTTTACTGCTGGTGGTCTACAGCGCCGATCGTCTGGTCTACGCCGCTTCAATACTGTGCCGCATGATAGGGATCCCGCCGCTTATCATTGGCATGACGGTGGTGAGTATCGGCACCAGCCTGCCCGAGATCATCGTCTCTGCGGCCGCCTCCCTGCACGGGCAGACCGATCTGGCCATCGGGACGGCGATCGGATCCAACATCACCAATATCCTATTAATTCTTGGCCTCGCCGCCTTACTTCATCCATTTACCGTACATTCTGATATCCTGCGCCGCGAACTGCCGCTAATGTTGCTGGTCAGCCTGCTCGCGAGCTTTGTCCTCTATGACGGCCAGCTCTCGCGCATGGACGGCCTTTTTTTACTGGCGTTAGCCATACTATGGCTACTGTTCACGGTAAAAATAGCGCGCATCGCCGAGCGTCAGGGTAACGACAGCCTGACCCGGGAGCAGATAGCAGAGCTGCCGCGAGAAGGTTCGCTCCCCGTCGCCCTGCTGTGGCTAGGGGTGGCGATGATAATCATGCCTATGGCGACCCGCATGGTGGTGGATAATGCCACCGTGCTGGCGAACTACTTCGCCATCAGCGAACTGACCGTCGGCCTCACGGTGGTCGCCATCGGCACCAGCCTGCCAGAACTGGCAACGGCGATTGCTGGCGCACGTAAAGGGGAAGATGATATCGCCATCGGGAATATCATTGGCGCCAATATCCTGAATATTGTCCTGGTTCTCGGGCTGCCGGCGCTGATCGCGCCGGGATCCTTCGTCCCCGAAGCGTTTACGCGCGACTATGCCGTCATGATGCTGGTCAGCGTAATTTTCGCCCTGCTGTGCTGGCGCCGAAAACGGCAGCCCAGCCGACTTGCCGGGGCGCTGCTGGTCGGCGGTTTTGTGGTTTGGTTGGCGATGCTGTACTGGGCAGCACCGCTCTTTGGTGAATGAATCGGGATACCATTATGTCGCAAACAGATTTGCCAACGGATTTTGACTTTCAACGGGCAGGCCGCGAGGTCCTGGAAATTGAACGTGAAGGTCTGGCTCAGCTCGATCAATACATTAATGAAGATTTTACGCGCGCCTGCGAAACGATTTTCCGCTGCACGGGCAAAGTAGTGGTCATGGGGATGGGTAAGTCCGGCCATATCGGGCGCAAAATGGCAGCCACCTTCGCCAGCACCGGTACGCCGTCGTTTTTCGTTCATCCCGGCGAGGCGGCCCACGGCGATTTAGGCATGGTCACGCCGCAGGACGTTATTATCGCCCTGTCGAACTCCGGCGAATCGAACGAAATGCTCGCGCTGATCCCGGTGCTTAAGCGCCAGCGGGTGCCGCTGATCTGCATGACCAGCCGTCCGGAAAGCAGCATGGCGCGCGCGGCGGATATCCACCTGTGTGTGAAGGTGCTGAAAGAAGCCTGCCCGCTAGGCCTTGCCCCGACGTCAAGCACCACCGCGGCGCTGGTGATGGGCGACGCTCTGGCGGTCGCGCTGCTGGAAGCGCGCGGCTTTACCGCCGAAGATTTCGCGCTCTCCCACCCCGGCGGCGCGCTGGGCCGTAAGCTGCTGCTGCGGGTCAATGATATCATGCACACGGGTGATGAAATCCCGCACGTTACTCTGCAGGCCACGCTGCGCGATGCGCTGCTGGAAATCACGCGTAAAAATTTAGGCATGACCGCTGTCTGCGACGATGAGATGAACATCATCGGTATTTTCACCGATGGCGATCTGCGCCGGGTGTTCGATTCCGGGGTCGATATGCGTAATGCCGGCATCGCCGAGGTCATGACGCCGGGTGGGATTCGCATCCGTCCCGGCATTCTGGCCGTCGATGCGCTAAACCTGATGCAAGCCCGTCATATCACCTGCGTATTAGTTGCCGATGGCGACCGTCTGTTGGGTGTGGTACATATGCACGATCTCCTGCGCGCAGGCGTAGTGTAAGTAAGGATAAAATAATGAATAATGCTGATGCTCTGCTGGCGACCTGCTACGGACCGGTAAGCCCTGAGTTTCTCGAACGCGCGGCGAAGATCCGTTTACTGATCCTCGACGTCGACGGCGTGCTTTCCGACGGTCTTATCTATATGGGCAACAACGGCGAAGAGCTGAAGGCGTTCAACGTACGCGATGGCTACGGGATCCGCTGCGCGCTGACTTCAGGTATTGAAGTGGCGATTATTACCGGGCGAAACGCTAAACTAGTAGAAGATCGCTGCCAGACGCTAGGCATTACGCATCTCTATCAAGGGCAGTCCGATAAGCTGCTGGCCTTCCGTGACTTATTGAGCAAGCTGGCTGTCCGTGCGGACGAAGTGGCCTATATTGGCGATGACCTGATCGACTGGCCGGTAATGGCAGAAACAGGCTTAAGCGTTGCCGTGGCGGATGCGCACCCGCTGCTGCTTCCACGCGCAGACTATGTTACCCGCATCAACGGCGGGCGCGGAGCGGTACGCGAAGTCTGCGATTTGTTACTATTGGCGCAGGGCAAGCTGGATGAGGCCAAAGGGCAATCAATATGAGTAAAACCAGACGTTGGGTTATCATTTTACTGTCGCTGGTCGCGCTGATCCTGATCGGCCTTAACCTGGCGGGTACGGACGATAGCGCTCAGCCGGAGGTCAATCCTGATGACCCAACCTATACCAGCGAGCATACCGATACCGTCGTTTACAGTCCGGAAGGGGCGCTTAACTATCGCCTTATCGCCGAGCACGTGGCGTATTTTTCTGCGCAAGAGCTGTCGTGGTTCACTCAGCCGGTTATGACCACCTTTGATACCAACAAAGTCCCAACCTGGTCAATCAAAGCGGATAAAGCCAAGCTGACCAACGATCGTATGCTGTATCTTTATGGACACGTTGAGGTGAACGCGCTAAGCCCCGACTCTCAACTGCGCAAAATTACGACGGATAACGCCCGGATAAATCTGGTGACGCAGGATGTTACCTCCGATGACATGGTGACGTTGTACGGGACAACATTTAATTCCAGTGGCCTAAGAATGCGCGGTAACCTGCGCAGCAAAAATGCCGAGCTGATTGAAAAGGTTAGAACCTCTTATGAAATTCAGAACAAACAAACTCAGCCTTAAGATTGCGCTCGCCAGCGCCATACTGGCCGCCAGCCTGCCGGCACTGGCAAAGACTGGCGACACCGATCAGCCGATTCATATCGAATCCGATCAGCAGTCGCTGGATATGCAGGGCAATGTTGTCACCTTTACCGGTAATGTCGTCGTGACTCAGGGCACCATCAAGATCAATGCCGATAAGGTCGTGGTCACGCGTCCAGGCGGCGAGAGGGGTAAAGAGGTAATCGACGGATACGGCAATCCGGCAACCTTCTTCCAGATGCAGGATAACGGCAAGCCGGTGAAAGGCCGCGCGTCGAAAATGCACTATGAGCTGCAAAATGATTTCGTCGTCCTGACCGGCAATGCGCATCTGGAACAGATCGATAGCAATATCCAGGGTGACAAAATCACCTATCTGGTGAAAGAGCAGAAAATGCAGGCGTTCAGCAACAAAGGCGGGCGCGTGACTACGGTTCTGGTTCCTTCGCAGCTGCAGGACAAAGGCACCGATCAGCCAAAGAAAGGTAAGTAATTCGTTATGGCAACATTAACTGCAAAGAATCTCGCCAAAGCTTATAAAGGCCGCCGCGTGGTGGAAGATGTCAGTCTGACCGTCAACTCCGGTGAGATTGTCGGCCTGCTCGGCCCGAATGGCGCCGGCAAAACCACCACCTTCTACATGGTGGTCGGGATCGTGCCGCGCGACGCCGGCAATATTATCATCGACGATGAAGATATCAGCCTGCTGCCGCTTCACGCGCGCGCGCGCCGGGGCATTGGCTACCTGCCGCAGGAGGCCTCCATTTTCCGCCGCCTGAGCGTCTACGATAACCTGATGGCGGTACTGCAGATTCGTGACGATCTGAGCAGCGAACAGCGTGACGATCGCGCGAAAGAGCTGATGGAAGAGTTTCATATCGAGCATCTGCGCGATAGCCTCGGTCAGGCGCTTTCCGGCGGCGAACGTCGCCGCGTTGAAATTGCCCGCGCACTGGCCGCCAACCCTAAATTTATTCTTCTGGATGAACCGTTTGCCGGCGTTGACCCCATCTCCGTTATCGATATCAAACGCATCATCGAGCACCTGCGCGACAGCGGCCTTGGCGTCCTTATCACCGACCATAACGTCAGGGAAACTCTGGCGGTCTGCGAACGTGCCTATATCGTCAGCCAGGGGCATCTGATTGCTCACGGCACCCCACAGCAAATCCTGGAAGACGAGCAGGTTAAGCGCGTGTATCTTGGGGAAGACTTCAGACTCTGATAGGGTAGAGGTTACAGACGTTTTAGCCGGAGATATTAGCCCTGAATATGAAGCAAGGTTTGCAATTAAGGCTAAGCCAACAGCTTGCCATGACGCCACAACTGCAGCAGGCCATTCGTTTGCTGCAGCTGTCCACGTTAGAACTCCAGCAGGAACTCCAGCAGGCGCTGGAGAGTAATCCATTGCTTGAGCAAACCGATCTTCATGAAGAGGTAGAAACGAAAGAAGTTGAGGACCGCGAGTCTCTGGATACCGTGGACGCCCTTGAGCAAAAAGATATGCCCGAGGAGCTGCCGCTCGACGCCAGCTGGGATGAGATCTACACCGCCGGCACGCCTTCTGGCAACGGCGTCGATTACCAGGATGACGAGCTGCCTATCTATCAAGGTGAAACGACCCAGAGCCTGCAGGATTACCTGATGTGGCAGGTTCAGCTGACGCCGTTCACCGATACCGACCGCGCTATCGCCACCTCTATCGTCGATGCCGTTGATGATACCGGCTACCTCACCCTGCGGGTGGAGGATATCGTTGAGAGCATTGACGATGACGAAATCGGCCTCGAAGAAGTTGAAGCGGTACTGAAGCGCATCCAGCGCTTTGACCCGGTTGGCGTCGCGGCAAAAGATCTGCGCGACTGTCTGCTGGTTCAGCTTTCGCAGTTTGCCAAAGAGACGCCGTGGCTGGAAGAGGCCCGGCTTATCATCAGCGATCATCTCGATCTGCTCGCCAACCACGACTATCGCTCCCTGATGCGCGTTACGCGGCTGAAAGAGGACGTTCTGAAAGAAGCGGTTAATCTGATCCAGTCGTTAGATCCACGCCCGGGTCAGTCGATCCAAACCAGCGAGCCGGAATACGTGATCCCGGATGTGCTGGTGCGTAAGGTGAGCGAACGCTGGGTCGTAGAGCTGAATTCCGACAGCATCCCGCGCCTGAAGATCAACCAGCACTACGCCGCAATGGGCAACAGCACGCGTAACGACGCCGATAGCCAGTTTATCCGCAGCAACCTGCAGGAAGCCCGCTGGCTGATAAAAAGCCTGGAAAGCCGTAACGATACGCTGCTGCGCGTCAGCCGCTGCATCGTCGAACAGCAGCAGGCTTTCTTTGAACAGGGCGAAGAGTTTATGAAACCGATGGTGCTGGCGGATATCGCTCAGGCCGTCGAAATGCATGAATCGACGATTTCACGCGTGACCACGCAAAAGTACTTGCACAGCCCGCGCGGTATTTTTGAACTGAAGTATTTCTTCTCCAGCCACGTGAATACCGAAGGCGGAGGCGAGGCATCGTCGACCGCCATTCGCGCGCTGGTGAAGAAGTTAATCGCCGCGGAGAACCCCGCGAAGCCGTTGAGTGACAGTAAGCTCACCACCATCCTGTCCGAACAGGGTATCATGGTGGCGCGCCGCACCGTCGCTAAGTACCGAGAGTCTTTATCCATTCCGCCGTCTAACCAGCGTAAGCAGCTGGTGTGACCCAACCGATAAGGAAGACACTATGCAGCTCAACATTACAGGACACAACGTCGAAATCACCCCGGCCCTGCGCGAGTTCGTCAACGCGAAGTTCAGCAAACTGGAGCAGTTTTTCGACAGGATCAATCAGGTCTACATTGTGTTAAAAGTAGAGAAGGTGACGCAAATTGCGGACGCCAATCTGCATGTCAACGGTGGCGAAATCCATGCCAGTGCGGAAGGGCAGGATATGTATGCCGCTATCGATGGTCTCATCGATAAGCTGGCACGACAGCTAACAAAACATAAAGATAAACTAAAACAACACTAATTGTCCGGGCGATCGTCCCTGCCGGCCGTCGGCTGTTATCGGCAGCTGGCAGGGAGCGAGCTCAGGTGAAATTATGATGAACAACGATTCAGCTCTACAACTGAGCAATGTCCTTAACCAGGAATGTACCCGTAGCCAGGTGCACTGCCAGAGCAAGAAACGCGCGCTGGAGATCATCAGCGAGCTGGCGGCAAAGCAGCTAGGTCTGCCGTCCCAGGTGGTATTCGAAGCGATCCTCACCCGCGAGAAAATGGGCAGTACCGGAATTGGCAACGGCATCGCCATTCCGCACGGTAAGCTTGAAGAGGATACGCTGCGCGCCGTCGGCGTTTTTGTGCAGCTGGAAACGCCGATCGCCTTTGATGCAATCGACAATCAGCCCGTCGATCTGCTGTTTGCGCTTTTAGTGCCGGCCGACCAGACAAAAACCCATCTGCATACGCTGTCGCTGGTGGCAAAACGGCTGGCGGATAAAACAATTTGCCGTCGCCTGCGCGCCGCGCAAAGCGACGAAGAGCTGTATGAGATTATCACCGAGGCAGGAAGCAGCGATGACGCATAACGGGAGCGCTAGCCTCCCCTTTATCGTACTGAGGAGAAACGGTACATGGTACTGATGATCGTCAGCGGCCGCTCAGGATCGGGGAAATCCGTCGCCCTGCGGGCGCTGGAAGATATGGGCTTCTACTGCGTAGATAACCTGCCGGTAGTGCTGCTGCCCGAGCTGGCGAGATCGCTGGCCGACAGAAACATTTCCGCCGCTGTCAGCATTGACGTGCGCAACATGCCGGAGTCGCCAGAAATCTTTGAGCAGGCGATGAAGAACCTGCCTGAGGCGTTTTCTCCTCAGCTGCTGTTCCTTGATGCCGATCGCAACACGCTGATTCGTCGCTACAGCGACACGCGTCGCCTGCATCCGCTTTCGAGTAAAAACCTGTCGCTTGAGAGCGCCATCGATGAAGAGAGCGCGCTGCTGGAGCCGCTGCGCTCCCGCGCCGACCTGATCGTCGACACCTCCGAAATGTCGGTACACGAGCTGGCAGAAATGCTGCGTACGCGCCTGCTGGGCAAACGCGAGCGTGAGCTCACCATGGTCTTTGAATCCTTTGGCTTTAAGCACGGTATTCCGATCGATGCCGATTACGTCTTCGACGTGCGCTTCCTGCCTAACCCACACTGGGATCCCAAGCTGCGCCCGATGACCGGCCTGGATAAACCCGTTGCCGCGTTCCTCGACCGGCACACGGAGGTTCACAACTTTATTTATCAGACCCGCAGCTATCTTGAGCTATGGTTACCCATGCTGGAGACCAATAACCGCAGCTATCTGACGGTCGCTATCGGTTGTACCGGCGGTAAACATCGTTCGGTCTATATCGCCGAACAACTGGCTGACTACTTCCGCTCGCGCGGTAAGAACGTGCAGTCGCGTCACCGGACGCTGGAAAAACGCAAATCATGACCGTAAAGCAGAGCGTTGAGATCACTAACAAGCTGGGCATGCACGCGCGCCCGGCGATGAAACTGTTCGAGCTGATGCAAAATTTCGATGCCGAAGTGCTGCTGCGCAACGATGAGGGCACGGAGGCGGAAGCCAATAGCGTGATTGCTCTGCTGATGCTCGACTCCGCGAAGGGTCGGCAAATTGAGATTGAGGCCAACGGTCCGCAGGAAGTCGAAGCGCTGGCTGCGGTTATTGCGCTGTTTAACGCCGGTTTTGACGAAGACTAACGCCGGCGTCATTCCCCCGGTCGCGCGATGCTTACCGGGGTAACACTCCCGCCGACCGTATTAATTCAGCCTGTTCTCCCGCATAAACCCTTCCCCGCCGAGCTGACGCATCTGGCGTAAAATCCACGCCTGTCGACTGCGGACATAGCCCGACGGCGCGTCCGCGCGAAAGCGGATCGGATTAGGCAATACGGCGGCCAGCAGGGCCGCTTCCGCAGGCGTTAACCTGCTCGCCGGCTTGTGGAAGTAGCGCTGTGACGCGGCTTCAACGCCAAACGTCCCCTCGCCAAACTCGGCGATATTCAGATAAACGGTAAGGATGCGTTTTTTACTCCATACCGTCTCAATTCCTACCGTCAGACCGGCCTCCAGCCCCTTACGCAACCAGCTGCGGCCATCCCATAAAAACAGGTTTTTGGCCGTCTGCTGCGACAGGGTCGAGGCGCCGCGAACGCGGTTTTCGTTACGCTCATTGTGCGCCAGCGCTTTTTCTATCGCCGGGACGTCAAAGCCCCAATGGTCGGGGAATTTTTGGTCCTCAGCCGCCATCACCGCCAGCCCCATCCACGGCGATATCTCATCCATCCCCACCCAATCAGAGTGGGCGACATAATGAAAATTGCCGCTCAGCCAGGCGCCGACCTGCCGCTCAAGCATCACCGCCGAGAAGGGCACCGGCAGCACGCTAAACAGCGCAATGCCGCCGCCCCAGAAGGCGGCGGCCACCAGCAGCACGCGCAGCAGCCCACGCTTTACCGTCCGCAGCGGCGAAAAGCGGGTCTTCATGCCGTGAGAACCAGCACGCGCGCCACCAGCTTCTCAATCCCGCTCGCCGCTTCGGCGATATTCTGCGCCAGCATATAGGCCGGGGTGGTCACGACTTTATTCTCTTCATCCACCACAATATCATCGACCGGACAGGGCACATGCTCGGCCCCCATATCCTCCAGCGCTTCGGCGGTGTCCAGATCGGTGCCAATGGTGACCCGCAGCGGGGCGGGTAAGATTTTTGGCAGCAGCGCCGGCGCGATGCAGATAAAGCCCAGCGGCTTACCGGCCTGATGCATAGCCTGCGTCAGCGCCTTCAGCTCGCCGTCCACGACGCATTCGCTGCCCTGGCTGGCGAAGCTGCTGAGGTTTTTCGCGGCGCCAAATCCACCGGGGACAATCAGCGCATCCAGATCATCGGCCTGGGCGTCGGACAGAGGCTGGATCTCACCGCGGGCGATGCGCGCGGCTTCAATCAGCACGTTGCGGCTTTCGGGCAGGAGCTCGCCGGTCAGATGGTTGATGACGTCCGTTTGCGCCTTATCAGGCGCAAAGCACACCGCCTGGGCGCCGCCGCGAGCAATCGCCAGCAGGGCAATAACCGCCTCATGAATCTCGGTGCCGTCATAGACACCGCAGCCGCTTAATACGACGCCAATCTTTTTCATCACCCCTGCTCCTTAGTGCAAATTCGCTGAAACCAGTCAAAAATTTTGATTTACCCGCATTGCTTCACATATTTGACTGATTCATGTAACAAATAATTTAAGGTTTGCTATCTTGATCAGCGAGCAAACCAAATCCTCAGGTTGCGCTGTGTAAAAAATATCTCTAAAAATTGTGGCGCAACGACCAGTTCCCTGGTGTTGGCGCAGTGTTCGCGCACCCCGGTTTATCCGGGGTCATTTTTTATGTGCCGCCGCAACCCACGCCTTCAGTACCGCCACATCGTTCTGCCACTCCGATTTCATCTCTTCAACCCATTCACCAACGTTATCTGACCACGCGGGCAGGTCCGGCGTCTGAATCTGCTGTCCAAGCTGCTGAAGGTGGCGCAGGCCGATAGAGCCCGCGGCGCCCTTAATCTTATGGCCTTCATCGACAATCCCTTTCTGGTCGCGGGCGGTAAGGTTGGACTCCAGCACCGCCAGATAGCCCGGCATCATCTTCTCGAAAACCGCCAGACCGTCGCTGATAAGCTTCGGCCCCACCAGCTCGATGTACTGCTCCAGCATCGGAATATCCAGCACCGAGGCCGATTTGGCCGCATCCACGGCCGGTGCCTCGTCTTCGTCATCTTCCGGCGAATCCCAGAACTTTTTGATAATGGCGGTGAGCGCCGGGACCGACAGCGGCTTACTCAGCACATCATCCATACCGGCATTCAGGTACTCTTTTTTGTCCTTCAGAACGTTGGCCGTGAGCGCCACCAGCGGCGGCAGCTCGTCGGCGACAAAGCGTTGCTTCAGGTGGCGTGAGATATCGAGGCCGGTCATATCCGGTAGCTGAATATCCAGCAGCACCAGGTCATATTCACCGGGTTCGAACATCTCCAGCGCGGCTTTACCGGTCATCGCCACATCAACGCTATTGCCCAGTTTTTCCAGCACCGAGCGGGCGACAATCACGTTAAGCTCAATATCCTCTACCAGCAGCACGTTCAGCGCCGGGAGCGGCATTTCATCTTCCGCCAGCGTGTCTTCAACCTCCTCCGCTACCGCCGGCGCATGCACGGTTAAGGTAAAGGTTGCGCCCTGGCCCGGCTGGCTGGCGACGTTGATATCGCCGCCCATATTGCGTGCCAGCCGGCGCGACACCGCCAGGCCAATTCCGGTGCCGGTGGCAGGTTTCCCGCCGTGGCTATCCTTAACCTGATAGTACATGGCGAAGATTTTATCCTGCTCCGCCTGCGGAATACCGATACCGGAATCCTCGACCTCAAAGTGCAGAATATTGCCCTCATCGTAGCGAATACGGACGGTCACGTTGCCGCCCTGAGGGGTAAATTTAACCGCGTTGCTAATGAGGTTCCACAGGATCTGCCGCAGGCGCGTACCGTCGGTGACGACCTTATGCGGCAGCGGCAGCGTCGGATCCATCACGAAGCGCAGCCCTTTCTGCTGCGCCTGCAGGCCGGAGAGGTTTTCGAGGTCGGCAAGGAAGCTGGTGAAGTCCACAGGCTGATTATCGAGCTGGACCTTACGCCGCTCCATCTTATCCATATCGATAATATCGTTGAAGATATTACCCAGCGTCACCGCCGATACGTGGATCGTTTTCAGGTATTTTTCCTGCTCGCCGGTGAGTTCGGTATCCAGCAGGATGCGGCTGAGCCCCACGATGCCGTTAAGCGGCGTACGCAGCTCGTGGCTGATAGTCGAGATAAAGGTCGTCTTATCGCGGCTGGCACGCTCCAGAGCGTCCTGATAGCGCTTACGTTCGGTAATATCGCGGCCGAAGCCCATCAGGCCACGGCGTTTGCCGACGCGATCGTAGTAAGGAACCTTGCGGATTTCAAAGCAGGCTTTGCGCCCGTCCGGGTAATCCAGCCACTGTTCATAAGTCAGAGAGACGTTATGTTGGATGACTTTCTCATCCGTTTCCAGCACCTTCTCCGCCGCTTCTTCGTTATAGACATCCTGCGGCTTGAGGTGGATAAGCTGCTTCTCGCTTTTACCCGTCAGCAGCTCCACCGCCCGGTTACAGCCGGAAAACTCTTTATCTTCATTGCGATAGAAAACAAGGTCCGGCGAGGCGTCGAGGAATGAGCGCAGGAAGGAGGACTGCTGCTCGAGCTGAATTTGCGCCTCTTCACGCTCTTTCATCTCAATCTTCAGCTGTTCCAGCGTGGTTTCGCGTTCGGCTTCCGCCTTCTCGCGCTCGCCAATCTCCTGATTGAGCTGGGCGATGTTGTCTTTGAGCTGCACGTTGAGCTTCAGATCCCGCTCGCGCATCTCCTCCAGCTTCTCCACCAGCCTTGAGAGGCGCTGTCGCGACTCCTCAAGCTGCTCAACCACCACCGACAGAAAGTAGACCGCCCACGGGGTAATCAGCAGGCCAAAGAAGATAGAGCGGATCACATCGATGCTTTCGACCTGGCCGTGCAGCACCATCGTAACGGCCATCTGCACCACAATCGCCAGCACCACCAGGGCCAGGGCTAACAGCATGGAAAAACGCACCAGACCCAGCTTCATCATTAGGTCAACATAGTACTGCGCCAGCATACGGATTTGCTTCATAAGGGATTCCTTCGCCACAACTGTGCACAATAATACCCAATTCTGAGCGAGGCGCCGTAAGTTGTGCGAAAAATGCCGATCCTCTTCATACTTCAGGCCGCCGCAGCGCGGGCCGCTGCTGAACTATCCGCAACGCCGCGTTATTCACGGACTATGCGGCGGTCGGGCTCCACGCGCGTCCCAGGGCCGAACCCTGCACGCCGTGCTGGTTCAGATAGCGGTCCAGTTCAACCATCCCGGTCCAGCGATTTTCGCACCACAGCGGCGCCAGCAGGGTGGGACGGCGGGCGCTGGCTGAGATTCGGTGATAAATCACCTCCGGCGGCGTATTTCGAATCATCTCTCCGGCGGTGACGGTATAGTCATCCAGCTCAATGCCGTTCAGGCGCCCGGCCTGCCAGGCTTTCGCCATCGTGCTGCCGGTGACGATATGCAGCGGATGCAGCTTGATGCCGTCCACACCGGTCCCGACCACCTGCTCCAGCGTTTGCAGGCAGTGGCCCGACCCTTCGCCCGGTAGCCCGACAATCAAATGCGCGCATACCTTCAGCCCGCGCGCTCTCGCCAGCCGGGTCGTGCGCTGATAGCAGGCAAAATCATGGCCGCGGTTAATGCGATGCAGCGTTTTATCGTGCGCCGTTTGCAGCCCCAGCTCCAGCCAGACTTCGTAGCCCTGCTCCCGGTACTCCGTCAGCAGGTCCAGCACAGCTTCGGGGACACAGTCCGGACGGGTACCAACGCAGAGCCCGACAATATTGGCCTGGCTCACCGCCTGCTGATACATCGCGCGCAGCACCTGCACTTCAGCAAAGGTGCTGGTGTAGGCCTGAAAATAGGCCAGATAGCGCTTCGCGCGGTTCACCCGCTGCGCCTGAAGCGCCAGCTGCTCGGCAATCGAGCGGTGCTGCTGCTCTTCGTCAGCAAAAGAGGCCACGTTGCAGAACGTGCAGCCGCCCCGGCCAAGGGTGCCATCACGATTCGGGCAGCTAAATCCGCCATGCAGCGTCAGTTTATGAACCTTTTCGCCATAGCGACGCATAAGATCCCCACCAAACATATTGACTAATTTTTGTAACTGCATAATCTGATAGACCGGCCTGAAGAAAGGGGCCAAGCCTGCCATTTTTAGCCACCTACGGCGATGACCTGGATCAATCGTCAGAGTGGCCGCTCAGCTCATTGCATAACCACTCAATATAACTGCAATTTCATTCACGATTTCTATGATGACTTTTCCTTATACTTAACCTCTGGTTTGCCATTATCTTCGCGAGGGTTAAAAACAGTGTTATTTATGGCCCCAGAGACAATAAGCAGCTAAATGTTCTGCAATAAAAAGACAGTTCAGCACAGATCGATAATGTTACGCTATCGATATAGTGAGACAGATCACACTAGATTACGCTTTTCGGCACGTTTCAATAGCGTTAAAAACCCGTTAATATCTTTAATAATCATAACATTAAACACCTCATAGCACATTTTTGTATAAATAAGATTGCCATTTGACGTAAGTGTGGATTCCCGATAAGTTGGGAATCCGCTGGAAGCTTTCTGGATGAGCTCTCTGCTCATCATATTTATGCAGTAATTGAGATTCCCTCTTACAGCAAGTCCTCAAACTTGCGTACCGATGCGAAAAGGATTTAAAGAGGGCGAATGCGAGGTGCAAACCCCGTCGCCATGCTCTTTCTGTGCCCGTGCGCAATCGGTATCGGAGGGTGTCCCGTAGAGCCTGGGGAGGTTCACTGATATGTTGTACGATAAATCCCTTGAGAGGGATAACTGTGGTTTCGGCCTGATCGCCCACATAGAAGGCGAACCTAGCCACAAGGTAGTGCGTACCGCTATACACGCACTGGCCCGAATGCAGCACCGCGGCGCGATCCTCGCCGACGGTAAAACCGGCGACGGTTGTGGCTTGCTGCTGCAAAAACCCGATCGTTTCTTCCGTATCGTTGCGGAAGAACGCGGCTGGCGTTTAGCCAAAAATTACGCCGTTGGGATGCTGTTCCTTAATAAAGATCCTGAATTGGCTGCTGCCTCACGCCGCATCGTTGAAGAAGAACTGCAACGTGAAACCCTGTCTATCGTCGGCTGGCGCGAAGTGCCAACTAACGAAGGGGTTCTCGGTGAAATCGCCCTCTCCTCGCTGCCCCGTATTGAACAAATTTTTGTTAACGCACCGGCAGGCTGGCGCCCGCGTGATATGGAACGTCGCCTGTTCATCGCGCGTCGTCGCCTTGAAAAACGCCTGCAGGATGATAAAGATTTTTACGTTTGCAGCCTGTCGAATCTGGTGAATATTTATAAAGGTCTGTGTATGCCGGCGGATTTGCCGCGCTTCTACCTGGACCTTGCGGACCTGCGTCTGGAGTCGGCAATCTGCCTGTTCCACCAGCGCTTCTCCACCAACACCGTGCCGCGCTGGCCGCTGGCACAGCCGTTCCGCTACCTGGCGCACAACGGCGAAATCAACACCATCACCGGCAACCGCCAGTGGGCGCGCGCGCGTACCTATAAGTTCCAGACCCCGCTGATCCCCGATCTGCACGATGCCGCACCGTTCGTCAACGAAACGGGCTCGGACTCCAGCTCTATGGATAATATGCTGGAACTGCTGCTGGCTGGCGGGATGGATATCGTTCGCGCCATGCGCCTGCTCGTTCCGCCGGCCTGGCAGAACAACCCGGATATGGATCCGGAGCTGCGCGCGTTCTTCGACTTTAACTCCATGCATATGGAGCCGTGGGACGGCCCGGCGGGCATCGTCATGTCCGATGGGCGCTACGCTGCCTGTAACCTCGACCGTAACGGTCTGCGTCCGGCGCGCTACGTCATCACCAAAGACAAGCTGATCACCTGCGCCTCCGAAGTGGGCATCTGGGATTATCAGCCTGACGAAGTGGTTGAAAAAGGCCGCGTCGGTCCAGGTGAACTGATGGTTATCGATACCCGCAGTGGCCGCATTCTGCACTCAGCAGAGACCGACGACGACCTGAAAAGCCGCCACCCTTACAAAGAGTGGATGGAGAAAAACGTTCGTCGCCTGGTGCCATTCGAAGACCTGCCTGACGAAGACGTTGGCAGCCGCCAGCTGGATGACGATACGCTCGCCAGCTATCAGAAACAGTTTAACTACAGCGCTGAAGAGCTGGATTCCGTGCTGCGCGTGCTGGGCGAGAACGGCCAGGAAGCCGTCGGCTCCATGGGCGACGACACGCCGTTTGCCGTGCTCTCCAGCCAGCCGCGTATTATTTACGATTACTTCCGCCAGCAGTTCGCGCAGGTGACCAACCCGCCGATCGACCCGCTGCGTGAAGCGCACGTGATGTCTCTGGCCACCAGCATTGGCCGCGAAATGAACGTCTTCTGCGAAGCGGAAGGCCAGGCGCACCGCCTGAGCTTCAAATCGCCGATCCTGCTGTACTCTGATTTCAAACAGCTGACCACCATGGAAGAGGAGCACTATCGCGCCGATACTCTGGACATCACCTTCAACGCCGCGGAAACAACCCTGGCCGAGACGGTGAAGGCGCTGTGCGACAAAGCGGAGCAGATGGTACGCAACGGTACCGTGCTGCTGGTGCTGTCGGATCGCAACATTGCGAAAGATCGCCTGCCGGTACCGGCGCCAATGGCGGTCGGTGCTATCCAGACTCGTCTGGTCGATAAGAGCCTGCGCTGCGATGCCAACATCATTGTTGAAACCGCCAGCGCCCGCGACCCGCACCACTTCGCGGTCCTGCTGGGCTTCGGCGCAACGGCTATCTATCCGTATCTGGCCTATGAAACCCTGGCAAGACTGGTCGATAGCAAAGCCATCGACAGAGACTACCGCACGGTGATGCTGAACTACCGTAACGGCATCAACAAAGGTCTCTACAAGATCATGTCGAAGATGGGTATTTCGACCATCGCGTCCTATCGCTGCTCGAAGCTGTTTGAAGCCGTTGGCCTGCATCGCGACGTTTCCGACCTCTGCTTCCTCGGCGTCGTCAGCCGCATCGGCGGCGCAGGCTTCGACGACTTCCAGCAGGACCTGCTGAATCTGTCGAAACGCGCCTGGCTGGTCCGCAAACCGCTGGACCAGGGCGGTCTGCTGAAATACGTTCACGGTGGCGAATATCACGCCTATAACCCGGACGTCGTACGCACCCTGCAGCAGGCGGTGCAGAGCGGTGAATACCGCGATTACCAGCAGTATTCTCAGTTGGTCAACGAGCGCCCGGCCGCTACGCTGCGCGATCTGCTGGCGCTGAATCCTGGCGACGAAGCGATTGATATCGCCCACGTTGAGTCGGCAAAAGAGCTGTACAAACGCTTCGATACCGCAGCCATGTCTATCGGCGCATTAAGCCCGGAAGCGCATGAATCGCTGGCGGAAGCGATGAACAGCATCGGCGGCTTCTCCAACTCCGGCGAAGGCGGTGAAGACCCGGCGCGCTACGGCACCAACAAAGTGTCGCGTATCAAGCAGGTTGCCTCCGGCCGCTTCGGCGTCACCCCGGCTTACCTGGTTAACGCCGATGTGATTCAGATTAAAGTCGCTCAGGGTGCCAAACCGGGCGAAGGTGGCCAGTTGCCGGGTGATAAAGTCACCCCGTACATTGCCAAACTGCGCTACTCGGTACCGGGCGTGACGCTGATTTCGCCGCCGCCGCATCACGATATTTACTCGATCGAAGATCTGGCGCAGCTGATTTTTGACCTGAAACAGGTCAATCCGAAAGCGATGATTTCAGTGAAACTGGTCTCCGAACCGGGCGTTGGCACTATCGCCACCGGCGTGGCGAAAGCCTATGCAGACCTTATCACTATCGCCGGCTATGACGGCGGCACCGGCGCCAGCCCGCTCTCCTCGGTGAAATATGCGGGATGTCCGTGGGAGCTCGGCCTGGTTGAAACCCAGCAGGCGCTGGTTGCCAACGGCCTGCGGCATAAGATTCGCCTGCAGGTGGACGGCGGCCTGAAAACCGGCCTCGATATCATCAAAGCGGCGATCCTCGGCGCGGAAAGCTTCGGCTTCGGCACCGGCCCGATGGTGGCGCTGGGCTGTAAATACCTGCGTATTTGCCACCTGAACAACTGCGCAACCGGCGTAGCAACCCAGGATGACAAACTGCGTAAGAACCACTACCACGGCCTGCCGTTCAAAGTGACCAACTACTTTGAATTCATCGCCCGCGAAACCCGTGAGCTGATGGCTCAGCTGGGCGTGAAGCGTCTGGTAGATCTTATCGGTCGCACCGATCTGCTGAAGGTGCTGGACGGCTTTACCGCGAAGCAGCAGAAGCTGGATCTGTCAAAACTGCTGGAGACCGCCGAGCCGCATGCGGGCAAAGCGCTGTACTGCACCGAGAACAACCCGCCGTTTGATAACGGCGTGCTGAACGCGCAGCTGCTGCAGCAGGCAAAACCGTTCGTTGACGGCAAGCAGAGCAAAACGTTCTGGTTTGATATCCGCAACACCGACCGCTCCGTTGGCGCTTCGCTGTCCGGCTATATTGCCCAGACTCACGGCGACCAGGGGCTGGCTGCCGACCCGATTACCGCCCACTTCAGCGGTACCGCGGGCCAGAGCTTCGGCGTGTGGAACGCCGGCGGCGTGGAGCTGCACCTGACCGGTGATGCGAACGACTACGTCGGTAAAGGTATGGCCGGCGGCCTGCTCGCGATTCGTCCTCCGGTAGGCTCCGCCTTCCGCAGCCACGAGGCGAGCATCATCGGCAATACCTGCCTGTACGGTGCGACCGGCGGTCGTCTGTACGCGGCGGGTCGCGCAGGTGAACGTTTTGCGGTACGTAACTCCGGTGCCATCACCGTTGTTGAAGGCATCGGCGATAACGGCTGCGAATATATGACCGGCGGCATCGTCTGCGTGATCGGTAAAACCGGCGTCAACTTTGGCGCAGGGATGACCGGCGGCTTCGCCTACGTGCTGGATGAAGCCGGCGACTTCCGCAAACGCGTGAACCCGGAGCTGGTGGAAGTGCTGGACGTTGACTCTCTTGCTATCCACGAGGAGCATCTGCGTGGTTTGATTACCGAACACGTGCAGCTGACCGGCTCGTCGCGCGGGGAAGAGATCCTGGCCAACTGGCCGGCCTTCTCGGCGAAATTCGCGCTGGTTAAACCAAAGTCCAGCGATGTTAAAGCACTGTTGGGTCACCGTAGTCGTAGCGCAGCAGAGCTGCGTGTGCAGGCGCAGTAAGGAATTCAGATGAGCCAGAACGTATACCAGTTTATCGACTTACAGCGCGTTGATCCGCCAAAGAAGCCGCTGAAGATCCGTAAAATTGAATTTGTTGAGATTTACGAGCCGTTTTCAGAGGGCCAGGCTAAGGCGCAGGCAGACCGCTGCCTCTCCTGCGGCAACCCGTACTGTGAATGGAAGTGCCCGGTTCACAACTACATCCCTAACTGGCTGAAGCTGGCCAATGAAGGTCGTATTTTTGAAGCGGCTGAGCTGTCGCATCAGACCAACACCCTGCCGGAAGTGTGCGGCCGCGTGTGCCCGCAGGACCGTCTGTGTGAAGGCTCCTGTACGCTGAACGATGAGTTTGGCGCCGTGACCATCGGCAATATCGAGCGCTATATCAACGATAAAGCGTTCGAGATGGGCTGGCGTCCCGACCTTTCCGGCGTCAAGCCGGTCGGCAAAACGGTCGCCATCATCGGTGCGGGCCCGGCGGGCCTCGCCTGTGCTGACGTCCTGACCCGTAACGGCGTGAAGGCGGTGGTGTTCGACCGTCATCCGGAAATCGGCGGCCTGCTGACCTTCGGCATTCCGGCATTTAAGCTGGAAAAAGAGGTCATGACCCGCCGCCGGGAAATTTTCACCGGCATGGGGATTGAGTTCAAACTCAACGTTGAAGTGGGCCGCGACGTTCAGCTCGACGATCTGCTGAAAGAGTACGATGCCGTGTTCCTCGGCGTCGGTACCTATCAGTCGATGCGCGGCGGGCTGGAAAATGAAGATGCGAACGGCGTGTATGATGCGCTGCCGTTCCTGATCGCCAACACCAAGCAGACGATGGGCTTTGGCGAAACGCCGGACGAGCCGTACGTCAGCATGGAAGGCAAGCGCGTCGTGGTTCTCGGCGGTGGCGACACCGCAATGGACTGCGTGCGTACTTCCATACGCCAGGGGGCCACTCACGTTATCTGCGCCTACCGCCGTGACGAAGAGAACATGCCGGGCTCCAAACGCGAAGTGAAAAACGCGCGTGAAGAGGGCGTGGAGTTCCAGTTCAACGTTCAGCCGCTGGGCGTTGAGGTGAATGCCAACGGTAAAGTGTGCGGCGTGAAGATGGCGCGCACCGAGATGGGCCAGCCGGATGCGAAGGGCCGCCGTCGGGCCGAAATCGTTGCCGGTTCCGAGCACGTCATTCCGGTCGATGCGGTAGTTATGGCGTTTGGCTTCCGTCCGCACAGCATGGAATGGCTGGCGAAACACAGCGTTGAGCTCGACTCACAGGGGCGTATTATTGCCCCTGAA
Source organism: Klebsiella sp. 18074 (assembly GCF_902705905.1). NCBI lineage: Bacteria > Pseudomonadati > Pseudomonadota > Gammaproteobacteria > Enterobacterales > Enterobacteriaceae > Klebsiella > Klebsiella sp. 18074. The sequence continues at coordinate 54,796 of NZ_CACSIS010000002.1, read as the reverse complement.
GGTAACGAAAACGCGTTCCAGACCAGCAACCCGAAGATTTTCGCCGGCGGCGATATCGTGCGCGGTTCTGACCTGGTGGTGACGGCGATTGCCGAAGGTCGTAAAGCGGCTGACGGGATCCTCAACTACCTGGAAGTGTAACGCCTGGGCCCGGATAGCCACTTATCCGGGTAGCCCAAAAAAGCCCGATGGTTTGTCGCCATCGGGCTTTTTCTATTTCGCCAGCAGGCTGGCGCTAACTTTTATCACCACCTTTTTAATCTCAGCGGCCTGCGTCACCGTGCAGCCCGGTTTATGCGGTTCATCGGGCATGAATACCGCAAACATACCGGCCTGCAGGGTCAATACCTGTTCGCCGTCAATGCTTCGGCACAGCTGATAATCATCCTCGTCGTGCGCGTCTTCACACTCGCGAGCGGCTCCCGCTATGCCGAAAAATATCCGCTCCTCCCCCGCCAGCAGGATCTGGATATCAATAAACCGCGTATGCAGCTCCGCCTTTTTCTCTGCCGGCGCCCCGGTACTGAACTGCATCACGTTCATAAATACGCTGTCACCCTGCAGCTCGTAGCGCCCCGGCGCGATGCTTTGCAGGTCGTGAGCTTGTGCCAGAAGAATTGCCTGCGCCAGCGCCGGCGGAAGACCGGCAGCGAATGGCTGGTGAACATTGCCCAAAATCATTCGTTCTCTCCCTGTCCCCATAATGCCGCTCCCAGCAGGCCCGCATCGTGCCGGTAGTAAGCTTCCCGCAGCGGGACATGATAGACCGCGGGTTCCTGTAACAGATATTCGTTAACCAGAGGCAGATAGCCGCCAGCAAGACCCACGCTGCCGCCAACCACCACGAGCTGACAGTCGGTAACGGCTTTCAGGTCGGCAATCAGCCGCGCCAGCGCTTGCGCCGAGCGCCGGATAAGCCGCTCCGCCTGCGGGTTCCCCTGTGCCGCACGGCTAAAGATAGCTTTCGCGTCCAGCCCGCTCAGCTCGCCCTCTGCGGCTGCCGCAATACCGCGCCCTGACGCGACGGCTTCCACGCAACCGGTACGCCCGCAGCCGCAGCGCGGGCCGTGGGGATCCGCTAGCGTATGGCCACAATGCCCGGCCAGACCGCCGCTTCCGGTATGCAGCCTGCCGCGGCTAACCACTCCGCCGCCGACCCCCGTCGACACGGTTAAAAAGACCATCTCACCAACTTTCTCCGGTAGCGCCTGATACTCCGCCCATGCTGCCGCCTGAGCATCGTTGAGCGCGATGCCGGGTAGCCCGGTGAGCGTGGACAGGCAGTCGACCAGAGGAAAATACGCCAGGCCGCCAAGATTAGCCGGGTTGATGGCGGTTAAGGCGCCGTGCCGGATGATACCGGTTGAGGCCACGGCAAAACGCTCTGCGCGCGCGGCCATCGGGGCAACGAGCTCTTCTAACGCAGCGGCTAACGCCGCCGCCGTTCGACTGGCCGGAGTGGGCATTTCACGGCGCTCCAGCAGCGCAAGATCATCGCCCACCAGCCCCGCAGCCAGCTTGGTCCCGCCGATATCTATCGCCAGCGTGTTCATGGTGCCGCCTTTTTCAGCGCCGCGTTATACCATTCACAGATATGCTCCAGACGGGTAATCGCCGAGCCAACGGTAACCGCCCACGCGCCGTGGCGCATCGCCTCCCCCGCCTGCTCCGGCGTGTTGTAGCGCCCTTCCGCAATCACCCGACAGCCCGCCGCATGCAGGACGCGGACCAGCGCGAGATCCGGCTCCTGCGGCGTTTCCCCGCCGGTGTAGCCCGATAGCGTGGTACCAATAATCTCCGCCCCCAGCCGCTGGCAGGAGAGGCCATCTTCAGGAGATGAGCAGTCGGTCATCGCCAGCTTATTGCGCTGATGGATCCTCGCCAGCAGCGCCGCTACCGGCACCGGCCGCGGGCGGTCGGTGCCGTCGATGGCGATGATATCCGCCCCAGCCAGCGCCAGGGCGTCCACGTCCTCGAGAAACGGCGTGATACGCACCGCCGAATCCGTCAGGTCGCGTTTGAGGATGCCGACAATCGGTATCGTCACCGCGGCCCGGGCCGCGTGGAGGTTCTCCACGCCTTCAATACGTAACGCCACCGCCCCGGCTCGTTCAGCGGCGAGCGCCATGGCGGCAACGATGGGCGGCGTATCCAGCGGGCTGCCGGGGACCGGCTGACAGGAAACAATTAATCCACCGTTGGCGCTGATGCGGGTATCGAGTAGTTCAAGCAAAGACATGATGACTCCCTGACAAAGACAATCGCCCGGCATACCGCCGGGCACAGGTTAGCGGATTTTCATTAGGCCACGTTTGCGCGAACCCGACGGCGCGGCGCCGCTGAACGGCAGACCGTCAATCGCGTCGTGGGTCCGCAAGGCTTCGGGACGGATCCAGCGCTGAACGCGGGAGGGCATATCCAGGCCAATCAGCAGGATCACGACGAAGGTCAGGCCGAAGGAAAGCGATCCCAGGGTCGTGCCGAGATCCATTCGCTGCGCGATCAGGGCGCCAAGCACCGGAGCAATCGCTCCACCCAGCGCGCCCACGTTGTAGGTAAAACCTAATCCGGCCGCACGCTTGTCGGTATCGAAGTAGCCGCCAATCAGCTTCGGCAGGATCCCGGAGATCCCTTGCCCCAGCATCTGCTGGAAAAACAGTAGCAGGCCGAGGACCCAGACGTTTGTGCCGCCGATAGCAAAGACGGGAATAATGAGGAGCTGTGACGCAAGCAGGCTGTAAACATAGGCTTTTCGCGTTCCCAGCCAGTCGCCGAGAAAGCCGCCGACGCAGCAGCCAACCGCGGCGCCAAAGCCGCTAAAGAACAGCACCTGTGCGACGGTAGTATGATCGTAAGCCAGATCCGTCTTGAGATAGGTTGGCAGAAGCGCCTGAATGGGCCATGAATACAGGAAGGCAAACAGCACAACGACCATCAGCGTCACGCCGGTCGGCCAGCGGTTGCCGCTACTTTGCACCATAAAGCTGATAAATATAGCCGCGCACAGCAGCCCCAGGACCACCACTATTCCGGCATTTTGCAGCTCGCCCGCGAAGCAGAACCACAGCGCCGTTGCCGCAGCGAGGGTCAGGAAAATATTCATCACCCGGCGTTTTCCGCAGTACAGAATATCGACCATCGTGAGCACCGGCGCTTTTCCGGCATGCTTCTGCTGCCAATCTTCCGCTTCCGGGATGTTTTTTCGCAGCCACAGCGCAAAAGCAATCGGTACGATACCGATGAAAAATAGCGCTCGCCATCCCCAAACGGGAACCACCAGGCTATAGACCTGTGCAGCAACGACTGCCCCCACGGAGAAGCCTGAAATCAAGAATCCGCTGGCCTTATTGCGCAGCTTTTTGGGCCAGCTTTCAATAACGTAGGTAGCGCTGGAGCCGTACTCACCCGCCATCCCCATACCGATCACCAGCCGGGCGATAAACATAGTGGTGTAGCCCGACGCAAAGCCGCAGGCCAGGGTGCCCATCGAAAAAAGAATAATGCTGCTGACCATCGCCAGCCGCCGTCCATAGCGATCGCCCATCGCCCCGAGCATCAGCCCGCCAAACCAGCGCGAGATGAAGGCTGCAGAGATAAGACTCGCCGCCTCAACGGTGGTCAGGCCGAAGTCTCCCTGGATTTCCGTCAACACCAGGGCGATTAATACAAAATCAAAACCATCAAGCAAATACCCCAGCCAGGCGGCGGAGAAAGCCCGCCACTGCGCCCGGTTGAGATGGCGATACCACGGGATGTTCTGGGTCGTTGTGCTCATTTTACTCTCCCGCGATGGGTCAGACCCACGCTTGGTTTCTCATGCCAGATGCCGCTATCACCCATCTGGCATATCAATGTTGTCGCCCGGACGGAACGCTCTCCGGGCGTTGCTCCACTCTCACAGCGCGGAGGCTATCCTCAACTCAGATGCTGTTTCTCTTGCTGCAGCTGCTGCGCCAGCGCCTTTAGCTCCGGCAGGAATTTCTCATCCACCGGTGCGAATGGCCTACGGCACAGCGGTTCAGCTACGACGTCCATATAGTGAAGAACGGTTTTAAGCCCGCGGAATACGCCGGTTTTGATCAGCAGGTCGATGACCTTATTACATTCAGCCTGCAGCCTCTGCGCCTGCGCAAGATCGCCGGTCTGAAGCGCTTTAACGATCCCCTTGTAGCGCCAGCCCATAATGTTGTAGGTGCTGCCGATCCCGCCGTCTGCCCCGGCCACCAGCCCGGAGGCAAAGATTTCGTCAAAGCCGTTGTACAGTACCAAATCCGGATGCGACCGGCGGATCTGCTCCATCTGGTAAAGATCGCCGGAAGTCTGCTTCAGCGCGCCCACGCCCGGGAGCGTCACCAGGGTGCCTATCTGATCGAGCGTCAGCTTCACGCCGCTGAGCACCGGGATGTTATAGACCACCATCGGCAGGCCATTAGCGGAATCAATAATCGCCTGATAGTGAGCGCAGTGTTCTTCAAAGCTGAACGGATAGTAGAACGGCGTCACCGCAGACACCGCGTCGTAGCCGTAGCCTTCGGCAGCCTGCGCAAGCTGCTGGCTTTCCAGAGTGCTGACGCAGCCGACGTGGGCAATCAGCGTCATCTTCCCCTGCGCTTCTTCAGCCACGATTTCCAGCACCTGCTGGCGCTCAGCGCTGGTCTGCACGAACGCCTCGCCGGTAGAACCGCCGACGTAGAGCCCGTCGATCCCCTGATTGAGATTAAAACGTACCAGCCGCCGCAGGCTGTCTTGATCCAGCTTTTGCTGCCCGTCAAACGGCGTCAGCAGCGCCGCCATTACCCCACGTAAATTCACCGCCATAGAGACCTCGTTGCGTTATTTGTTGTGATTAACTATGTACCTTTATACCTGTTATACCAGAACAAATAAGCAGCAGCCTCATACCAAACGCTTATTATGCGATCTGCTTCACTAAACGATCCTGAGGATCCTTAGACGGATTTACGCGGCTGTTTTTTCTTGCCGAAGGCGTGCCAGGTGGCGGAGACGCTGTTGAGGTGGGTTTGCAGAGCGCGATCGGCTTCATCCGGATCGCGGCGGCGAATGGCGGCAACGATATCGATATGCTGTTGATAGCTTAAATTATTATGCTCATAAAGTTCCCCTTCAGGGACCTTAGGACGCGCGGCGATGAGCCAGTCCAGGAGCGCAACGTGAATGGCCATAAAAATCGGATTGCCGGGAATTTCCGCCAGCACGCGGTGAAACTCAACGTCTGAACGGATAAACAGCGTATTGTCATCCAGCGACTGGCTGTTGATCTCAAGAGCCTGCACCAGCTTTTCAAGCTGTTCATCGCTGGCATGCTCAGCCGCGTAGCGAACCAGGCTGGATTCAAAAAACAGACGCAGCTGCTCGAAATGCGCAATTCCGCCGGGATGGGAGAGGAAATCTTTCGCCATACCGGAGAGCTCCCCGATGATGGTGTCGGCAGAAGGTCGCGAAACGCGGGCCCGTTCGCCGTTGCTAATCTGCACCAGACCTTTACGCTTTAGCGCCGCCAGCGCTTCACGTACCGACGGGCGGCCGACGTTGAAAAATGTCATCAGCTCCCGCTCTGAGGGGAGCTGCTCACCTTCGGCAAACTCACGCCGGCGAATCATTTGCTCCAGCTCTTCTTCGACCATTTCGGACAGTTTTTTACGCGTCAGCGGCCGGCTACGCAGCGAGCGTCCGACGTTATCAGCAGTACTTTCAGCGTGCGTATCCGATGCTTTCATAGTGTCCATAGGTAGCGAAGAGTGACAAATGTGACAGCAAATTCATCATATCATAGGAACATCTGGCGGGTGAAGTTAACGGCAGCCAGGGCAGAACGACGGCTGACGATGCGTGAGACCGCTGGATTCAGGCGCAGGATGATATAAAAAAGCAGGGCCTGATGGCCCTGCCTGGAGGATTACTTCACGACGCGTAGCGCCGGTCGCCCACCGCGAGGCGGCGGCGTGTCATCAGGGTCATCCTCGTGATTATCCGGCTTATCGCCGTCAATCACTGACATCACCGTTTCGTTCTCGTTGCTTGACGATGCTTCGTCATCATTCAGGCTGATGGCGTCCTCATCGTAAGCCGCTTCCGGCTCGAACATGGTCCCTGCGCCGTTTTCACGCGCGTAGATAGCCAGTACGGCAGCCAGCGGCACGGAGACATTGCGCGGAACGCCGCCAAAGCGGGCGTTGAAGCGCACTTCATCGTTAGCCAGCTCCAGATTCCCGACGGCACGCGGAGCAATGTTGAGAACGATTTGCCCGTCGCGCGCATACTCCATCGGAACCATAACGTCCGGCAAAGTGACATCGACGACCAGATGCGGAGTCAGCTGGTTATCCAGCAGCCACTCATAGAACGCCCGTAGCAGATACGGGCGACGCGGCGTTAGCTGCGATACATCCATCGGTTAGCCTCGACCGAGTCGCATTTCACGCTCGGGTTCAGTTAAGGAAGCCAGGAAGGCGTCACGTTCAAATACGCGAGTCATATAGCCCTTGAGCTCCTTCGCACCCGCGCCAATCACTTCGACGCCGAGTACCGGTAAACGCCACAGCAGCGGTGCAAGGTAGCAGTCTACCAGGCTAAACTCGTCGCTCAGGAAATAAGGCTTCTGGGTGAAGACTGGCGCAATCGCCTGCAGCTCTTCACGCAGCTGCTTACGCGCGTTATCAGCCTGTGCGGCGGTGCCGGTCTGAATGGTATTCATCAGCGAATACCAGTCTTTTTCGATACGTTGCATGTACAGACGGCTTTCACCACGCGCCACCGGATAAACCGGCATTAACGGCGGATGTGGGAAACGCTCATCCAGATATTCCATAATGATGCGGGATTCCCACAGAGTGAGCTCACGATCCACCAGCGTCGGTACGCTTTGATTTGGGTTGAGGTCAATCAGATCCTGAGGTGGGTTATCCTTCTCCACGTGTTCTATCTCAAAACTAACACCTTTTTCTGCCAGCACGATGCGGACTTGGTGGCTATAGATGTCAGTAGGACCAGAAAACAGCGTCATTACCGAACGTTTGTTGGCAGCGACAGCCATGAAAACCTCCAGGTATATTCAGAATTTTGTACTGCTACCAGCCACGCATGGCTAGCCAGATGTAAAAACCCCATTCGCGGGAAGAGATTCTCGTTTATGAAAGAAACAAAAAACGAACAATCACCAGCATTTGGGCAGAAAATTGGATGATAGTTTACCAGATCTTGACGACGTTGTGGTGAGGCGATTCTGGAAATGCTGAAAAAGTGGTAAGAATGGGTGACTTCGCCATGGAACGCGACCATTTTATCCATAAAAAAACCCGCCGAAGCGGGTTTTTTCGCAAATTGTTCTGCGTGAGCAGAAAACAATTAACGTTTGGAGAACTGAGGACGACGACGTGCTTTACGCAGACCGACTTTCTTACGTTCAACTTCACGAGCATCACGAGTAACGAAACCAGCTTTACGCAGTTCGCCACGCAGGGACTCGTCGTACTCCATCAGAGCGCGGGTGATACCGTGACGGATCGCACCAGCCTGACCAGAAGTACCACCACCTTTAACAGTGATGTACAAATCGAATTTCTCAACCATATCAACCAATTCCAGCGGCTGACGAACTACCATGCGGGCAGTTTCACGACCGAAGTACTGTTCCAGAGAACGTTGGTTGATGATGATTTTACCGCTGCCCGGTTTGATGAAAACGCGAGCTGCAGAACTTTTGCGGCGACCAGTGCCGTAGTATTGATTTTCAGCCATTGCCTATAATCCCGATTAGATGTCAAGAACTTGCGGTTGCTGTGCCGCGTGGTTGTGCTCGTTACCCGCGTAAACTTTCAGTTTACGGTACATAGCACGACCCAGCGGGCCTTTTGGCAGCATGCCTTTAACCGCGATTTCAATCACACGCTCAGGACGGCGAGCAATCATCTCTTCAAAGGTCGCTTCTTTGATACCACCGATGTGGCCGGTGTGATGGTAATACATTTTGTCTTCGCGCTTGTTGCCGGTTACAGCAACTTTTTCTGCGTTCAGAACGATGATGTAATCACCAGTATCAACGTGCGGAGTGTATTCCGCTTTATGCTTGCCGCGCAGGCGCAGAGCCAGTTCGGAAGCCAGACGGCCCAGAGTTTTACCGGTCGCGTCAACAACATACCAGTCGCGTTTTACGGTTTCTGGTTTAGCTGTAAAAGTTTTCATTAAAAGCTTACCCAAATAATAAGTTACACGTTGGTGAACACCCAAACGTTTTAGTCAGTTGAGGTTCACACGACATTGTCCAGCAAACCTACCCCTTCGAATAGCCTATGCCGGCACATAGAAAGTTTTGGGAAAAAAACCTTCTCGTAACGTGGGGTCGCAAGATTATAGAGAAGTCACGCGCAAAGATCGACCCCTTTATGTGATTTGGACTGGGTTTTTTCGCCACCGGAGCGGGCCCTCGCGCATCGGCGTCAGCCCTCTCCCGCCGGGAGAGGGCGAAGGACGCGTTACGGCATATGAGGACGCTTTAAATACTCCTCGCTCTGCATCTCCTGCAGGCGTGACAGGCAGCGCTGGAACTCGAACTTCAGGCGTTCGCCCTGGTAAATTTCGTGCAGCGGCGCCGCCGCGCTGACCGCCAGCTTAACGTGGCGCTCGTAGAATTCATCAACCAGCGCAATGAAGCGCCGCGCCTCGCTCTCCAGCTGCGTCGTCATTACCGGAACATCAAACAGCATAACGGTATGGAACAGGCGAGACAGCGCAATATAGTCATGCTGGCTCCTCGCATCGACGCACAGCGTAGTGAACGACGCCGCCAGGGTCTGGTTCTCCACGCCGAGCGTGGGCAGGGGGCGGTGGTTAATCTCCAGCGTCGGCGTCTGCTCGCGCCTCGCGCCGGCCAGCGCCAGCCACAGCTTATCCATCTGCTGCCGGGTCTGCTCGTTGAGCGGCGATAGCCAGAGGTGGGCCTGAGTGAGCGTGCGTAAGCGGTAATCAATGCCCGCATCGACATTCATGATATCGCAATGCTGCTTGATCGCCTCGATAGCCGGCAGGAAGCGGGCGCGCTGCAGGCCGTTACGGTACAGATCGTCCGGGGGAATATTAGAGGTCGCCACCAGCGTGATGCCGCGCGCAAACAGCGCCTTCATTAACCCACCCAGCAGCATGGCATCGGTAATGTCTGAAACAAAAAACTCATCAAAGCACAGCACATCGGTTTCCGCCTTGAAGCGGTCGGCAAGGATCTCCAGCGGGTCGCTGTGCCCCTGCAGGGCAATCAGCTCCTCATGAACGCGCAGCATAAAGCGGTGAAAGTGCAGGCGCTGCTTACGCTCGCCGGGCAGGCTCTGATAAAAGAGGTCCATCAGCCAGGTTTTACCGCGCCCCACGCCACCCCACATGTACAGGCCGCGGGCGGAGCTCGTTTCAGGCGTTGGCTCACGCTTGCCCAGCAGTTTGCCAAATTTCGCCCGCAGGCCGCCGCTTTGCGGAGTTGGCGCGGGTTTTTCCTGCAGTTCATGATAGATGGTATCGAGGCGGTTTACCGCTTCTTGCTGGACGTCGTCGGGCTGGTGAGAGCCCTCTTTGAGAGCTAAAAGGTAACGCGATGTTGGGGACAGGCTTTGCATGATCTAATTGTTATTCCTTGAAAATCGTAACGTCAAAGCTCACGATTGTCGAAAAAAAGGCCGTTCTACACTACGCGATGATACGCCAGGATTCCACTTCTGTGGAATTAGCGGTTATAGTGGCACTATCGGGCGCAGGCGGAGAGCCTCATAGCCACCCTACGGAACCACAAAACAACGGGAGATGTACATGACCTGGGAATATGCGCTAATTGGGCTAGTTGTCGGTATCATCATCGGTGCCGTCGCCATGCGTTTTGGCAACCGCAAATTACGTCAACAGCAGGCGCTGCAGTTCGAACTCGAAAAGAATAAAACAGAGCTTGAAGAGTATCGTGAAGAGTTGGTCAGCCATTTTGCGCGCAGCGCTGAACTGCTGGATAACATGGCCGATGACTATCGTCAGCTGTACCAGCATATGGCAAAAAGCTCCAGCAGCCTGCTGCCGGATGCCATGGCGGAGGCTAATCCGTTCCGCAACCGCCTGGCTGAATCAGAAGCCGGTAACGATCAGGCGCCGGTGCAGATGCCACGCGACTATTCTGAAGGCGCATCCGGCCTGCTGCGCGGTGGCGCAAAACGCGACTAATCCTGCGGTTAGCGTAAAATATTTTCCGGGCGCACTCTCTGCGCCCGTCTTCCCCCCTACATCCCAGCTACAATTTAAAACATTGACCACGTTGTTACCTGGTCGAAAATTCAATAACATCAGGCCATTCGGGACGATATTCCACACACCTCAGGTTACGAGAGCCAGCATCTAATGAAGAAACAGACTTTGCTGTTGAGTGCGTTAGCGTTAAGCATCGGGTTATCGTTGTCCGTTATACCTACGGCTACGGCGTCGATACCCACGCAGGTACCGGGCCAGGGAGCGCTGCCGAGCCTTGCGCCGATGCTGGAAAAAGTGCTGCCTGCGGTGGTCAGCGTCCAGGTTGAAGGCACCGCCTCTCCTGCGCAAAACATGCCGGAAGAGCTGAAAAAATACTTTGGCGACAATGCGCCGCAGGAGCAGGCACAGCCTTTTGAGGGGCTCGGCTCAGGCGTTATCATCGACGCCGAAAAAGGCTATGTGCTGACCAATAATCACGTCATCAGCCAGGCGCAAAAGATAAGCGTCCAGCTCAACGATGGCCGCGAGTTTGACGCGAAGCTGGTCGGCAGCGACGATCAAAGCGATATCGCCCTGCTGCAGCTGCTAAAACCAACCCATCTGACGCAAATCGCCATCGCCGATTCCGATAAGCTGCGCGTGGGTGATTTCGCCGTCGCCGTCGGCAACCCCTTCGGCCTCGGGCAGACCGCCACCTCGGGCATAATCTCCGCCCTCGGCCGCAGCGGCCTGAACCTGGAAGGGCTGGAGAACTTCATTCAGACCGATGCCTCTATTAACCGCGGTAACTCCGGCGGCGCGCTGCTGAACCTGAATGGCGAACTTATTGGCATCAATACGGCGATTCTGGCACCGGGCGGCGGCAGCGTCGGCATCGGCTTTGCCATCCCCAGCAACATGGCGAAAACCCTCGCTCAGCAGCTGATTCAGTTTGGTGAAATCAAACGCGGCCTGCTGGGAATTAAAGGTACTGAAATGAGCGCCGATATCGCCAGGGCGATGAACATCGACGTTCAGCGCGGCGCTTTCGTCAGCGAGGTGTTGCCGAACTCCGGTTCAGCTAAGGCGGGGATTAAATCCGGGGACGTGATTGTCAGCATGAACGACAAGCCGCTCAACAGCTTTGCCGAGCTGCGGTCGCGTATCGCCACCACCGAGCCGGGAACCAAAGTGAAGCTGGGGCTTCTGCGCGACGGTAAGCCGGTGAATGTTGAGGTCACCCTGGATAAGAGCACCTCTTCCAGCGCCAGCGCCGAGCTGATTATACCCGCCCTGCAGGGCGCATCGTTGAGCGATGGCCAGATGAAGGACGGCACCAAAGGCGTGGTGGTTGATAGTGTCGATAAGGCCAGCCCTGCGGCACAGGTCGGCCTGCACAAGGACGATATTATCATCGGCCTTAACCGCGAGCGCATTAGCACTATCGCCGAGCTGCGCAAGGTGCTGGAGAGTAAGCCGGCGGTCATCGCGCTGAACGTGATGCGCGGCAACGAAAGCATTTATCTCCTGCTGCGCTAATGCAACGGGTCCGGACATCGCGATCGCCGCGGTGTCCGGAAATACGCTATCCCTACCGGGCGACGGGACGCAGCCTGCGCGCCGGTAACGTGAAAGACGACGCCGGTAAGTCGTGTTATGCTGCGCCTGTCCATTAATCAACGATACCTGCATCATGCCTGGAAAGCTTTTACGTTCAGTACTCATTGGTTTGATCGTCGGGGGACTGCTGCTGGCCGCAATGCCCTCGCTGCGTCAATGGCATCTGTCGACGACGACCCAGTACGATAGCGCGGACGAATCGCCCGCCAGCTATAATCCTGCCGTCCGCCGGGCGGCGCCTGCTGTGGTTAACGTCTATAACCGTGCCCTCAACGGCACCAGCCACAATCAGCTGACCCTGGGTTCCGGCGTCATCATGGACCAGCGCGGGTATATTCTGACCAATAAGCACGTTATTAACGACGCTGACCAGATCATCATCGCGCTGCAGGACGGCCGCGTTTTTGAAGCCCTGCTGGTCGGTTCTGATACCCTGACCGATCTTGCGGTATTGAAAATCAACGCCAACGGCGGCCTGCCGGTTATTCCGATTAATGCGAAACGCGTGCCGCATATTGGCGATGTGGTTCTGGCGATTGGTAACCCATATAACCTCGGGCAAACCATTACTCAGGGGATTATCAGCGCCACCGGTCGTATCGGCCTTAACCCGACGGGCCGACAAAACTTCCTGCAAACCGATGCCTCTATCAACCACGGCAACTCCGGCGGCGCGCTGGTCAACTCGCTGGGCGAGCTGATGGGCATTAACACGCTCTCATTTGATAAAAGCAACGACGGCGAAACGCCGGAAGGGATCGGTTTTGCTATCCCCTTCCAGCTGGCGACTAAGATCATGGATAAGCTGATCCGCGACGGCCGCGTGATCCGCGGCTACATCGGTATTAGCGGTCGTGAGATCGCGCCGCTACATGCGCAGGGCGGCGGAATCGATCAGCTGCAGGGGATCGTCGTGAACGACGTTGCGCCCGAGGGGCCTGCGGCCCAGGCCGGCATCCGCGCCAACGACGTGATTATCTCGGTCAATGACAAGCCCGCGGTTTCCGCCCTCGAAACCATGGATCAGGTTGCTGAGATCCGCCCAGGTTCAGAAATTCCGGTGGTGATCATGCGCGAAGATAAGAAAATCACCCTGCATATCGCCGTTCAGGAATACCCGGCAACCAACTAAAGCCCGATGGCTCGGGCTTTAGTTGGTCATACCGACGTTAACGTCAATCAGGCGTTAACGTCGATCATCGTCTTAATTTCATTGGTCACCGGGAGCGTCCATGCCTCCTGCGCACGCGCGAGCGGCAAACGTCGGCTTATCAGAATATCGGCGTTCAGCCTCTGCGCCTCCAGCGCCGCAATAACCGCAGGCCAGGTAAACTTGTAGCGCATTACGCCATGAATAGTCACTTCGCGCTCTATCACCGCCGACATGGGGAAGCCGCCCACCTGCTCGCCCACGCCGATCATGATTGCCCGCCCGCCGGAAAGCACGCTCAGACAGGCGTCGTGGCGCACGGACTGCACGCCCGTGCATTCCAGCAGCACGTCGTACTGCCGATCGTTATCGGCCAGATCGCTCAGCGTTTCGGCCCCCATTTCGTGGGCAATTTTGCGCCGCCCTTCCTGAGGCTCAACCAGCACCACTTCCGTGGCCCCCAGCGTTTTAGCAACCTGAACGGCGAATAACCCCACCGGGCCGCCGCCGGTAACTAACACCCGGGAACCCAGGCCAATGCGGCCTTTTTCCGCCCCAGCCAGGGCAACCGAAATAGTTTCGACCATCGCCGCCGCGCCGTCGCTGATGGCCTCGCCGATAGCGTGTGCATTGCCTGACGGGACGCACAGATACTGCTGCATGGCGCCGAAGGTGCCCGGCACGCCAAAAAATTTCTGCGTTGGACAGATATTATAATTCCCCTGCACACAGTGCCGGCAGCGGCCGCAGGGCACCAGCGGATCCACCGAGACGCGCTGGCCTACTCGATGCGGAGAAATGCCCTTCCCCACCGCCACAATCACACCGCCGAACTCGTGCCCCATAATCATCGGCTCGGTAATCATTTCGCTGCCGCAGCGGCCGTCAAAGTAAAAATGCTTGTCTGAACCGCATACGCCCACCGAACCGATTTTCAGCAATACTTCTCCGGCCTGCGGCTGCGGCACGGCGGTGGTCCGTAGCTCGAGGGTTTCTTTCGCCATCAGGAACAGCGCGCGTTGGCTATCCGGAATATCTGTTTTAAATTCCATAACGACCTCTCAGTCTGAGTTGATTTTATTGAGCAAAGCGCCCGAAGAAGCGGTATTGCGCGAGTTGAACTGCCCGTTAAGCAGGCTCTGTTCGATATCCTCCAGCGTTCTTCCCCGCGTCTCCGGGGCAAAGCGCCATACGAAGACCCAGGCGAGCGCATTGACCACCGCCAGCGCGCCGAACACAAGGCCAATGCCAAGGGCATCCGCCGTGAAATAGAGCAGCAGGGTGACAAGGAAATTGACGACCCACAGCGCGAACGAGCACAAAGCCGTGCCCTTGCCCCGCACGCCAAGGGGGAATATTTCGGCGCAGTACAGCCAGGTCACCACCGACAGGCTGCCGCCATTGAAAGCGAAATATCCCAGCAGGCAGGCCAGCACGATGATTTTATGGCCGTCGCTCAGCAACTCCTGCGCGTGGGCGGACCAGGGCAACAGCATCGACATCACCGCCAGCACGACTACCGCGCCGGGCAGGCCAATCAGCATTAGCCGCCGCCGTCCTAGCACGTCCAGCAACCAAATGCCCAGCAGTGTAAACACCGTGAGCACCACGCCGATCCCAACCGACCCCAGGATCGCCACCGATTTGCCAAACTGCGCCATCACCAGTAAAGAAGGGGCGTAATAGATGATGGCGCTGATGCCGGTAGCCTGAGAGAAAATAGCGATGCCAAGGCCTGCAACCAGTGCGGGCCGCACCCAGGGCTGAAACAGCTCTCTCCAGCTCGACTGCTGGTCCTGATGCAGTCGTTCTATCTCCTTTACTTCCTGAGCGGCTTCATGCCCGGTGCGCCCTACGCGGACGAGTATTTCCTCCGCCCGTTTAGCCTGCTGCTTGCCCACCAGCCAGCGCGGGCTTTCCGGCAGATACAGCATCATCACGATAAAAATCACCGCCGGGATAACCGCCAGCCCGAGCATCCACTCCCAGGCGCCGGACGGGCCAAGCAGATAGCCTACGGCGTAGGCCAGCAGCGTGCCGACGCAGATCATCATCTGGAACAGCACGCCCTGAGCGCCCCGCCGATGGGCAGGCGCGAGCTCGGCGATATACATCGGAACGATTTGTGAAGATCCGCCAACGCCCAGGCCAAGCAGGAAACGCATGACAATCAGCATATTGAGGGTGGTCGCTAAGGCACAGCCCAGGGCGAACAGGGCAAACAATATTGAGATGACGATGACGGTTCTGCGCCGACCCAGCCGGTCTGAAAGCGGGCCGGTCAGCAGCGCGCCAAATATCGCGCCGAGCAGCGTGGCGGAGGTGACCACCGACTGCATAAAGGCGTTGTCCGCGATGGCAAAGTCCTCGCGCAGAAAGAGCAAGGCGCTGGCAATGATGCCCGTATCATAGCCGTAGAGCAGGCCGCCGATGCTTGCGCCGATGGCGACCAGAAAGCTGTAGCGTCTACCCTGAGCGACGGCCGTGGGACGGGTCGATAAGTTGTTCATATTAACCTCACAAGAGAATAGTCAGGCTCCCTGGGCCAAATTTCGGCAAAGGGAGGCCAGGCGATAGCGGGTATCACAAAAAGTAAGGATTAAATGGGAGAAAGCGGGCTTCCCACAGGTCGTACCGCGCGCTACGGCAATCGGATCGGAACGATCCTGCGCGCTAAAGATCACACCTCGTGGACAGGGATCTTCAGAAGCTGCCCAAGTTTATGAAACGCCTGGGCGTGGTATCCCCGCCCCATGGCGCAGTGATGGGTCGGGCCGCGGGCGGACCAGTCATCCACAAAAGCGCGCAGCCCTTTGCGGAAACGGAACAGGGCGTTGGTATCCCCAAGCTGCAGCGTTCTGCCTTCCACCAGCTCGCCCTCGGCCAGCACCAGCATGTACTGTCCGTCGGCCCCCTGAGTCACTGAAGCCAGGGTTACCGGACCGGTGGCCGGGGTAAACTGCGTCAGAAAACCGCTGCCCGGCTTGCCGTGGAAGACCGGGCTCATTTTGAGCAGGGATTTTTCATCGGCGATGTCAGGATCGCCCGCCCCGCTGTGCCCGACAATACAAAGATCCTGATTAAAATCCATCGAGTAAAGCTCGGTCAGCGTCGCGCTGCCGGCCAGGGATTTCATCAGCGTCAGCGCGATCGCTGTTTTGATGTCGGCCTCTACCGGGCAGGCAATCCCCTGCTGGGTCAGCATAGAAAAGACCGGGTTCGATGCGGAGATGATCTGGTGCATATAGCCGCTGGGCTGCACCTCGAAATGGTTCGAAAGCGCAATCAGCCGGTGCTCATCAACCAGCCTGCGGGTAGCCAGATAGACCTCAATCATTGAGGTCAGATGCTGCTCATCCAGATCCTCCGGCAGGCGGAAAACCTCTTTCACCTCCCGTCCCACCCGCTCGATGTCGTCCTGGTTAAAGCCGCGAGCAATATTGGCCGCGATCTCTTCCCAGTTAAGGTGCTTCACGTAGCTGCCGAAAGTGCGGAAAATCTGCGTCTCATCAACGTTGAGATCCATCATCCCCGGATAAGGGCGGCCAAGAATGCCGATATTCCCGGTCTTCAGGCGGCGGCAGGCGTTGGCCGCGTCGCACCACTGGCTAATCTTCTCATCGAGGATCGTATCTCCCTCAAGATAGCCGGAAACCACCGCAAAAGGATGCTCGAAACGGCGCAGCACGGCGGTCATTTCCGGCAGCCCGGCGCAGGTACAGCCTTTGCCCAGCCAGTCGTCGATAGTCAGGGTGTTGTCCAGATCCAGCGCGGGGACCGACTGCACGTTCAGCAGCACCAGCGTCACGTTGCCCAGCGCGCGCACGACCGGCAGCAGGGACTCTGACGAAGCGTAGGTCGTCAGGTGACAGAAGATAATATCGACGTCTTCCGCCTGAAAGCGCAGCCCCGCCTCCCGCGCCCTTGCCGGGTTGTCCACCATCCCCACCGCAACGACGTCACGCAGCGAAAATTTTTCCAGCAGCCGATGATGATGCTCCATCAGCCGCTCTTTCATGCCCGAAAACTGCGGCCAGTACGCCTCAAGGCCGATGGCGAAAATACCAATTTTTGCACTCATACAGGTTCTCCTTTGCGGTTATACAATACGGGTTGCCGTCACGCCGAGCAGGCCGGCAAGCTTTTCAAGCGTTGCACCGTGGTGTCCGATGCCGATGGCGCAGTGGTGAGCAGCCCCGCCGCGCGACCAGCTTTCGGTGAAGGCCCGGGCGCCGCAGGCGAAGCGGTAGCGGCTGTTGGTATTGCCGATATCCAGCACTTCACCTTCCAACGACTCCCCTTCGGCGTACTGCAAAATCACCCGGTTATTGACGTCTTCTACCACCGACAGAAAGGTGACCGGCCCGTTGCGTACGCTCATTTGGATAGAGACCCCCTTACCGGGCTTGCCGTGATAAACCGGCAAAGGAACAAGACGCACCTCCCCTTCCGCCATGGCCGGATGGGCCGGACCATCGTGCCCCCACAGCACAACATCATCATCAAAATCAATGCCGTAAGGTTCAGCAAACGAGCCACCGGCCCCCAGCAGCGAGAGAATTTTCATCGCGATGACATTCTTGACTTCGTACTCCCCGGCGACCGGAATATCGCGTCCGGTGAGCAGCGTGTTGCCCAGAATCAGTGAGGTGACGATATTTTCATGGGCGCTGCCCGGCGTGCCTTCGTAGTAGTAAGCCAGCGCGTGCAGTTTGTTTTCCCGGACCAGGCCGTCGAGGGCGACGGCGGTGTGCGTTGCTCGCAGCAGCTCCCGCTCATCGCAGCTGTCATCAATGACCAGCTTTTCCTTTATTTCCCGCTGCTTCTCTTCCATCTGCCTGGCGGAAACCTGCTCGCGCCAGCTCAGCAGCTCGCACATCTCCAGCGGCTGGAAGCGCACGCCCAGCTTTGCCGAGAGGTTCGTCATGTTGGAATAGACGTCGTACATGCCGTTGTAGTAGTGGCCCAGCACGCCAATCTGCGTCTGCGCCAGCTGCTTTTTCAAGGTTAGCGCCGTCAGCCAGGCGCTGGTTTCACGCCAGACGTGAGGATCGTTATGCAGCGCCCCGACGATCATTTCCCAGCGGATCCCGGCACGATTAAACACGTTCGCCAGTTCCGGCGCGCTGCACGCCTGGCAATGCGCCAGCCACTCGCCGGTGCGCGCCCCGCGATCGGGCAGGTCGCGAATCACGCTATACGGCAGGGAGCGCTCGGGCTGGAGAGCGAGGATCAGCACCGGCACGTTGAACTGCTGCACCAGCGGCAGCACCGTCGAGCTCAGGGCGTAGGTGCTGATGGCGATCACGATGACGTCCGGTGAAAACTGCCTGAGGCGCCGGGCCAGCGCATCACTTTTCTCCAGCGAATCGACCAGCCCGCCGTTGATGATATCGAGCGACGGCGCGCAGAGCTGCCCTTCAATCTCCTGCAGATAGCCCAGCAGGCGCTGCTCAAGGCCGCTGAACTGTGGCCAGTAGGTATTGAGCCCGATACCAAACAGCGCGGCATTAAGCACGACGGGTGTGTTCATAGGTTATCTCCTGATGAGGATAAATCGTCTGAGAGAGGAAAATGACCGCGTCCCGGGCCCCGCTCCTGCAGCGCTCGCCGGCAGTGGCTGGGGGACTGGTTAAAGCTTTTCTGAAAGATGACCGAGAAGTAGTTGCTGTCGCTAAATCCGCTCACCGCCGCCACTTCTGCAATGGAGAGTTCACTGGTGCCGAGCAGCGTAATGGCGCGGCACAGGCGGCGCTGCATCTGGTAGCGGCTGATGGTCATACCAGTTATCTGTTTGAAAGCGTCGCGTACCGAACGCGGAGAGAGCTGGTGCTGCGCGCAGAGGGATTCCAGCTCAAATTTCTCATTCAGCCGCGAGCCGAGGCTGGCAATGACCAGATCGATATCCTGACGGGCGCGAGAAGCCAGCTTGTCCGGCGCGTAGCGGTGGCGTATTAGCAAAAGTACCAGTTCGAGAAATATCGACTCGGTCAGGCGTAAAGAGAGGGGATCCCGCTTGCTGCACTCCGCAGCGAGGCGCTCGACGTGCTGGCGAATCAACGCCAGCGACTCCCGGGTCAATCGCCAGCTGCGGCTCTGCTGGTGGGTTTCCGTGCCGGGCAGCAGGTTGTGCCAGTCGGTGCCCAGGCGCAGGCGGTCGCGGCAAAAGAGAATGTTGCCCAGCTCGAGGTTATCGACCGACTGATAGTAATGGCTATCCTGCTGGGTCACGTACAGCACGTCGCCGTAGGTAATGCGATACGGCAGCCCGTTCCAGATATGTAGTCCATTACCGCGCCAGACGATAACAATTTCATCAAAATCATGGCGATGCAAAGGAAAGATATCCTGCGGACAACGGTGCTCTACCGCCACCGGATGGGCGGCACTCGCGAAGTAATCACTGCGCTTTAGCATTAAGGAGGTCATGTTTTTCCCGGTGATGGCGGCAAGGTGGAATCAATATAAGCCAGCCAAAAGCCGCGCCGCCTTAAGAGCCGGGTGGAAATTCGCTCGTAGCGTGACCAAAAAATCAAGAATCAGGAAGGGATTGCAGAAGTTGCAGAGGCGATCACATTTTGATAACAATTAAAGGCGAGTGGGCCAGCAGAGGCTTTAAAACAGCGAGCGGGCAAGGCTGCCCGCTCGTTTATATCATTCACAAATCAGCACGGTTACTTATTAACGAAATCTTCGCCCAGGGCGATATCTTTCTTCAGCGTATCGAGCATACCTTCCAGCGCCTGTTGTTCAAACGCGCTGAGCGTGCCAATCGAACGGCGCTCTTCTACACCATTTTTGCCCAACAGCAGCGGCTGTGAGAAGAAGCGTGCGTACTGGCCGTCGCCTTCAACATAGGCGCATTCCACCACGCCCTTCTCGCCCTGCATCGCGCGGACCAGCGAGAGGCCGAAACGCGCTGCAGCCTGGCCCATAGAGAGGGTTGCCGATCCGCCACCGGCTTTGGCCTCAACGACTTCGGTACCGGCGTTTTGAATACGTTTCGTCAGGTCTGCCACCTCTTGTTCGCTGAAGCTTACGCCAGCAATCTGTGACAGTAACGGCAGGATAGTGACGCCAGAGTGGCCGCCAATCACCGGCACTTCGACATCAGATGAGGATTTACTTTTCAGCTCCGCGACAAAGGTATTAGAGCGGATAATGTCCAGCGTGGTGACGCCAAACAGCTTGTTCTTATCGTAAACGCCGGCTTTTTTCAGCACTTCTGCCGCAATGGCCACCGTCGTGTTCACCGGGTTGGTAATAATACCGATGCAGGCCTGCGGGCTGGTTTTGGCAATCTGCTGAACCAGATTTTTCACGATACCGGCGTTAACGTTAAATAAATCGGAGCGATCCATTCCTGGCTTGCGCGCAACGCCAGCGGAAATCAGCACCACATCAGCGCCTTCGAGCGCCGGGGTTGCGTCTTCACCGGAGAAACCTTTGATTTTTACATCGGTAGGGATATGGCTAAGATCAACCGCCACGCCCGGGGTTACCGGAGCAATGTCGTACAACGAGAGTTCTGAACCTGAAGGCAGTTGGGTCTTAAGTAGTAGGGCAAGCGCCTGGCCGATTCCACCAGCGGCGCCGAGGACTGCAACTTTCATCCTAAACTCCTTATTATGGTTAATATAGTCTTTCGTTACTCCGTCGCCTGGACCTTAATTCACAAGATGAACAATTACAATAAGTATGGTTGAAGAATGCGTTCTGGTGCGCAGCGATGCATCCGCTTCGCATTTTCATCCCTGAGACTGGCCATCCAGCAAAGCGTAGTACCGGACCGACTAGTGGTTACAATACACCCAGCTTGTTCGGCAAAACAACACCAATCTCATAACATTTAATTTACTTTTACAGCTATTTACGCCCCGTGATGAAGGCATGTTCCTTAGCAGGGTTATTTGCTAAAATATGCCCCCTTCATAACATTATTTACTTTATCCCCTTGCGGATTATTTGCATAAAAATTCATGATTATGCATAATGATGTTGTTTTTACCACCATAATCTGGGTGACTTATGCGAAGTTCGGCAAAACAAGAAGAACTGGTTAAAGCATTTAAACTGCTGCTTAAAGAAGAAAAATTCAGCTCTCAAGGTGAAATCGTCCAGGCGCTGCAGGAAGAAGGTTTCGATAATATCAACCAATCGAAAGTCTCGCGCATGCTCACAAAATTTGGCGCGGTACGCACCCGCAATGCCAAAATGGAAATGGTCTACTGTCTGCCTGCCGAGCTTGGCGTTCCGACGACGTCCAGCCCGCTGAAAAACCTGGTACTGGACATCGACTATAACGACGCCGTCGTGGTTATCCATACCAGCCCAGGCGCAGCGCAGCTCATCGCGCGTCTTCTCGATTCCCTGGGTAAAGCGGAAGGCATCCTCGGCAGTATTGCCGGCGATGACACCATCTTTACCACCCCGGCCAGAGGCTTTACCGTCAAAGATCTACACGACGCGATTCTGGTCCTATTTGAGCAAGAACTCTAAGCCCTCTCCCTCACCCTCTGGCTGCCGCCGGAGGGTCCTTAAAAAAATGCAGCATTTTTTTAACATTTAGTGTGGTTTTTCACGCCTATACATTCCTTTACTGAATGAATGGACCGAAAACGCACAAAACATCAAATACATCCATCCATATGATTTTATTAGAAATAGCGGGTACCTGCGGCTAATAAATGACATTTCTAATTCTTATACGTTATAAAAAAGACATTTCTATGTAATTATTTACACTCAAAACAATTAGCACGGTATTAATATTTTTGGTGATTAGTGTATACTTGATTTTGTGATGAGGGTCACGAAACAAAGAGCCCTCAATAAAAAGATTCGACGAGGTGAACATCATGAAAATCAAAACAACCGTAGCTGCACTCAGTATCCTGTCCGTTCTCTCTTTTGGCGCTTTCGCCGCTGATTCAATCAACAGCGATCAGGCTCAAGGCCGTCAGTCAATCGGCACCGTTTCCGTCGGCGCGGTAAGTGCTTCACCGATGGATATGCACGAAATGCTGAACAAAAAAGCGCAGGAGGAAGGGGCTTCTTCCTATCGCATTATCGAAGCGCGCACCGGTGATCACTGGCACGCAACGGCAGAACTTTATAAATAAGCGTTAACGACAGTCGGTTATTAACTGAATACAGAATATCTCCAGCGGCCCAGGTACATCGCAAACCTCCCGCCGCTGCAATCAACATGGTTGGAGTAAAAATTATGAAAACTGCAATGATCATCGCATCCCTGGGCCTGGCTTCCGTACTCTCCTTCGGCGCAAGCGCCGCCGTACAGCAGGTCAATGCCGAACAGGCTCAAAACCTACAGTCCATGGGCACCGTTTCTGTCTCGCAGGTAGGCAGCGCACCGATGGATATGCGCCAGGAACTGGCGGCGAAAGCCGCTAAAGAAGGCGCCAGCAGCTACCGTATTATTGAAGCCCGTACCGGCGACAGCTGGCACGCTACGGCTGAGTTGTACAAATAAACCCTCGTCGTCTTATCCGACGACTTGCCCCCGCCTGTCGGGGGCTTTTTTATGCCTGTCTGGCATTAAAACGTAGTTCCCCTTCCAGCTCTTCTTCCGCTTCATCAAACAGCAGAATCAACGCGCCAAAGCGCCGTCGCTGCTTATCGCTCAAGTGAATAAACTCAATCTCCAGCGGTAGCGGCAGCAGACCGCCGGTGGTCGCTTCCCAGAGCGAATCCAGGTTGTTTACTCTCTCCCGACCCAGCTCAAAGACGCGTGAAAACTCGCGATAGAAATCCTGCTGTTCCGCTATATCATCGAAATCAAACGTGTAGACCGTCATCGCCCGCCCCCGCTTAAAATCCGCAGCCATTCCCCGCTAAATACCATACCGCCGGACGGTCGCTTTACCATCCTTATATTTCTCAATCGAAGGGGTACCGTTGATGAATAAGTATAGCGATAAAAAAACCGACGCTTCAGGCGTCGGTTTTTAGTCTTTAGCTATTTGTCAGCACATGCTGATACTTACGCAGCATCTCCACCAGCCGTCGAACCGGCTCCGTCACCTGCGGCGAGGCTTCCCAGAGCCGTAGCTTCTCCTGATAAATATCCAGCTCGTCGAGCAGGCGGGAGAAGTAGCGTCGACGCTTGTCGTCATTGCCTGCGGAGATAACATGATCCGCAGTGCGGCGCAGCTGGCGATGGTATGCCGACAGATCGTCGTTAACCGGCACCGGCGCATCGCGCAGGCGTTGATGGGCGATAATCAGCGTTAACGCCAGGCGAAAGCGAGCTATATCCCCGGGGAATTTATTCAACAACAGGAACAGCTGCTGGTACAGCGCGGGCAGATGGTTCTCTTTGCGCCGCGCGGTGTTGGTCGTCAGCGATGACACCGCCGCCGAGACAAACTGATTGAGCAGCACGCGCCCGGTGCGCGCCCGCGAATTATCCCGCACCAGCAGGATAACCATCAGCGCGAGGAAACAGCCGACTATCTGGCCTAACGCGCTGTCAAGGAACTGGCTGAATTGAAACTGCATCGGGTTATCCAGCACCAGTATGTTGATGGTGCTCGCCAGCGCCCCCAGCGACCCCAGCCGCCGTTTTTGGACTTCAATACCAATGAAGAATGCCATGGCCGCCAGGCTGAGACACAACAACAACATACTTTGCTGCGTGGCGGGCATAATTACCAGGAAGAACAGCGCCCCGAGCGGTAAAGCGGCCAACGTGCCATACAGGAAGTCAATTGCCACCATTCTCGGATTAGGCAGACGCATGGCCAACGACGTGACCACCGCAATCATCACCATCGCCCCGCTACCGGAGGTCCAGCCGGTCCACAGCCAGAACAGCGTGCCCAAAATGCAGGAAATAGAGGTACGCCAGAAGTTCACCATCGCATGGTGGCGCTCGGCTGACTCGGCCTTCATGACCACTTCGCCCCGCAGCACCTCATCTTCAATGCGGCTAATTTTGGTATTGCCGACCACGCCCCTTTTTAACAGCAGATAACGCGTCGCGGCGCCAACCCAGCTGTAAATCGTCACCGGTGTATTGTGTTCCCCTTTCCAGGTCAGAAAGCGACGCATTCTTTTCAGCTGTCGGTGGACATCCTGCACGCTCTCTACCGGTTCGGCAAACAGCTCACGATAATCATCGGTCACCATTTCCGGGCGCGAGTTCTGGATAAGGTAGGTTTCACAGGCCTGGGTAATCAGCGTTAACGAGATAGTATTGATTGCCTTCAGCCGCTGGTTGACCTTCGCCCAGCGCGATGACTCCATAATCAAGTTACTGCGCATCCCTTCCAGCGCGCTGGTCCGGCGCACCAGCGCCCCCCAGGCTTTATCGACCACTTCGCTGTCGCCATGTGCCACGCACAGTTGCATCAGCCGGTACTGATCGACTAGCAGGTTATCCAGCTCGAGATCGATCTCTTTCTTAATCGAACGCGGGGAAAATAGCAGGTCAGCGATGATCGCGCTGACAATACCCACGACAATCTCGCTGCATCGTTCAACGGCAAACTGCGGTGCCAGCATCGGGTCGGTGTGGATGGTGATGATAATGATAAGTGCGGTATAGCCCGCCAACCCCCAGGCGTAGGAGTTTTCAACCCGCACCAGCGAGGAGATCCAGGTACAAAATCCCGCCCACAGGCAGCACACCAGCATCATCAGCAGCGGTGCGCGAATCATCAAAATAATAATCGTCAGGGCGGCGATACAGCCGATAAAGGTCCCGGCAATACGCAGCATGCCGCGATAGCGGATAGCACCAGAGTATGGTTCCCCCCCGGCGGCAAATGCGGGGCCGGCGGTCACAATCGCCGCAGTCAGCACCGCCCAGCGTGGAGTTTCCAGCTGAAAGTGGAAACCGACAAACAACGCCAGTACGACCGCACAAGCTAGTTTAATCGCGAAGCGAAGGTGCCGGGATGCAATGGTGAAAATGCCCATGGCGATTAACCAAACTCACGCAGGCGCATCGCCAGTTTCTGGAAGAAGTTAGCCTGGCTGGTATCGCGGTCTTCCTTACCGGTAATCACCACCGTTGCGGTCGTTCCGGCTGGCCACAGATTGCCCTGCTGCTTGTCGAGACGAATACGCACCGGAACACGCTGTGCCAGGCGCACCCATTCGAGGTTGGAATCCACAGAGGCCATCCCTTTCGCATCGACGCTGCTGCTGGCGTTGGTCACCCCGGCGGCAATACTGTCTACCGTCCCTTTAATGGACAGGCTGCTGCCCAGCGGGGTAATTTCCGCGCGGTAACCCTGGCGCACACCTTCCAGCTTGGTCTCTTCGAGATAGGCCACCACGTAGAAAGTGTTTTGTTTAACCAGTGCCACAGCGGTAGAGCCGCGGGTAATAAATTCGCCGTTGTAGACGTTGAGGTTGGTCACCCAGCCATCGGCCGGCGCGCGCACCACTGTACGTTCAAGATCGAGTGCCGCCAGATCGCGGGTAGCGACCGCTTTCGCCAGCTGATGCTCTACCGTTTGTAAGACGTTGTTGGCCTGGTCAATCTCTTCACGGGACATGGCCTGCACGCCCAGTCGGTTACGACGGCCAGCTTCAACACGCTTTTCCTGAGCCAGCGTCTGGTAGTAGGAGACGTCGGCCTGCGCTTCGGCGAGGGCTTTCTGGTAACGCGGCTGGTCGATCACAAACAATATCTGGTCTTTCTTAACCAGCTGGTTATCCTTGATATTTACCTTTGAAATCAGCCCTGACACATCAGGTGCGATGGCCACGATATCGGCACTAAAGCGTGCATCACGCGTCCAGGGAGAGGCAGTGTAATAGACCCAGGCGCGAAAAATCGCGACAAACGCCAGGATAACCAGTATCACAGTGATTGCGGTACGGAAGATATTTCTTGTTAGTGTTTTCACATCGACCTCAAACGAACAAACGCGATATCAGATAAAAAAGACAGCAATACAACGCGGTATTAAAAAGTGCAGGATGCCAGACAAAATCATAGATGCCGGTGGGAACCAGCAGCCGATGCACCAGCCAGAAAACGGCCAGCGATAATAGCAACTCAAAGAAGATCGGCGGAAATGACAAGCCGAAAATCACGATGACAGGAAACAGACTCATGATGACCTTGATAAGAAGCGTACAGGTGGTAGCGTGAAGCGTTTATTATTAAGCTAACAATATAGTAACGTAACCATTGCAGCATGATCTATATTATGTGATCTAAATCACTTTTAAGTCAGAGTGAATAATGGAACGATTAAAACGCATGTCCGTTTTTGCCAAAGTGGTTGAACTGGGTTCATTTACCGCCACGGCACAGCAGCTTCAGATGAGTGTATCTTCCATCAGCCAGACAGTCTCTAAACTGGAAGATGAGCTACAGGTGAAGCTGTTAAACCGCAGCACGCGCAGCCTGGCCTTAACGGAAGCCGGTAAGATTTATTACCAGGGTTGCCGCCGGATGCTGTTCGAAGCCCGTGATGTCCACGAGCAGCTCTACGCATTTAACAATACGCCTATCGGTACGCTGCGCGTTGGCTGCTCTTCAACTATGGCACAGAATGTCCTCGCCCACATTACTGCTGGTATGTTGAAAGAGTACCCGGGTTTATCAGTCAACCTGGTCACCGGTATCCCGGCTCCGGATCTGATCGCCGATGGCCTGGATGTGGTGATCCGCGTCGGAGCGTTGCAGGATTCCAGTCTCTTTTCGCGGCGCCTTGGCTCAATGCCGATGGTGCTCTGCGCGGCGAAAAGCTATCTGCAACAGGCGGGGATCCCGGAAAAACCTGCCGATCTCGCCAGCCACTCATGGCTTGAGTACAGCGTGCGCCCGGATAATGAGTTCGAAATTATCGCCCCGGAAGGGCTCTCCACCAAACTGATCCCGCAGGGCCGCTTTGTCACTAACGATCCGATGACCCTGGTACGCTGGCTGACCGCCGGCGTCGGGGTGGCCTATGTGCCGCTGATGTGGGCGATCGAGGAGATCAACCGTGGCGAGCTGGAGATCCTGTTACCCAGCTACCAGTCCGATCCTCGCCCGGTGTATGCGGTGTATACCGAAAAAGACAAACTGCCGCTGAAGGTTCAGGTGTGTATAAACTCGCTGACCGAGTATTTTGTCGAAGTGGCGAAAATTTATCAGGGCATGCACGGCCGCGGAATCGCCCGCTAGCGCGAACAACAGAAAGGTGAAGTGACTGGGAATCAAGGGGCAGGTTGCGCCTCCGCACGAAGCGGAAGCGCAGTGACGACACTCAGGCGGTTCCGCCGACGGTGAGCTTATCGACCTTTAGCGTCGGCTGGCCAACGCCCACCGGCACGCTCTGGCCTTCTTTACCACAAACGCCGACGCCACTATCCAGTTTCAGGTCATTACCGACCATCGAAATCTGCTGCATGGCTTCAATTCCGGAGCCGATAAGAGTCGCCCCCTTCACCGCTTTAGTAACCTTCCCTTTTTCGATCAGGTAGGCTTCAGAGGTGGAGAACACAAATTTACCGGAGGTAATATCCACCTGGCCACCGCCGAAGTTTGGCGCAAAGATACCGTAATCAACCGATTCGATAATCTCCTGCGGCGTCGATTTACCCGCCAGCATGTAGGTGTTGGTCATACGCGGCATCGGCAGATGCGCGTAGGATTCGCGACGGCCGTTACCGGTAGGCGCGACGCCCATCAGGCGGGCGTTGAGCTTGTCCTGCATATAGCCTTTGAGGATACCGTTCTCGATCAACACGTTATATTGACCCGGCGTGCCCTCGTCATCGACAGCCAGCGAACCGCGGCGATCGGCGATGGTGCCGTCATCGACCACGGTACAGAGTTCTGACGCCACCAGCTCGCCCATATGGCCGCTGAACACCGACGTCCCGCGACGGTTAAAGTCGCCTTCCAGACCGTGGCCTACCGCTTCATGCAGTAACACGCCAGGCCAACCGGCGCCGAGTACCACCGGCAACATACCGGCCGGAGCCGCAACGGCTGACAAGTTCACCAGCGCCATGCGCACGGCCTCTCTTGCCCAGGCGTCAGCGCGAACTTCGCCCTCTTCGCTGCCGAGAAAATAGTCGTAGCCGAAACGTCCGCCGCCGCCGCTGGAGCCGCGCTCGCGTTTGCCATCATCTTCCACCAGCACGCTGACGGAAAGGCGGACCAGCGGTCGAACGTCCGCCGCCAGCGTGCCGTCGGTCGCCGCAACCAGAATCAGTTCATACACGCCGCTGAGGCTGGCAGACACTTCCTGCACGCGCTTATCGGCGGCCCGCGCCGCTTTGTCTACGCGACGCAGAATATCCAGCTTCTCTTCGCGGCTCATGCTTTGCAGCGGATCGATGCTGGCATACAGAGGGCTATACTCCACCGCGCCAAGAGTGCGAACCTTACCGTCGCCGCTGTCGCGCACGATAGTACGCGCCGCCTGCGCGCTTTGCTCCAGCGCCAGCAGGCTGATTTGGTCAGCATAGGCGAAGCCGGTCTTTTCGCCGCTTACCGCGCGAACGCCGACGCCCTGGTCGATATTATACGAACCATCTTTGATGATGCTGTCTTCCAGAACCCAGGATTCGTGATAGCTCGACTGAAAATAGAGGTCGCCGTAATCAAGACGGCGCTCGGCCAGCTGGCCAAGAATGGCAAAAAGGTCCTGATGGCTCAGGCCGTTTGCCGACAGTAATTGTTCACTTACCAGGTTCAGACTCATCGTTTGCTACTCGTTTGTTGCCGCCTGTCAGGCGGAAATAGGTACCCATAATCGTTCAGGTTGCAGAAAGGCGGCAGCTAACCAACCCCGGCAGCTTAGCTCCGAGGTGAACAGGCGTAGCCAACGCATCTGCAGTTTGAAATATAACGGGTATAGAACGCTATATATTGAGAGTGCGATAATTCCCCGCAATCGTCAAATCATTGCTTTTTCTCGCTGCGCGCCTGGCGCAGCACTTCATTGATTTGCGGCTGATCGATAGGACCGGTGATGCGATAGCGCAAAATAGAAACCTTATTCCACAGCGGCCCCAGCACCTTGCTGGCGGCAAACACCGCGGCCCCGACAATCGGGTTAATAACGAACGCCGTTGCCACGCCAACGGTCACCGAGATTTCTGGCGCCACCACGGCCTGCAGGTCCAGCTGGCGGCGCACGAGATCCACCGAGCCTCTCATCGCAATATCCGCTTCAAGGCCGTCAACCAGCGTATCATCGGTATTGAGCACGCCATCTTTAATCCATGCGGTACTGCGGATCGAATCGAACCAGAACCCTTCGCTGAAGGTGTCGCTGAAGTCGAAGCGCAGCTTGCGCAGCAGCGCATCCACGCTCAGCAGACGCAGGAGCTGCCCGGCGTGACCGGTGCTAATGTCGGTAAACTCGCCTTTTCCAAGGTGGCTTTTCAGCACCCCGTTAAGCGAGGCCACGTCCGGCTGCCACGGCGGCGCGCGCCAGTGCAGATCGTAGTCGACATCAAACGACGAGCCTTTCACCGGCGTTGAGACACCAAAGAAGCCGACGAAAGCGTCCGTTTTATTGCCGTGAAGCTTACCTTTCAACGAGGTTCGTACGCCGCTTGCCGCATTGACCCACACGCCATCGGCGGTCAGACGGCCGAAACCGGTATCCACCAGCCCGTTGGCGAGAGTTAGCGTATCGCCGCTAATCGCGAAGTCGCCGTCGATACGCCCGTATTTTTGCCCCCACAGCCAGCACTCCGCGCAGCGCAGCTGGAGATCCGGCCAGCCGCGGAAATCGATTCGGCTATCGGCAAAAGGATTGCTGCCGCCCGGCGCCGCATCGCTCTTCTGCGCGGCGGTCGGGTTGTAATAGAGGTAGCGAATGGCCGCCAGCCACGGGGCGTTTTGGCGCATGGTCAGGGAAGCGTTAATTTCCCGGCCCTGCGCTTCAACCTTCGAACCACCGGCCTCCGGGCGGGAGACAAGGCTGACGTTATTCCAGCTTTGCCCGGCGAAGGTCAGCGACGGCGTCCGCAGGGTCACCCGCTCGGGGAAGATGATATTGCTGCTGACTTCATTGGCCGCACCGCCCTGGAACAGGGCCAGCCACTGCGCGCCGTCCATAGGCGGCATGTTGAGCTCTACGCCAGCCTGTTCGGGGAGCGGCGAAATTGCCTTGCTGTCAGAGGTTAAAATCGCCCGATCCAGCGTCAGCTTGCGGTTCAGCAGCCAGCGGCTGTTGATATGGTTTTTCGCGCCGATGGAGCCAGTCAAATCAAAGCTGCTGAGCCCGCCTGCGACGTTAATTTTCACCGGCAGCGCTTCGCCGGCTGGTTTGTCTACGGGTGCAGGTAAGCGACTGCTCACATTCTTTAGATCGCCGTTAATATCGACCTTATAGCTTGCGCTGCCGCGATACGGCAGCTCAATCGCCACCTTACCGTCCCACGGCACGCTGCCGCTTACCGCCTCATCGATAGCTTTCGGCAGCAGGCCGGTCCGCGAAGGCTGCCAGCTGGCGTTCATTCCCACATCGACCAGGAAGGCTTTCTGCCCCTCGGTGGTGGAGAAATTAAGATTCAGCGGCTGATTAAACCAGCTGGCGCTCATGTTCTCGCTTTTCAGATTGCCGTTAACAAAGCTGAATTTACCGCTCAGGTTGTTCAGCGTCGCGTCGATAGGCTGGATAAACAAGCTGTTATTTTTGAGGTTCACGTCGCCTTTGGCGGTCGTCAGCTCACCATCCAGCGGAATGTCGAGATGTAAGCGAGCGCTCACACCACCATCCAGCTGCAGCTCATCAAGCGCGGCGCCCAGCGTCTCTTTGAGCGGCGTCTCTTTGAAGTAAGGACCAACCTCTTTGCCCGCACCGTTGATATCGGCGTCAATCAGCAGCTTTTCCCGCGAATAGTCCGGGATCGCCGCATCAAGGTTGCTGGCGGTCACCTTGCCCAGCATGACCTTATCGGCCTTCATCCACAGCCCGTTGTTGATAAAGTCGAGGTTGATGTCCAGACCGGTCAGCGCCGGCCAGTCCGGCTGGAAAGCGAAGGTGGCGTTGGTCAGCGGTACGGAAACCTCGAACTGGCCTTCGTTGTGCAGATAGGGGAACAGGTGCGGGTTGCCGCCGTAAACCAGCGTCGCATCGGTGGACTGGCCGCCTTGAATCGCGCCGCTGAGGTAATCCACCAGCTCTTTGCCCATCAGGTTTTCCGGGAAATAGCGCCACGCCTGGCCGCCGTCATTGGTGCTGATCCCTGCCAGAATGCCCAGCCACGGTTCATCGCCCTGCGGCTGTAAATAGCGGAAGCCGCCCCGGGCGCGCACGCCGGTCGCCTGTACGTCAATATTACGCCCGTCGAGCATAAAGCCCTTTTCATTCTTTACCCAGCTAAGGGTCGCGTCGCCCTGGGCGATTTCCAGCGGCGCGCGAAATACCGTTTCATAGGGCATTTTCGCCTGCGTCATGCTGGCACGCAGGGAGCCGTTCTCTAAGCTTCCGGCGACGCTGCCGGAGAAGTGCTCCGCGCCGGGCAGCAACTTCCACTGCTTCCACGAAAAGTCGCTCCAGCTGGCCTGGAAGCGCGATTTTTCCGCCGCCTGCAGCGGGATATCCAGCGCCAGAAGATTAATTTTGCCGTTTGGCCGGGTGGTGCGCCAGATTTCGCCGAGCGCGGGTGTCAGCTTATCGGCAAAAGGCTGCAGCCCGGTCAGACCGTTCAGCTCGAGGTTGCTCGCGCGGATGCGCAGCTCGTCGCTGCGGGAATGGTCATCCCCGCCAACGTCCTGCGCCGGGATCCACGCCATCGCCAGCGCGCCGCGAGGCCACGACTTGCCGTCAATAGAGATCCGCGTATCGGGGATACGGAAGCCCCAGCTCTGCTTATCGCGGGAGATGTGCGCCGTCAGGTTATCCACCACCAGCCGATGGGGCTGATTATCGCCCTGCCAGCTGGCGCCGCCTTTTTTCAGCCATACGTCGCCGCCGGCGATATCGCCTTTGTCGATAGTCATCCAGCCTTCAAGGCTAAAACGCGCGCTCTGCAGGGCGATATTGTCCTGCATCCAGCGGCCCAGCCACGGCTTAACGTCAATATCATCCGCCTGCAGCCATACGCGGCCCTTGTTCAGCAGGCCGTTTTCATCGCGCAGATCCATCCGCACCTTCATCACCCCGTGCTGACCGTTGAGGCTGGAAAGGCTCAGCTCGCCTTCCGCGCGATGACGATTTTTACCGTTCAGCCAGGTGAGCTGCGGAATGGCCAGTTCGGCGCGCTGGCCGGAGAGGGTCACGAAGCTCAGGTGGCTGTCGCGGAGAATAAAGTGATCGAACTGGCGCAGGAACAGATCGCCGATGTGGTCGGTTTTCAGGCTCTCGCCGCCGTCGTTGGTCTGGATCGGCGTGTTGGTGTGGATTTTTAGCTGCCAGAAGGTGAGATCGCGAAACTGCCAGCGCATGTGGAGCAGGCTTTGCCATACATCCAGCGCGAGGGTGACGCGTTTAACCGACAGCTCGCCGCCGTCTTTGAGGCCGGCTTTCACATCGCGGACGTCCAGCGTGGGGCCAAAAGTTTCCCAGCTGGCGCTCAGCCGGGAAGCCTCGACCGGAGAGCCGGAGATCGCGGAGATTTTCTCCAGCAACTGGGGGCGCCATGCGTCCAGCTGCGGCAGCACGAGACGCAGACCGCTCACCAGCAGTGCGATGACAACAATCGGTGTTGCCACGGTGAGCAGTAATATCCCGGGCAGTCGCCTCACGCATCTCTCCTTGTCAAACTATTACACCTCATCCTTCATCTGCCCCTTAGCGCTGGGTTCACGGGTTCCGCCCGGCCGGCGCATCACCGCGGCCGAGAGGCCGAACGAGGGCAAACCAGATGATTACATCATTACCACATCAAACTGCTCTTGATTATAGAGCGGTTCAATTTGCACTTTGACCTGTTTACCGACAAAGATTTCGACTTCCGCCAGCGCGTGGGACTCTTCCCCTTTCAGGGTTTCCGCGACGGCAGGAGAAGCATAGACCAGGAAACGATCGGAGTCGTAGGCATGATGTACGCGGACGATCTCGCGCATGATTTCATAACACACCGTTTCAACCGATTTTACCGTGCCGCGACCGTGGCAGGTCGGGCAGTCCTTACACAGCACGTGCTCCACGCTTTCGCGGGTGCGCTTACGGGTCATCTCCACCAGCCCAAGCTGGGAGAAGCCGTTGATGCTGGTTTTCACCCGATCCTTATTCAGCGCCTGCTCCAGAGAATGCAGCACCCGGCGGCGGTGATCT
The DNA here is from genome assembly GCF_902705905.1 of Klebsiella sp. 18074. Classification (NCBI taxonomy): domain Bacteria; kingdom Pseudomonadati; phylum Pseudomonadota; class Gammaproteobacteria; order Enterobacterales; family Enterobacteriaceae; genus Klebsiella; species Klebsiella sp. 18074. The sequence continues at coordinate 21,601 of NZ_CACSIS010000002.1, read as the reverse complement.
TCATTATTCATATCAATGAAATCAATGATAATAATCCCGCCGAGGTTGCGCAGCCGCAGCTGGCGGGCAATCGCCTGGGTCGCCTCAATGTTGGTATTGAAGATGGTATCGTCAAGATTACGGTGGCCGACGAAGGCCCCGGTGTTGATGTCAACGGTGGTCATCGCTTCGGTCTGATCGATAACCAGATAGCCGCCGGACTTCAGCTCCACTTTACGCTCCAGCGCGCGCTGAATTTCGTTCTCCACGTCAAAGAGATCGAAGATCGGCTGACGGCCGCTGTAGTGCTCGAGCTTGCTGGTCATCTCCGGCATATATTCGGCGGTGAACTCCAGCAGCGATTCGTAGGTCAGCCGGGAGTCGACGCGAATGCGGTCAAGATGGGCGTCGGCAAAATCGCGCAGCACGCGCTGTGCCAGCGCCAGTTCGCCGTACATTTGATAGCGGGTCTGCTGGCGCTTCTTTCTCTCCATGACCTTCGTCCAGACGCGCTTGAGGTAGGCGGCATCGGCGGCCATTTCCTGCTCGTGTACGCCTTCCGCCGCCGTACGGATGATAAATCCGCCCTGCTCATCGCAGTAGTCGGCGACAACCTTCTTCAGCCGCTCGCGCTCCGCTTCGCTCTCAATTCGCTGGGAAACCCCAACGTGCGAGGCTCCTGGCATAAACACCAGATAGCGGGAAGGAATGGTGATATCGGTCGTCAGACGGGCGCCCTTGGTACCAAGGGGGTCTTTCACCACCTGCACCATCAGGTCCTGGCCCTGACGGACCAACTCGGAAATATCGCGCACGGTGAACTGCTTTTGCTCTTCCCCGGCGACGCACTCGGTGTGCGGCATGATGTCTGAAGCGTGCAGAAATGCGGCCTTATCCAGGCCAATATCTACAAAAGCCGCCTGCATCCCCGGCAGCACTCGACTGACACGACCCTTGTAGATATTGCCTACGATCCCACGCCGCGCTTCGCGCTCAATGTGAATTTCCTGCAAAATACCGCCATCGATGTACGCGACGCGCGTTTCCGATGGCGTTACGTTCACTAATAATTCAGCCGTCATCTTTATCCCTTTTCTTCACGCAGTGAGTTAAAGTTACTCAGCAACTCATACGTTTCTACCAGCGGTAAGCCGACTACGGCGTGATAGCTGCCATTAATCTTCCTGACAAAACAGCCACCCAGCCCTTGAATACCGTATGCACCTGCTTTATCTAAAGGTTCGCCGCTGGCGACGTAGCCGGCGATATCCTGCTCGCTCAGCAGGCGGAAGGTCACCTCCGTTACCACCAGACAGTCCAGCGCCTGCTGCTTATCCGCCAGGGCAACCGCGGTCATCACCTGATGCGTTTTCCCGGAAAGCATGCGCAGCATCTCTGCGGCATGCCCGGCATCGCGCGGCTTTTCCAGCACCTCGCCGTTAAGAATGACAATGGTATCCGCACCCAGCACCGGCAGATCGCGCGATGCCAGCGCGACGCCGGCCTGCGCTTTTTCACGCGCCAGGCGAGTGACGTAATGCTGAGCGCTCTCCTGCGGCTGGCGTCGTTCCTCAATACCGGGAACCACGCGCTCGAAGGAGAGCCCCATCTGAGTCAACAGCTCCTGTCGACGTGGAGAACCTGAAGCAAGATACAGAGTTGTCATATCAACCTTATTGCACCGCAAATTGCTGACGCACTTTACGCATCAGCAGGAATAGCCATGGCCAGAGCACGCCGTTTACTACACTACTCCAGAACACTTCCGGACGGAAAGAGACGTTGATCACTAAAAACTCTGCCCAGAAAACAACGATGTCCACCGCGAGGGAGAGCATCATCACCACCAGCGCCTGCTGCCAGAGCGCCAGATTACGGAACAACTGATATTTCAAAGCGACCAGATAAGCGATGATGCTTAACGATAGCGCGCGAACGCCCAGCGTCGAGCCGCTGATGAGATCGAGGATAGCGCCCATCACGAAGCCCGTGCCGACGTTCACCCGATGCGGTAACGCGAGGATCCAGTACAGTAGGATAAGTAATACCCAGTTTGGCCGGAAGACGCTGATGTCCGCCGGCCATGGCATGATCTGTAGCAAGAGTGCAATAAGAAACGAGAGCCAGATAACCCAGCGTCCCTGGCTACGGTAGCTTGCCACTATTGCCCCCCTGCAGGCAGAGGTTTAACGGGTGGCGTCAGGCCGGTTGCGGGAGCCGGCATTTGTGGCCCGACGGCATCCGGCGCGGGCAGAACCTGCGGCATCATCTGCATCAGACGTTCATTCGCGACACGATGAACCTCTTCCGGGGTCATCGGGTTGGAGCCGTTACGATCGGCCCCCCACAGCAGCAGCAGATAGCGCAAACGCTGCAGGCCCGCGGTCGGGCGAGCCTGAATAACGGTATACGCGCGCTGCGTATCCAGCTTGACGGAAGAGACCACGCCCACCGGATACCCTTCCGGGAAACGGCCGCCAAGACCTGAAGTCACCAGCACGTCGCCGACGCGAATATCGGTATTCGCCGGCAGATGCTCCAGCTGCAGATCGTCAGTGCAGCCATTACCGGCGGCAATCACGCGGATATCGTTGCGCAGCACCTGAATCGGCAGCGCATGGGTGGCGTCACAGATAAGCAGCACGCGGCTGGTCATCTTCGCGACGGCAACAACCTGACCGACAACGCCCTTATCGCTGATAACCGGCTGGCCTTCGTAAACGCCGCTGACGCTGCCTTTATCGATAACCACCTGATCGCTGTAGGGATCGTTAACCGTTGAGATGACCTGAGTCACCATTTTTTGCTCATCCTGGCGCAGCGGGGAGCCCAGCAGTTCACGCAGACGCGCATTCTCCTGCTTGTACTGGCCCAGCATCAGCAGGTCGCTGTTTTTCAGCAGCAGTTCCTGACGCAGCGCGCGGTTTTCCAGTTCGAGCTGATCGCGGGTGGCCAGCGTTTGCGATACGCTATCCAGCAATTCCCGAGGACCGTTAGAAATAAAGTAGAAAGGACTGACGGCTGTATCCATGTACGTTCGAATCTGGCTGAACGTACCCAGGCGGCTGTCGGCGATAATCACGCCAAGCGCCACCAGAACCGCCAGAATAAGGCGAATCTGTAGCGACGGGCCACGGCTAAAAATTGGCTTCATAGGCTATGCGTATTCTCGTGTCAGTTAAGACCAGGGGCAACCCTTGAGCCACCCCAGACCTTCGGCTGACTACTCTTCGCTAAACAAGTCGCCGCCGTGCATATCGATCATTTCCAGCGCTTTACCGCCGCCACGCGCGACGCAAGTCAGTGGATCTTCTGCAACTACGACAGGAATACCTGTCTCTTCCATCAGCAGGCGGTCGAGGTTACGCAGCAGCGCGCCGCCGCCGGTCAGGACCATACCGCGCTCGGAGATATCAGAAGCCAGCTCTGGCGGGCACTGCTCGAGAGCAACCATCACCGCGCTAACGATGCCGGTCAGAGGTTCCTGCAGCGCTTCGAGAATTTCGTTCGAGTTCAGGGTGAAGCCGCGTGGAACGCCTTCAGCCAGGTTACGACCGCGCACTTCGATTTCACGCACTTCATCGCCCGGATAAGCGGAGCCGATTTCATGCTTGATACGTTCTGCGGTCGCTTCACCGATCAGGGAGCCGTAGTTACGACGCACATAATTAATCACGGCTTCATCGAAACGGTCACCGCCGATACGCACGGAAGAGGAGTAAACCACGCCGTTCAGGGAGATAACCGCCACTTCCGTGGTACCGCCGCCGATATCCACCACCATCGAACCGGTTGCTTCAGAAACCGGCAGGCCAGCACCGATTGCAGCCGCCATCGGCTCTTCGATCAGGAAGACTTCACGGGCACCAGCGCCCTGAGCGGATTCGCGGATGGCTCGACGCTCAACCTGGGTTGCACCAACCGGTACACACACCAGAACGCGCGGGCTCGGACGCATGAAGCTGTTGCTATGCACCTGTTTGATGAAGTGTTGCAGCATTTTTTCGGTAACAAAGAAGTCGGCGATAACGCCGTCTTTCATCGGGCGAATCGCCGCGATGTTGCCCGGTGTACGCCCGAGCATCTGCTTCGCTTCATGACCGACAGCGGCGACGCTTTTCGGCGATCCGGCACGATCCTGGCGAATGGCCACAACGGAAGGCTCATTCAATACGATGCCTTGTCCTTTTACATAGATAAGGGTATTCGCGGTACCCAGGTCAATGGACAGGTCATTGGAAAACATGCCACGAAATTTTTTTAACATACTAAGGGATAATCCTGAAAGCTGGGGCGGAAAACAAATCCGCTTACTTTACCAACCACACGCAGCAGCGACAAGGCGCAAAAATCATCTGCTACGGTGAAAATTAGTGCAGTTCATTTCCTTCGTTACAAATTTTCCGGTTCCGTTCAGTGCTGAAAACTTCAGCAGCGCTCCACGCTTCAATTTGCAACCTGTCAAAGGTTATTTACTGGCATTTACATTGCGATAATCCGGCAGGTAGACAAGCACACCCCCTTCACTATGGCGCGCGTTATTCTACGTGAAATCACGCCAAACGGCAGATCAAACCGAGTATCTTTGCGAATATTTTTTCACATTTGTGTCAAGTGGCTGTGAGGCGGCAAAAAATTCTCCCTGGCCACCGGTAACACCGCATTGAGACAGGACCTGCCACTCGCTACGACTGCGTACTCCGGTTGCAAAAACCTGGACCGGCATACCCTTGCAGGCCTCCACCAGGCTCTGAACCAGCAGCTGGTTCTCACTGCGTTTTTCAATATTACGCGACAGCCCCGGGTGTAGCTTGATGACTTCGACATCCAACTGCTTGATCCAGCTGGTTCCAACCAGCGTTAATCCGGCCTGAACCACGGCGACTCGAATACCTAAAGCGTTAACCAGCCGCATAACCGGCTGCAGGCGGCCGATATATTGACAAACATCTGCCTCTGCAAGTTCAAAAATAATGCGCTGACGTTGCGATTTTTCACACTGCATCAAAGTATCGCGCAGCCAGCGCTGGAATCGGGGACGGATCAGCGACTCTACCGTCACCTGTAAAGCGAGGTTTTCGTCCGGCCAGAAGCCTAAAAACGGCAGCAGCCGGGTGATCTGCAGGCGGTCATACTCTTCCGCCAGGCCAAACTGCTGCACCATCGGCATATATTCCGCCGCAATCACCTCTTCCGTACCGTCGTACAGGCGGGACATCAGCTCGCGGTGATGGACGCGACCGTCGCGATTCACCGCGGGCTTCTGGTAGAGCCGCGGTCCGCCGCGGCTTAACATCTGTTCAATCAGAGTACGCCAGCGCACGTTGCCGCGCCCTTTCTCCGGTAGCGAATCGTCATAAACCGCCCAGCTATTGCTCCCCTGCAGGACCGCGTTGCGCGTTGCCGCTTCTGCACGCTCCATCACCTGAGCCGTGGTCTGTCCGCTGCGGAAGGCGCAAATACCGATATGCATCATGTCATCGCGGTCAAGAATGCGCGTGGGCGGCAGCGCGTCCATCGCCTTCAGCAGCAGCCCGGCGATGCTGTCCGCCTCCTTCAGGGTGCGGTGCGGCAGCAGGACGGCAAAATCGCTGCGGTGATAACGCGCCAGCAGCGCGCCGGGATAGCGCATAATAAAAGTAGAAAGCAGGTTGATGAGCGTGAAGTAATGCTCCTCCGCTGCGGCGCGCCCCCAGTTATCGCGCAGCAAATCGAACTCCGGCAGGCGGATCATCATCACAATGCCGTACGAGCCGACTTTTTCCTGATCTTCCAGCAGCGTGGCGAGCTGGTTATCAAAGAACAGGCGATTATTGAGGCCGGTTTTGGTGTCCTGAGCGGCATAGGAGCGAATAAGCGTATCCATACGGCTACGCTGATCGCTGGCGAACTGCAGCTCGGATAGCAGCATATCCAGCGCGCTGCTGTTACTCACCGGCCACTCATGCACCGATCCCCGCACCTGAGGCCCGCGCTCGCCGTTAAGGATCCTCGTCGCCCGCAGCTCCAGCAGCTCCTGCCCTGACAGCTGGCGACGGATCCAGCGAACGGAAAAAAAGATCATCAGCACCATAAAGCCAATGGCGATAGAAAGCGGTGCGGTCATGTGCAGCGAGCGGAAGTAGTTGACCATCGGGTCCAGATAGACCAGATGCAGCGTCATGCCGGGGTGCTTTAGCGACGGGACCGTGACCTCCCGAAACTGGTTATAACTCCCCAGCGGGCGGTAGCTGTCACTACGCGAGTGGCTGTACACTGATTTGCCGTTAAGGAGAAAATCAACCTGCACAACGTCGACCGGCGTCATCAGCTCATCCATCTGCGGTTCAAGCCGGGCAAAGGATGAAGAGATCAGGCGGTTATCCAGCACCGTCGCTACGGCCTGGACGCGATTCTCCACTTTTTGCTGAATACCGTTATAAAAACTCAGCGACGCGCCAATAAGCGTGACAAAGATAGTCAGGCTGGTAAGCAGCGTGATAAATGCTGAGAATTTCGTCGTTAATCGCATCCCTGTGTTAACTCCGCGTGTGAATGACTGCCCGAGGAATATTCGGACTCCGGTACTGGCGCTTTCCCCAAAGTAAGCACTAACTTTTTAAAGTGCGAGGCATACTATCAAAGCTGACGTATCTGGCAATTTATTGCGTTGTATCGGCGTAATAATGCCGATAGCGAGTATAGTCTGCAGAAAAATTTTTCCAATCTTTGTACAAATAAGGACCCGCATATGCAGGCTTTAATATTAGAACAGCAGGATGGCAAAACAATCTCTTCGGTGCAAACCATTGACGCCAGCCGGCTGCCGCAGGGCGATGTGACCGTCGATATTCAGTGGTCCAGCCTCAACTATAAAGACGCGCTGGCGATCACCGGCAGCGGAAAAATCATCCGCAACTTTCCGATGATTCCTGGCATCGATTTTGCCGGTATCGTCCATACCAGCGAAGATCCGCGTTTCCACGCGGGCCAGCAAGTGCTTCTCACCGGTTGGGGCGTTGGCGAAAATCACTGGGGCGGCCTGGCAGAGCAGGCGCGAGTGAAAGGCGACTGGCTGGTTGCGATGCCTGAAGGGCTGGATGGCCGTAAAGCGATGGCCATCGGTACCGCCGGCTTCACCGCCATGCTGTGCGTGATGGCGCTGGAAGATGCCGGCATTCGTCCCCAGGACGGCGAGGTTGTCGTCACCGGCGCCAGCGGCGGCGTCGGCAGCACCGCGGTCGCCCTGCTGCATCGCCTGGGTTACCAGGTGGTCGCCGTTTCTGGTCGCGAAAGCACCCATGATTACCTGAAAGCGCTGGGCGCGCAGCGGATCGTTGGGCGCGAGGAGTTTGCCGAAACCCGTCCGCTGGAGAAACAGCTGTGGGCCGGTGCGGTCGATACCGTCGGCGATAAAGTGCTGGCGAAAGTGCTGGCGCAGATGAACTACGGCGGCTGCGTAGCCGCCTGCGGCCTGGCCGGCGGCTTTGCTCTGCCGACGACGGTGATGCCGTTTATTTTGCGGAACGTCCGCCTGCAGGGCGTTGATTCGGTAATGACTCCGCCCGCGCGCCGGGCTCAAGCCTGGCAGCGGCTGGTTGGCGATCTGCCTGAGTCGTTCTACGCGCAAAGCGCGACGGAAATTACGCTCGCCGAAGCGCCGGCCTTTGCCGATAAGATTATGGCTAACCAAATCCAGGGTCGGACGCTGGTGAAAATCGCCTAATATGCAATTTTTCGTGACATATTCGCGATAACTCTCCGCCTCCGGCATGCTTAAGAAAAAGCATGCCGGAGGATGTCATGAAACACAAAAAGCTAACGGAAGCCGACGTCACGGCAGAATCCGTTTTTATGCTGCAGCGTCGCCAGGTTTTGAAAACGCTGGGGATTACCGCAACGGCACTTTCCCTTTCCCCCACGGCAAAAGCCGACCTTCTCGATTGGTTCAAAGGCCACGACCGCCCCCCCGCGCCGGCGGGCAAAGCGCTGACCTTCGATAAACCCACCGAATGGCAAAACGCGCTAACGCTCACCCCGGAGGATAAGGTATCCGGCTACAACAACTTCTATGAGTTCGGTCTGGATAAAGCCGATCCGGCGGCCAACGCCGGCAGCCTGCGAACCGATCCCTGGACGCTGACCATCGGCGGAGAGGTCGCTAAACCGCTGACGCTCGATCATCACGATCTGAGCACCCGCTTTCCGCTCGAAGAGCGCATTTACCGGATGCGCTGCGTCGAAGCCTGGTCGATGGTGGTGCCGTGGGTTGGCTTCCCGCTGCATAAGCTGCTGGCGCTGGTTGAGCCCACCAGCAACGCCCGCTACGTGGCGTTTAAAACCATCTATGCCCCCGACCAGATGCCGGGGCAGAAGGATCGCTTTATCGGCGGCGGCCTGGCCTATCCTTATGTCGAAGGCCTACGCCTGGATGAGGCGATGCATCCCCTCACCCTGCTGAGCGTGGGCGTCTACGGTAAGGCGCTGCCGCCGCAGAACGGCGCGCCGGTTCGCCTGACGGTCCCGTGGAAGTATGGCTTCAAAGGGATTAAGTCGATTGTCAGTATCGAACTCACCCGCGAGCGGCCGCCGACCACCTGGAATCTGGCGGGACCGGATGAATACGGCTTTTACGCCAACGTCAATCCGCATGTCGATCATCCCCGCTGGTCACAGGCAACGGAACGCTTTATCGGTTCCGGAGGCGTGCTGGACGTCAAACGCCAGCCGACGCTCCTGTTCAACGGCTATGCTGACGAAGTGGCTTCGCTCTACCGGGGCCTGAATTTGCGGGAGAATTACTAGTGCGCCTAAACGTAAAACAGATTACCTGGCTCAAGGTTATGCTCCATTTGGCCGGGTTTCTTCCCTTTCTCTGGCTATTCTGGGCTGCGCAGCAGGGGTATTTCAGCGCCGACCCGGCAAAGGATATTCAACACTTTACCGGTAGGATGGCTCTTAAATTTCTGCTGGCAACCTTGCTTGTATCGCCGCTGGCGCGCTACGCTAAACAGCCGCTGTTGATTCGTACCAGGCGCCTGCTGGGACTGTGGTGCTTTGCCTGGGCGACGCTGCACCTGACCAGCTACACGCTGCTGGAACTCGGGATTAACAATCTGGCGCTGCTGGGTTCTGAGCTGGTAAGCCGGCCCTATCTGACGCTGGGGTTTATCAGCTGGCTTACCCTGCTGGCGCTGGCGGTCACCTCGACGCAGGCGCTGCAGCGAAAATTAGGCCGTCGCTGGCAAACATTGCATAACTTCGTCTATCTGGTGGCGATCCTTGCCCCCATTCATTATCTATGGTCCGTGAAGATATTATCCCCGCAGCCGTTGATATATGCCGGGCTGGCGGTTGTGCTTTTGGCGTGGCGTTACAAGAAGTTCCGTCAGTGGTGGCGCTAATCCCCGGATATGTGCAGTTTCCCGCAGATCTTTTATCAACCGCGACTCATTTAACGATAGCGGTTGATAATCTTCCCTGATAAGACCAGTATTTAGCTGCCAAATGCTACGAAATCGTTATAATGTGCGACTTTGGTTTTCCTGGAGGGGTTTTTACGCCCTGAAAAGGTGACAAGCGCGTTTCGAAGGTATATTTTGTTTTTTACCCGAGAATGGCAGGAGATAGCCGCACAATGGCTGACAAGTTTCGCATTTTGCTTTTGAATGGACCCAACCTTAACATGCTTGGTACACGCGAGCCTGAAAAGTACGGCACCCTCAAGCTTTCTGAGATTGTTAACCGTCTGGAATCAGAAGCTGCGGCTCTGAACGTGGCGCTGGATCACCTGCAATCAAACGCGGAGTACGCGTTAATCGACCGAATTCATCAGGCTAAAGACGCTGTAGACTATATCCTGATTAATCCGGCCGCGTTTACGCACACCAGCGTGGCAATCCGCGACGCGCTACTTGCGGTGAGTATCCCGTTTATCGAGATCCACCTGAGCAACGTGCATGCCCGCGAACCATTCCGTCATCACTCTTATCTGTCGGATATCGCCGCAGGCGTTATCTGTGGATTGGGGGCGGACGGTTATTCATACGCTTTACAGACGGCGGTAAAACGCCTGTCACAATCACACTAAACAAAGAGTACGGAACCCACTCATGGATATTCGTAAGATTAAAAAACTGATCGAGCTGGTCGAAGAGTCTGGCATCAACGAACTGGAAATTTCTGAAGGCGAAGAGTCTGTGCGCATCAGCCGCTCAGCTCCGAACACCGGCTATCCAGTGATGCAGCAGGCTTATGCCGCTCCGATGATGCAGGCACAGGCACCTGTTGCCGCAGCACCGGCAGCCGCGCAGGCAGATGCTCCGGCGAAAGCGGAAATCAGTGGTCACATCGTACGTTCCCCGATGGTCGGTACTTTCTACCGCACCCCGAGCCCCGACGCTAAAGCGTTTGTGGAAATCGGCCAGAAAGTCAACGTGGGCGACACTCTGTGCATCGTCGAAGCAATGAAAATGATGAACCAGATCGAAGCCGACAAAGCCGGCGTGGTGAAAGCCATTCTGATCGAAAGTGGCCAACCGGTAGAATTTGACGAGCCGCTGGTAGTCATCGAGTAACGAGGCGAACATGCTGGATAAAATTGTTATCGCCAACCGTGGCGAGATTGCACTGCGTATCCTGCGTGCCTGTAAAGAACTGGGCATCAAGACCGTTGCTGTGCACTCCACTGCGGATCGCGATTTAAAACACGTATTGTTAGCGGATGAGACGGTCTGTATTGGCCCGGCTCCGTCCATTAAGAGCTACCTGAATATCCCGGCGATCATCAGCGCGGCTGAAATCACCGGCGCGGTGGCGATTCACCCGGGCTATGGCTTCCTCTCGGAAAACGCCAACTTCGCTGAGCAGGTTGAACGTTCCGGCTTTATCTTTATCGGCCCGAAGGCTGACACTATTCGTCTGATGGGCGACAAAGTGTCGGCGATTACCGCCATGAAGAAAGCCGGCGTACCGACCGTTCCTGGCTCCGATGGCCCGCTGGGCGACGACATGGACGCTAACCGCGCCCATGCGAAACGCATCGGCTACCCGGTAATCATCAAAGCCTCCGGCGGCGGCGGCGGTCGCGGCATGCGCGTCGTGCGCAGCGATGCCGAGCTGGCGCAGTCCATCTCCATGACCAAAGCTGAAGCGAAAGCCGCTTTCAGCAACGACATGGTTTATATGGAGAAATACCTGGAAAATCCTCGTCATATCGAGATCCAGGTACTGGCTGATGGCCAGGGCAACGCTATCTATCTGGCCGAGCGCGACTGCTCCATGCAGCGTCGTCACCAGAAAGTTGTCGAAGAAGCGCCGGCGCCGGGTATTACTCCGGAACTGCGTCGCTACATCGGCGAGCGCTGCTCCAAGGCCTGCGTTGATATCGGCTATCGCGGGGCGGGTACCTTTGAGTTCCTGTTCGAAAACGGCGAGTTCTACTTCATTGAAATGAACACCCGTATTCAGGTTGAACACCCGGTAACAGAAATGATCACCGGCGTTGACCTGATTAAAGAGCAGCTGCGGATTGCCGCAGGCCAGCCGCTGTCCATCAAGCAGGAAGAAGTTCAGGTTCGTGGCCATGCGGTTGAATGCCGTATTAACGCCGAAGACCCGAATACCTTCCTGCCGAGCCCGGGTAAAATTACCCGCTTCCACGCGCCGGGTGGTTTTGGCGTTCGCTGGGAGTCTCATATCTACGCCGGCTACACCGTGCCGCCGTACTATGACTCAATGATCGGCAAGCTTATCTGCTACGGCGAAAACCGTGATGTGGCCATTTCACGCATGAAAAATGCGCTGCAGGAGCTGATCATCGACGGCATCAAAACTAACGTCGATCTGCAGATTCGCATCATGAACGACGAGCACTTCCAGCATGGTGGAACCAATATCCACTATCTGGAGAAAAAGCTCGGTATGCAGGAAAAATAACCCTGCATCGCTGCAAAAGGCCGGATAATCCGGCCTTTTTTCTTTTTCTCTCCCCTCATCTTTTCCATGCGGTACAATCCCCGCTTTCATCCTCCTCCTGGGACTAAAAAATGGACAATCGGTTTGTTCAGGCCCACAAAGAAGCGCGCTGGGCGCTGTGGCTGACCCTTCTCTATCTTGCCGCCTGGCTGGCTGCGGCCTATCTCCCGGACAGCGCAATCGGCATAACCGGGCTGCCGCACTGGTTCGAAATGGCCTGCCTGCTGGTGCCTCTGATATTTATCCTGCTGTGCTGGGCGATGGTGCGTTTCGTATTCCGCGACATTCCGCTGGAGGATAGCGATGCAGCTTGAAATCATCGTCATCCTGATTGCCTATCTGTTCGTGGTCTTCGGCCTGTCGCTTTACGCTATGCGCAAACGCAATAGCGGCAGTTTTCTCAGCGAGTATTTCCTCGGCAGCCGTTCCATGGGCGGCTTCGTGCTGGCCATGACGCTCACCGCCACCTACATCAGCGCCAGTTCTTTTATCGGCGGGCCCGGGGCTGCCTATAAGTACGGGCTCGGCTGGGTGCTGCTGGCGATGATCCAGGTACCGACGATCTGGCTTTCGCTGGGGATCCTCGGTAAGAAATTCGCCATTCTGGCGCGACGCTATAACGCCATCACCCTCAACGACATGCTGCAGGCGCGCTACCAAAGCCGCGCCGTCGTCTGGATCGCCAGCATCAGCCTGCTGGTTGCCTTCGTCGGGGCGATCGCCGTGCAGTTTATCGGCGGCGCGCGCCTGCTGGAGACCGCGGCGGGAATCAAATATGAAAACGGCCTGTTGATCTTCGGGATCACGATTGCCCTGTACACCGCGTTCGGCGGTTTTCGCGCCAGCGTGCTCAATGACACCATGCAGGGTATGGTCATGCTGATCGGCACTATCGTGCTGCTGGTCGGGGTTGTCCACGCTGCGGGCGGTCTGCATCACGCCGTTGATACCTTACAGAAGATAGATCCGCAGCTGGTATCGCCGCACGGCGTAGACGGCATTCTAACCCCGACCTTTATGACCTCGTTTTGGGTGCTGGTCTGCTTCGGCGTTATCGGCCTGCCGCATACCGCTGTACGCTGCATTTCTTATAAAGACAGCAAAGCCGTTCACCGGGGGATCATCATCGGTACCGTGGTCGTCGCGCTGTTGATGTTTGGCATGCACCTCGCGGGCGCGCTGGGCCGCGCGGTTCTGCCGCACCTCACCGTCCCCGATCAGGTGATCCCAACGCTGATGGTCCAGGTGCTGCCGCCGTGGGCCGCGGGCCTGTTCCTGGCGGCGCCAATGGCGGCGATCATGTCGAACGTTAACGCCCACTTATTGCAGGCATCGGCTACGATCATTAAGGATCTTTGGCTCAGCGCTCAGCCTGCTAAAAGGCATAATGAGCAAAAGCTGAAAAGGATCTCCACCGCCACCACCCTGGTCATTGGGATCCTGATGATGCTGGCAGCCTGGCGGCCGCCCGAGATGATCATCTGGCTCAACCTGCTGGCCTTCGGCGGCCTGGAAGCGGTGTTCTTATGGCCGCTGGTGATGGGCCTGTACTGGGAGCGCGCTAACGCTACCGGCGCCCTCAGCGCCATGATCGTTGGCGGCGTGCTATACGCCGTGCTGGCGACATTCAATATTCAGTACCTGGGCTTTCATCCGATTGTGCCCTCGCTGCTGTTAAGCTTGCTGGCTTTTGTGATTGGCAACCGTTTCGGTCAGCCCGTCCCACCAGCCCCTATTATGACTACTGATAAATAAAGAGTTTTGCCATGCCATGGATCCAACTGAAACTAAACACCACCGGCGCACACGCTGAAGATTTAAGCGATGCGCTGATGGAGGCCGGTGCCGTCTCTATCACCTTCCAGGATACCCACGATACGCCGGTATTCGAACCGCTGCCGGGGGAAACCCGCCTGTGGGGCGACACCGACGTGACCGGCCTGTTCGACGCAGAGAGCGACATGAACGAAGTCGTTGCCATTCTTGAGCAGCATCCTCTTCTGGGCGCCGGCTTCGCGCACAAAATCGAGCAGTTGGAAGACAAAGACTGGGAGCGCGAATGGATGGATAACTTCCACCCGATGCGCTTCGGCGAGCGGCTGTGGATTTGCCCAAGCTGGCGCGAAGTGCCGGATGCCAACGCGGTGAACGTGATGCTCGATCCGGGCCTCGCCTTCGGTACCGGTACCCACCCGACGACCTCCCTGTGCCTGCAGTGGCTCGATGGGCTGGATCTGGCAGGTAAAACGATTATTGATTTCGGCTGCGGTTCCGGCATCCTGGCGATTGCTGCCCTGAAGCTCGGCGCGGCGAAGGCCATCGGTATCGATATCGATCCGCAGGCGATTCAGGCCAGCCGCGATAACGCCGAGCGTAACGGTGTCTCGGATCGTCTGGAGCTCTATTTACCCCAGGATCAGCCAGAGGCTCTCAGCGCCGACGTCGTGGTCGCCAACATACTGGCCGGCCCGTTACGCGAGCTGGCTCCGTTAATCAGCGTCCTGCCCGTTGCAGGCGGTCTGCTGGGCCTCTCCGGGATCCTTGCCAGCCAGGCTGACGGCGTCTGTGAAGCCTACGCCGATCGCTTTAATCTCGACCCGGTGGTTGAAAAAGAAGAGTGGTGCCGGATTACCGGCCAGCGCAAGTAAGCGCAAATGCGGCCTGCGGGCCGCATTTTTGTTTCCAGTAGCAGCCAAATGACGTCAAGAAATGGGAGCCAGATCGCATTACGAAGCGCTTTTTTGGCTACAAAAACAGCGTTTTATGCCGCCAATGACCCCATTTTTCTAAGAAAAATAGATAAGTTTTACGATTTTATAATTGGACACAAATTACCCACCACGTATTAAAGCAATGATTAATATGATAATTTATCCATAGTATTTTCGTTACCCCTGGATTCATTGATCTGTGACAGGGGATTGCTCAAAGTTTGGCCTTTCATCTCGTGCAAAAAATGCGTAATATACGCCGCCTTGCAGTCACAGTATGGTCATTTCTTAACTCATGCGCATCGGACACTACCAGCTTAGAAATCGCCTGATCGCAGCACCTATGGCTGGCATTACTGACAGACCATTCAGGACGCTGTGCTATGAGATGGGAGCAGGTTTAACCGTTTCCGAGATGATGTCCTCCAACCCTCAGGTTTGGGAGAGCGACAAGTCCCGTTTACGGATGGTGCACGTTGATGAGCCCGGTATTCGTACCGTGCAAATCGCCGGTAGCGTACCGGAAGAGATGGCCGCAGCCGCCCGTATTAACGTGGAAAGCGGTGCCCAAATTATTGATATTAATATGGGGTGCCCGGCGAAAAAGGTGAATCGCAAGCTCGCAGGTTCAGCCCTCTTGCAGCATCCCGAGCAGGTGAAGTTAATCCTGACGGCGGTCGTCAAGGCAGTGGACGTTCCCGTGACACTCAAGATTCGCACCGGTTGGGAGCCGGAACACCGTAACTGTGTAGAAATTGCCCAACTGGCTGAAGAGTGTGGCATTCAGGCTCTGACTATTCACGGACGCACGCGCGCCTGTTTGTTTAACGGAGACGCTGAATACGACAGTATTCGGGCAGTTAAGCAGAAAGTTTCCATTCCGATTATCGCGAATGGTGACATTACTGACCCGCTTAAAGCCAGAGCTGTGCTCGACTATACGGGGGCTGATGCCCTTATGATAGGCCGCGCAGCTCAGGGAAGACCCTGGATCTTTCGGGAAATCCAGCATTATCTGGACACTGGAGAGCTGCTGCCCCCCCTGCCGTTGGCAGAGGTTAAGCGCTTGCTTTGCGCTCACGTTCGGGAATTGCATGACTTTTACGGTCAGGCAAAAGGGTACCGAATTGCGCGTAAACACGTTTCCTGGTATCTCCAGGAGCACGCTCCAAATGACCAGTTTCGGCGCACATTCAACGCCATAGAGGATGCCAGCGATCAGCTGGAGGCGTTGGAGGCATACTTCGAAAATTTTGCGTAAACAGATATAAAGAGCTGACAGAACTATGTTCGAACAACGCGTAAATTCTGACGTACTGACCGTTTCTACCGTTAACTCTCAGGATCAGGTAACTCAAAAGCCCCTGCGTGACTCGGTTAAACAGGCACTGAAGAACTATTTTGCTCAACTGAACGGTCAGGACGTTAGTGACCTGTATGAGCTGGTACTGGCTGAAGTAGAACAGCCCCTGTTGGACATGGTGATGCAATACACCCGCGGTAACCAGACCCGTGCTGCCCTGATGATGGGCATCAACCGCGGTACGCTGCGTAAAAAATTGAAGAAATACGGCATGAACTGATACTAGTCAGTTAATTGCTTGAATAAAAGGCGCTCTTCGGCATGGGGAAGCGCCTTTTTACTGCCTCGCGTTTACCCCCTTCCCGCAGCAGACTGCTGACCCCTCTGAGCTAGCTCGCCGTCCGACGACTCGGTACGCAGAGCATCGACGTAATATTATCCACCAGCAGCGGCGCCTGCTGATAGAGATCGAATCGCTGCGGCGCCATCAGCCAGTTTTTAATAATACCGCTAAAGGTTTCGTGTAATATAATTAACGTTATTTCAATATTTGTTTCCGCAGGTAATAAACGGTTACGGATACACTCAGCTAAAATCTCGCGAATAGTGGGATAGCTAAAACCAATTTTTTGCCGAATATCCTGTTCCGGCATCATGTCGCAGGCAAACTCGCCTTTATGATAGAGAATCTGCATCAGGTCGCGCTGCCACGGGTCCTCGGCAATATACTGTAGGCCGCGAATAAATTTCTCTCTTAAATGATACAGAAGATCGCTTGCGGATATTTGTGACGCCGGCGGAGGAAGAAGCTCTCGCAGCGGGAGCTGCTGCCGCCAAATTTCATTAAACAGCTGTGACTTGTTCGAGAAATGCCAGTATATCGCTCCGCGCGTTACGCCGGCGGCATCGGCGATGTCCGTAAGCGTCGTGTTCGCCACACCGCGCAGCGCAAACTGCTGGATGGCTGCATCAATCAGCAGCTGGCGCGTGCGTAGCGCCTCTTCTTTTGTTTTTCTGACCATACATTGCTTCACTTGCCGCCGAACAGCGGAATAGTGGGAGTATTGAGACGGGATTAAATCTAGCATTCTCCGATTAATATTACTTAGCAAAAAGTCAGATATTCCTCCCTGAGATATCATGACATACCAATACATATTTTGAATGAATAAGAAATAATTCACTCACATGACAAATACTATTAATCCCATTATTAAAAATAAGGTTATTCTTAAAGAATAAATTCGCATTTTTTTGTTTTTACGTGTCCTGGCGTCACTCCAAAAATAACCATTCATTACATCCACTGATGTTTATTTGTAGGATACCGGCCTGCTTTTTTATTCTCTATTTCTTTCACAGATTCGTAGCCGAACAGGGTGCGAAATCTATAAGGAACGGTAATGACGAGTCACGCCAGGGCTACTCTTTATCCAGCCTAATTCTCTCAGCGCTCCTGCTCGCCGGCTGTGATAATTCAAACAACGGGCAGTCGCCGGCACAAATACCGCAGGTCACCGTCCACGTGGTCAGCAGCGAACCGCTATCCGTCACCACGGAGCTGCCGGCCGCACGTCGGCATTTCGCGTCGCGGAGGTTCGCCCTCAGGTCAGCGGGATCGTCCTGCAACGCAGCTTTATTGAGGGGAGCGACGTAAAGGCGGGCCAGCCGCTCTATCAAATTGACCCGGCGACCTATCAGGCAGCCTACAGCAGCGCGAAGGGTGATGAGGCTAAAGCCGTCGCGGCAGCCACCATCGCGCACCTCACGGTTAAGCGCTACCTTCCTCTGCTCGGGACGCAGCCAGGAGTACGATCAGGTGCTGGCAACGGCCGGCCAGGCCGATGCCGACGTGATGGCGGCAAAAGCGGCGGTCGAAAGCGCGCGCATTAATCTTGCCGATACCAAAGTCACCTCGCCTATCGTCGGACGTATCGGTAAATCCAGCGTCACCGAGGGCGCTCTGGTCACCAACGGCCAGGCCGAGGCGATGGCCACAGTCCAGCAGCTTGACCCCATTTACGTCGAAGTCACTGAATCCAGCAGTGATTTTATGCACCTCAAGCAGCAGAGCCTTCAGCGCGGCAGCGATACGCAGAACGTTCAGCTGGTCATGGAAAATGGCCAGCCTTACCCGCTCAAGGGCTCTTTGCAATTCTCCGACGTAACGGTAGATGAAAGCACTGGCTCCATCCCCCTGCGCGCCATCTTCCCAAACCCGCAGCCGGGGATGTTTGTGCGCGCCCGCATCGATGAAGGCGTGGATCCGCAGGCGATTCTGGTGCCGCAGCAGGGGGTAACCCGCACGCCGCGCGGTGATACCACCGTCATGCAGGTCAACGACCACAACCAGGTTGAAACCCACGACGTTATTGCATCCCAGGCGATTGACGATCGCTGGTTGATTACCCGCGGCCTGCAAAACGGTGACAAAGTTGTCGTCAGCGGCCTGCAGTAGGTTCACCCAGGTACAACGGTGAAGGCCACAGAGGATACCGCGGCGACCGTCGCACAATAAGGTATGAATCACTATGTCTAAGTTTTTTATCCATCGCCCGGTATTCGCCTGGGTACTGGCAATCATCATGACGATTGCCAGCGGCCTCGCGATTATGCAGCTGCCCGTTGCGCAGTATCCGACGATTGCTCCTCCGGCCGTTGCCGTATCCGCCACCTATCCCGGCGCCGATGCCCAGACCGTACAGGATACCGTGACGCAGGTTATCGAACAGAACATGAACGGTATCGACAACCTGATGTATATGACCTCCACCAGTGACTCTGCAGGCGGCGTCACCATCACGCTGACCTTCCGCTCAGGTATCGATCCGGATATTGCCGAGGTCCAGGTACAAAACAAGCTGCAGCTTGCTACACCGCTGCTGCCGCAGGAGGTGCAGCAGCAGGGGATTAGCGTCTATTTGCTCATCGTCGTAGGGATGGCCGTGCTCTTTATGCGTCTGCCAACCTCCTTCCTGCCGGATGAAGATCAGGGCGTGTTTATGACCATTCTCCAGCAGCCTTCCGGCGCTACGCAGGAGCGTACGCAGAAAGTGCTGGATACCGTTACCGACTACTATCTGCATAATGAAAAGGCCAACGTCGAGAGCGTCTTTACCGTCAACGGCTTTAGCTTCAGCGGTCAGGGGCAAAACTCCGGCATGGCCTTCGTCAGCCTTAAACCGTGGGAACAACGCAGCGGGGCAGAGAACGGCGTGGAGGCGATTATCAAAAGAGCCACCATCGCCTTCAGCCAGATCAAGGACGCCATGGTCTTCCCGTTCAGTCTGCTGGCCATTATCGAACTCGGTACCGCAACGGGTTTTGACTTTGAGCTTGTCGATCAGGGCAATCTCGGCCATAGCGTACTAACCCAGGCGCGTAATCAGCTGCTGGGCATGGTCAGGCAGCATCCTGACCAACTGGTGCGCGTGCAGCCAAACGGGCTTGAGGATACGCCGCAGTTTAAGCTCGACCTCGACGTAGATCAGGAGAAAGCCCAGCCGCTCGGGATTTCATTAGCGGATATCAACGAAACGATTTCTGCCGCCCTGGGCGGGTACGACGTTAACGATTTCATCGACCATGGCCGGGTGAAAAAGGTTTATGTTCAGGCTGATGCGCATTTCCGTATGTTGCCGAAT
This sequence comes from Klebsiella sp. 18074, assembly GCF_902705905.1. Taxonomy (NCBI): domain Bacteria; kingdom Pseudomonadati; phylum Pseudomonadota; class Gammaproteobacteria; order Enterobacterales; family Enterobacteriaceae; genus Klebsiella; species Klebsiella sp. 18074. The sequence continues at coordinate 2,009 of NZ_CACSIS010000002.1, read as the reverse complement.
GATATCAATAATATGTATGCGCGCAGCTCCAACGGTGAAATGGTGCCGTTCTCGTCGTTCGTCACATCGCGCTGGGTCTATGGCTCTCCGCGGCTTGAGCGTTACAACAGTTTGCCTTCGATGGAAATTCTCGGCGAGGCCGCACCAGGTAAAAGTACCGGGGACGCAATGATCCTGATGGAGCAGTTGGCTAGCAAGCTGCCGACCGGTATCGGCTACGACTGGACGGGAATGTCCTATCAGGAACGGCTCTCCGGCAATCAGGCGCCTGCGCTCTACGCCATCTCCCTGATTGTTGTCTTCCTGTGCCTCGCCGCGCTCTATGAGAGCTGGTCAATTCTCTTCTCGGTGATGCTGGTCGTTCCCTTAGGGGTTGTTGGGGCGTTGTTAGCGGCATCGCTTCGCGGGCTCAATAATGATGCCTATTTCCAGGTCGGCTTATTAACCACGATTGGCTTATCGGCAAAAAATGCCATTCTGATCGTCGAGTTTGCTAAAGATCTTATGGATAAAGAAGGTAAAGGGATTATCGAGGCGACGCTCGAAGCATCGCGTATGCGCCAGCGTCCGATCCTCATGACATCATTAGCCTTTATTCTCGGAGTGCTGCCTTTAGTTATTAGCCATGGTGCCGGAAGCGGGGCGCAAAATGTGATGGGGGGGGATGTTAACCGCTACGCTGCTGGCAATCTTCTTCGTACCGGTATTTTTCGTGGTGGTAAGGGGTCGCTTTACCCGACGCTGAAAGTAGCTTATCTCCTCCTCAAAGGCGCCACACTGACGCCTTTTTTATGCCAATGACTCATGCTAATCAATAAATTAGATTAAATTCGCTATATTCCATAATGATAAGTTCGATAGCCCCTGCCTTTATTTCATTATTTTGTTCTACATCTTTTCTACGCAATTCCCCGCTTATCTCCATGATATTTACGTAGCTCATAAATTGAGATGATTTCCTCTATCAGGCCTCTGTTTCAGCGATGGTAAAATAGGCTATTCCGTCGTGTATCTCTCCCGATGCAGTAAAACGGACTATTCAGAGGTAATATCATGAAGAAATTTATTTTAGTGACGCTGCTGGCAACTTTACTCGCCGGCTGCGCGCATGACTCTCCCTGCGTGCCGGTCTACGATTCTGAAGGCAGGCTAGTTCATACCAACACCTGCATGAAAGGCACGACTCAGGATAACTGGGAAACGGCTGGGGCAATTGCCGGCGGTGCGGCGGCAGTGGCTGGATTAACGCTGGGGATTGTAGCACTGACCCGTTAATCATTACCATTCCACTGGATTGGGGTCACTTTCCTGTAAGGGAACGGATATAAAAAAGGGCCTGGTCGCGAGACCGGGTCCTTTTTTCGTGAACGGTAGGTATAAAAACCGCGCTACGATCGCAGAAATGCGCCGCTCGCAGGTATTGCAGGCCTTTCTGCAGCAGCTTAGGCCGCCGTTTATCGATAAGCTACGTCAATAAATAGCAGACAAGCAAAAAGGCCCAGTCTTTCGACTGGGCCTTCTGCTTAATTGATGCCTGGCAATTCCCTACTCTCACATGGGGAGACCCCACACTACCATCGGCGCTACGGCGTTTCACTTCTGAGTTCGGCATGGGGTCAGGTGGGACCACCGCGCTCTTGTCGCCAGGCAAATTCTTTAAAATACTGTTTTCTAACTTAAAAAGTGGTGCTGATACCCAGAGTCGAACTGGGGACCTCACCCTTACCAAGGGTGCGCTCTACCAACTGAGCCATATCAGCACGCTTAATTTGGTACAAGGCATAATTTTCGGGCCGTTGCTTTGCAACGTTCAAAAGCATCTGCTTTTGTCCTACTCACTGTCGAGTAGTGAACTGCCTCGAAAGTCAGTGCCATACTACTAATTTGATGCCTGGCAGTTCCCTACTCTCACATGGGGAGACCCCACACTACCATCGGCGCTACGGCGTTTCACTTCTGAGTTCGGCATGGGGTCAGGTGGGACCACCGCGCTGTTGCCGCCAGGCAAA